>DATJJM010000284.1:0-21516 GCA_035492535.1 Acetobacteraceae bacterium | reverse complement strand
GCGCCGCCCGTGTTCGCCAGGTGCGCCATCGAAGACCCATTGCTGGCGCGCGCGATCGACGTCGCGCATCGCGACGCGGAGCAGGATGGCGACGATGCCGAGGCGTCCCTGATGACGGCGATGCGCTATCTGGTCCGGTGCCATGCGGATCGCGGCCGCAATTCCGAACAGGTCGAGGCATCCGGCGCGCCGCATCGGTTCGCCTTCTATGCCGATACGATCGAGCACGATCTGACGGCACCACTCGATCTGCGGCAGCTTGCGGCGCTCGCGGGGGTCACGCGCTTCCAGGTGATCCGCGACGTCAAGCGCATCACCGGACTGACACCGGGCGCGTATCTGCGCAACCGGCGCCTGCGCCACGCCGCCCATCTTATCCGCCAGGGCGCGGCCACGGCCGAGGCAGCAGCCGCAGCGGGATTCGCCGACCAAAGCCACCTCTCACGCACATTCAAACGTATCCACGGGATAACCCCGGCGACGTTCCAGCGGGCGCACAGGAGCCATTGACATGCCCACCACCGGCCATTGCCTCTGCCGCAAGATCCAGTACGAGTACGACGGCGAGCCCGCGCAGGTTGTCCATTGCCATTGCGAGAGCTGCCGCCGCCAGACCTCGTCATCGGTCGCCACGTTCGTGATCGTGCCGAAGGCCGCGTTGCGCTTCACACAAGGACAGCCGAAGGAATTCGCGTCCTCACCCGGCGTGCACCGCAGCTTCTGCGACGCGTGCGGTTCGCCCATCTACTACCGCAGCGAACGCCGCGCCGATCAGATCGACCTCTATGCCGGCACGCTGAGCGATCCCGCCGCGGTGCCGGCACGGGTGCATGTCTACGCGGCCGAGCAGCTCCCGTGGTTCGAGATCCTCGACGATCTCCCACGCTATGCCGGAGGCAGCAGTGCGGCCGAGCTGCTGCGGCACGGACCTCGCCGATAGCGCGTGATGACCGGAGGCGGAATCGCCGGAGGTCTGAATCACGCGATCAAACATAGGGACGGAGTGTGATGGGTGAACGCGTGTGAACCCATCACGCTCCAGCGCTACGCCGGCTGTGCCGCGGCCCCCAGCGGCATGCCATACGCCTCGATCGGCCGACGGGTCATCGTCAGCGTTGCCACGGCACCGATCAGCGCAAGGATGCCCGCCACGGCAAATGTGCCGTTGAAACTGCCGGTCAATCCGACCACGTAGCCCGTGACGATCGGCCCCATCATGCCGAACGAATTGCCGCCGAGCACGGTGATGCTGGTGACCTTGCCGATGTCGGCCGGGTTGCGCACCAGATCGGTGACCAGGGCGAAGTTCAGCGCGCTGCCGGCGGCACCCATCGATCGCGCGACTGCCAGGATGACCACGATCAGCCAGAGATCGTCGATGAACGGGATCAGCAGAATGCTGGCCGCGCTGACCATCATGACGGCGAGCATCGTGCGCCGACGGCCCGCATGCACCGCATCGCGCGACAGCAGCCGATCGCTGAGGAAACCCAGCGCCACGGCCATCACGGTGGCGGCGCCGAACGGCACCGCGGTCAGCATGCCGGCGTTCAGCACCGACAGGCCTTTCGCGCTTTGCAGATAGTTCGGCAGCCAGGTGAGCAGCATGTAGCCGCCGTAGACCTCGCAGCCTTGCGTCAGGAACAGCCCCCACACGCTGCGCAAGGTCAGCAGGTGCAGCAAGGGTGAGGATGGCTGTGCCGACGCACTCACCGCGGCGCCATCGCGCTCGCTCAAAATGCGATCGCGCTCGGCAGTGCGCAGCCAACCGACCCGCTCCGGCTTGTCGAAAGCGATCAGCCATGCAGCGAGCCACAGGAAGCCAACGGCACCGGCGACGAAGAAGCCAGCACGCCAGCCCAGCCATGCAACGATAGCGGACACCGCCACCGCGCCGATCGCCGGGCCGGCCGCGGCGCCGGCTCCGAACACGGCATTGGCGAAGCCACGTTCCGAGGCGGGGAACCATTCCCGGATCACCCGGTTGCACGCCGGCCAGCTCGTGGATTCACCCATGCCCATCACGATGCGCGTCGCCGCCATCGAGACGAATCCCGTCGTGAATCCGGTGAGTACTGTGGCCGTCGACCAGATGCCGATGCCGGCGGCATTGACCACCTTACCGCCGAAGCGATCCACCAGCAGCCCGACCGGCAACAGGCAGATCAGGTACATCCACAGGAAGGACGACAGCAGGTAGCCCATCTCGACCTTGGTCAGATGGAACTCGGCGGAGATTGGTGTGACCGCGACCGACAGCGCGACGCGATCGGTGTAGTTGATCAGCGTCAGCGTGAACAGGAAGACACAGATCCAAAGTCTGCGATGATGCATTATAGTTTCCCCCCACGATCAGCTTGCGAGCGCCGCACCGCGAGCGCAAGCTCCGCTCAGCAACAGGAGGAAGTGGCCATGTCAGTGACCGAAGCTGTCCGCGACAAGCCGAAGCTGCTGGACGAACTGCCGCAGCGGCTGCATCACCACGCCTATGTCGTGCGCGACCAGGAGAAGAACCGGCAGTTCTTTGAGGACCTGCTGGGTATCCCCCTCGTGGCGACCTGGTGCGAGAGCCACCACAATTCCTGGCTGAACCGGGACGTGGCGATGTGTCACACGTTCTTCGCCATGGGCGATGGTGGCGCGCTGGCGTTCTTCGCTTTCGCCGATCCGGACATCTACAAGCTGGTGATCGCCGAGAAGCCGCCGGTGGTTGGCAACTTCGACCACGTTGCGTTCAAGGTGTCCGACAACACCTACAACGAGATCGTCGACCGCCTGCAACGCTCCGGCGAGAAATTCCGCGAGACCGACCACGGCTACTGCAAATCGGTCTACGCCAGTTCACCCGATGGGCTGATCGTGGAGTTCACCGTCGATCCGCCCGGCGTCGAGAAGATCGATGCGATCCGCCGCGCCGATGCGCATTCCGAGCTCGCCCGCTGGATGTCCGGCGACCATCGCGTTAACAACGACCTGCGTCCGCACTGATCGGCGAATGGCGGCGCGCGGAACGGCGATGGAGATGTGCCCCGTCTTCGAGGACGACGACACCGCTCCGCGTGGCGGTCACTTCGCCAAGCTTGCGAAGCGGCCGCTCAAGCGCGCTGCCAACATTCCAGACCGTCCCGGTGGACGAAGGACCCTCCAGAAATCATCGCCGCTGGTCCTGTAGATATCGGAAAGCGCGTTCGTATCGCTCCGGCCCGAAGATGCCGTCCAGATCGGCGGCATCGTGCGGGCGTGCATGGTTTCGCTCTCCGCTGAGCGTGACCGTGGGGGTCAGGACAAAAGATCCGGGTTGCCGGGGACCTCTAACGCTCAACATGGAGTGAACTGAGAATGCATCGTGCTGCCAGTCTGCTTCGCCTTGCCACATTGCTGGCGGCGCTGTGGACCACAATCGTTCCTGCACGGGCGCAGGCGCCGGACACCGTTGAATTCGATCGCCTGACATGGACCGAAATCCGCAGCGCGGTGCTGTCTGGCAAGACCACCATCATCATCCCGGTCGGAGGCACCGAGCAGAGCGGACCCTACATCGCGGTCGGGAAGCACAACGTGCGTGTGGCGGCCTTGTCGGACCGAATCGCGCGCCGGCTCGGGAACGCGCTGGTCGCGCCAGTCATTGCCTATGTGCCGGAGGGGAGCATCAGCCCGCCCACTGAGCACATGCGCTTTCCCGGAACGATCAGTGTGCCGACCACGACATTCGAAGAGGTGGTTCGGTCCGCCAGCGAGAGCTTCCGCATACACGGTTTCCGCACAGTCGTGTTGCTGGGCGATCATGGCGGCTATCAGGCCGAACTGAAGCAGGTCGCCGATACTTTGAACCACAGTTGGGCGTCAGCCCATGCGCGTGCGATCTATGCCGGCGATTATTACGTGGCGGGCGTGTGGGGCTTCAACGACGCACTGCGTGCGCGGGGCTATGGCGCGGATATCGGAACACATGCCGACCTGAACGACACATCGCTGATGCTGGCTGTCGATCCGTCCATGGTGCGGCTCGGTGCATTACGGGCGGCGCCGAAACCGGACGCCACACAAGGCGTGTATGGCGGTGACCCGCGCAAAGCTTCGGCCGAGCTTGGGCGGATCGGCACCGATGCTCAGGTGGAGGCCGCGGTGCAGGAGATCCGCCGAGCAGCGCAGGACCGATAAGCTAGGCACCCCAGATTCGCACCAGCGGTCCGCCGGCCCCGGTCACCGGATCGGCATTCGGCATCTTCACCGCCGCGATGTTGCTCACCACCTCGTCGTGCTCGGCTGGATTACCACGCCGCAGATCACGCCGCGCCGTGTTGTCCGGGTAGGCGCCGACGATCAGCAAGTCGGCGCTCTTGTCTTCGTTGCAGTGGCCCACGCCGGCAGGCACCACAACGACATCGCCGGCGTTGACTTCCAGCACCTCGCCCTGCGGGCCGCCGAAGCGCACCTTGGCGTGGCCGCTCGCCACTCCCAGCACCTCATGCGCGTCACTGTGGAAGTGATGGAACGGATGCACCTGGTCGCGCCACGCGGCAGGCCAGCGGTTCGCGTTGAAGATGCGTTCGATCGCCGCCGGATCGGCGGGGACGGCCTGTCGATACACCAGTAGTGGCAGCTTCGAGTTCGGGATTGCGCCGTCATCGGCGAAGGCGAACGTCAGGGGTTCGGTCATGGGAACGTCTCCACTGCTGCCCCGACACTCTAAGGGCTGACCGGCTCGCCCTCAACTGCGTCCTCCGCCTCGTCCTCGTCGCCATAACCGACCAGACGCAGCGCCCGCCCCTTGATCCCCCGCATCCCGGCGGCATGGATCAACGCCTCCTCGCGGCCATGTGTCACCCACACTTCCGGCGCGCCGACGTCATCCAGCGTGGCGTTCAGCTCGTCCCAGTCGGCGTGGTCGGAGATCACCAGCGGCAATTCGACGCCCCGCGACTTCGCCCGCTGCCGCACGCGCATCCAGCCCGATGCAAGCGCCACCACCGGATCGGCCATCCGGCGCGCCCAGCGATCTGTCACCGCACCGGGCGGCGCCAGCACGATCGCCCCGACCAGCTCGCCCTTCGCCGCCGAGGTTGCCGGCCGCAGTTCGCCCAGCGCGACACCCCGCGCCTGGTACACGTCGCACATCGAGGCCAGCGCCCCATGCAGCCAGACAGGCCCATCCCAGCCCGCTTCCCGCAGCAGGGCGATCACCCGCTGGCATTTGCCCAGCGCGTAGCAGCCGACCACGTGCGTGCGATCAGGGAACAGCGCGACACTCGCCAGCAACCGCGCGATCTCCTGCTCCGGAGGCGGATGCCGGAACACCGGCAGCGCGAAGGTCGCCTCGGTGACGAACACGTCGCACGGCACAGGAATGAACCCGGCGCAGGTGGGATCGGCGGTGCGCTTGTAATCGCCGCTCACGACCGCGCGGGCGCCCTGGTACTCCATCGCGACCTGGGCACTGCCAAGCACATGCCCGGCCGGCTCCAGCCAGACACGCACGCCGCTGAGTTCCACCGTCTCGCCCCAGGCGAGCGCCTGCTGCGTGGTGCCCGCTCGCTCCTCTCCCATGCGCGCCCGCATCAATGCCAGCGTGTCGCCGGTTGCCAGCACGGCGGCGTGGCCTGGCCGCGCGTGATCGGAATGGGCATGCGTCACCACTGCCCGATCGACCGCGCGGGTCGGATCGATGAAGAAGTCCCCCGGCTCGCAGTACAGGCCTTGCGGCAGGACGCGCAGCCATGTCGATGGATGTGCCACGCCCGCAATCTGGTGCATGGAATGCCTCCACGCCACCTCCGCGACACGGGGTGGCGCAGGCCCAGGGGGATGTGCTTACCTCAGGCGATGGCGGGAACAATACCCGAACAGTTCACGCGCTGGTTTGCCGCCCAGGGCTGGGCGCCGCGGCGGCACCAGCTCGCCATGCTGGACGCCGCGCGCGCCGGCGAAAGCG
This sequence comes from Acetobacteraceae bacterium, assembly GCA_035492535.1. GTDB lineage: Bacteria > Pseudomonadota > Alphaproteobacteria > Acetobacterales > Acetobacteraceae > JAMXLO01. Next base: position 15,584 of record DATJJM010000284.1, on the reverse strand, counting down.
TGCTGCTGATCGCGCCCACCGGCGGTGGCAAGACGCTCGCCGGTTTCCTGCCGACGCTGGTCTCGCTGGCCGAGGCGCCAAGGGACGGCCTGCACACGCTTTACATCAGCCCGCTGAAGGCGCTGGCCACCGACATCGCCCGCAACCTGATGCGGCCGGTCGAGGACATGCAGCTGCCGGTGTCGATCGAGACCCGCACCGGGGATACGCCCGCCAACCGGCGCGCGCGCCAGCGGGAGGCGCCGCCCAATATCCTGCTGACGACCCCAGAGAGCCTCGCGGTGCTGCTGTCGCTGCCGGATGCGGGGTCGATGTTCGCCGGGCTGTCCAGCGTGGTGATGGATGAGGTGCACGCGCTCGCCGGCACCAAGCGCGGCGACCAGCTGGCGCTGTGCGTGGCGCGGCTGATGACGCTGGCGCCCGCGTGCCGTCGGGTCGGCCTGTCGGCGACTGTGGCGCATCCGGCGGCCATCCGCGCCTATGTCGGCGCCGAACGGGTGGTGGAGGAACCTGACGGCACGCCGCCCGACCTGTCGATGATGCTGCCGGACGGGGAACTGTCCTGGGCCGGCCATATGGGCCTGGAAGCCGCGCCCCGCGTCATGGAACGCATCCGCGATGCCGGCATGACCATCGTGTTCGTCAACACCCGGGCACAGGCCGAACTGATGTTCCAGGCGCTGTGGCGGCTGAACGAACCGACACTGCCGATCGCGCTGCACCACGGATCGCTAGAGGTCGAGCAGCGCCGCCGGGTGGAAGCGGCGATGGCTGCGGGCAAGCTGCGCGCCGTGGTGGCGACGTCGTCACTGGATCTCGGCATCGACTGGGGCGGCGTGGATCAGGTGATCCAGGTGGGGGCGCCCAAGGGCGTGTCCCGGCTGCTGCAACGCGTCGGCCGCGCCAACCACCGCATGGACGAGGCGTCGCGCGCGATCCTGGTGCCGGCCAATCGGTTCGAGGTGCTGGAGTGCGAGGCCGCCATGCTCGGCGTCGAGGCGCGCGAACTGGATGGCGATCCGCCGCGGCCTGGCGGGCTCGATGTGCTGGCGCAGCATCTGCTGGGGCTGGCGTGCTCGGCGCCGTTCCGGACGGACGATGTGTATGCAGAAGTATGCCGGGCCGCGCCCTACGCGAACCTCTCGCGCAAGGACTTCGACGATGTGCTGATGTTCGTCGAGAACGGCGGCTATGCGCTCGCGGCGTATGACCGCTGGCGCAAGCTGTTCCGCGACAGCGAGGGCCGCGTGCACGTGCGGTCCGAGCGGATCGCGCGGCAGCATCGCATGAACATCGGCACCATCGTCGAGGCGCCCTTGGTGAAGGTGCGGCTGGTCGGGAAGAAGCGCTTCGGACCGCTGCTTGGCGAGATCGAGGAGTACTTCGTCAACCTGCTGCGGCCGGGTGACACGTTCATGTTCGCCGGCCGTTTGCTGCGCTTCCTGCGGCTGCATGAGAACGTGGTGGAGTGCGCCGAGGGCGGCACCGGCGAGCCGATGGTTCCTGCCTACGAGGGCGGCCGCCTGCCGCTCACCACCAACCTGGCGAACCGGGTGCGTGGGCTGTTGCAGAACCCCTCAAGCTGGGCGCTGTTCCCGGAAGGCGTGCAGGAGTGGCTGAAGCTGCAGAAGGCGCGCTCGCGCATGCCCGGGCGCAGCGACCTTCTGGTCGAGACATTTCCGCGCGGCGACCGCTGGTACCTGGTGGCGTATTGCTTCGAGGGCCGCAATGCGCACCAGACATTGGGGATGCTGCTCACGCGGCGGATGGAGCGCGCGGGCTACGCGCCGCTCGGTTTCGTGGCTACCGACTATGTGCTTGGCATCTGGTCCGCGGAGCAGCCGCGCGATGTGGCCAAGCTGTTCGACCAGGACATGCTGGGCGACGATCTGGAGACCTGGCTGGCGGAAAGCTCGATGCTCCGGCGGACCTTCCGCAATGTCGCGGTGATCGCCGGGCTGATCGAGCGCCACCATCCCGGCGCCGAGAAGACGCGCCGGCAGGTCACGGTGAATTCCGACCTGATCTACGACGTGCTTCGCCGGCATCAGCCGGACCACATCCTGCTGCGGGCCACGCGCGCCGACGCGGCGGGCGGGCTCACCGACCTGTCGCGTATCGCCGGCATGCTGACGCGGGTGAAGGGACGGATCACGCACATGGTGCTGTCCCGGGTCTCGCCGCTCGCGGTGCCGGTGCTGCTGGAGATCGGCCGCGAAAGCGTGCGGACGCAGGATGACGAGGAGAAGCTGCTGGCCGAGGCCGAAGCGATCATCGCCGAGGCGACCGGCGAGAAGGAGCCGCCACCGCCGCATCGCGGCATACCCGACCGATCGGGGGTTAAGACGATCCACCGGCCCAATCAGACGCGGCGTCGGACCGCGCAAACGACTTTGTTCGGGACATGAGCGCGGCGGCTCCCATCCACCTCGCCGGCGAGCGGCTGATGCTTGACCCCGCCGGTGCAATGTTCTGGCCGGCAACCAGCCTGCTCGTGGTCTCGGACCTCCATTTGGAGAAGGGCTCGTCGTACGCCCGCCGCGGCCAGCTTCTGCCGCCATGGGACACCCACGCCACGCTCGACCGGCTGACCGTTCTGCTGCGGCGCTATCACCCCCGCCTGGTGATCGCCCTGGGCGACAGCTTCCACGACGCCGACGGGTCCACGCGCCTGCCCGGTGGCGAACTCGCCCGCATCCGGGCCATGACCGACGCGCACCGCTTCATCTGGATCCAGGGCAACCACGACCCCACACCCCCCAATGGCGTCGGCGGCGAGTGGGTGGAGAGCTTCGCCACCACCACCCTCACCTTCCGCCACCAGGCCGTCACCGGCGCCAATGCGGAGATTTCCGGCCACCATCATCCCAAGGCCGCGATCCCCGCCCGCGGCACCAGCGTCAGCCGCCCCTGCTTCGTGACCGACGCCCGGCGCATCATCATGCCGGCGTTCGGCGCCTACACGGGCGGCATGGATGTCCGGGAGCCAGCCATCGCCCGGCTGTTCCCCTGGGGCGGTCGCGTATTCCTGTTGGGCAAGGAGCGTCTCTATAGCTTCACACTGGGGACCTTGCGAGCCTAGGTTACCGCCTGACATGTCTGCCCGGACCCTCCCCCGCGACGCGCCCATACGGGTGGTGGGCGACGTACACGGCGACGCGACCGCTTTCGCCTACGCCGCCGCCACCGACCGGTTCGTTGTGCAACTGGGCGACCTCACCGACTACGGCCCGGACAATGCCGGCACGCTGCGCATCATGTTCCGTCTGATCGACGAGGGCCGCGGGCTGTTCCTGCTCGGCAACCACGACCTGAAACTGGCCCGCTTCCTCGCCGGACAGCCGGTGCGCAACGAGGCGACGCTGGACGCCACCCTGGCCCAGCTCGATGCGCCGCTGCGCCATCGCGTGGTGGAGGAAGTGGCGTTGGCACCGGCCTGGCTGCGCCGCGATGATGCACTGTTCGTGCATGGCGGCTTCCATACCGTGATGCTCGAGATGTCGCCGCCCGACCACGGCCTGGACCGCGCCCACGGCCCGCTCGCCCGTGCGCTGTACGGCGAACCCACCGGTCGCACCCAGGCCGACGGCTACCCCGAGCGCAGTTTGCGCTGGGTGGACCGCATCCCACCCGGCATCACCGTCTATTGCGGTCATGACCGGCGCAGCACCGACGGCCGCCCCTACATCCGCAAGGGTGGTGCCGGCGGCAAGGCGGTGTTCCTCGACACGGGCGCCGGCAAGGGAGGCCATTTGTCATGGATCGACCTGTAGCCCTGGTCACCGGAGGCGCGCATGGCATCGGCGCCGCGATCGCCGCTCGCCTGGCGCGCGACGGCTTCCATGTGGTGGTGGCGGACACCAGCCCCGGCCCGCACGTCCAGTGCGACGTTGCGGACGAGGCAGCGGTGAGTGCGCTGATCCGCGGCCTGGGCCCAAGGCTCGATGCCCTGGTTTGCAACGCCGGCATCAGCGCCAACAAGCCGATCGCCCAGCTCTCGCTTGCGGAGTGGTCGCGGGTGATCGGCACGAACCTGACCAGCACCTTCCTGCTGGTGCGCGCAGCCGAATCCCTGCTGCGCGCGTCGAATGGCACCGTGGTGACGATCGCATCGACACGTGCCCATATGTCCGAGGCGAACACCGAGGCCTACAGCGCCTCCAAGGGTGGCCTGGTCGCGCTGACGCACGCGCTGTCCATCAGCCTGGCACCCGAGGTACGCGTGAACTGCATCAGCCCAGGCTGGATCTTCACCAAGGGTCCGGCGCCGCGCGAGGAGGACGACGCCTTCCATCCCGCCGGCCGCGTCGGCACGCCCGACGACATCGCCGCACTGGCGGCATTCCTGGTAGGGCGCGAAAGCCGCTTCATCACCGGCGCGGAATTCGTGGTGGACGGTGGTGTGACGCGGAAGATGATCTACCCGGAATAGTTGCGTATCTACAAATCGATATCCGTCCCCAGGTGGAACAGGCAATCTCCGCGGACCGTCCGCCCCGGCACCCGCTTGCACAGCACGAACCCATCGCGGGCGAAATGCGCGGTGACCGGCTCGGCCCACGGCGTCTCCGGCGTGTGGATACGCGCCGCCGGCTGGCCCGCACGCACCATCTCGCCCAACTCCACCAAAGGCTCGAACAGCCCGTTTTCCGGCGTGTAGACAAAGTAGTCCGCGCCGCCCACCTCCAGCAGCCGCGTCGGTTCATCCGGCGCGATGCGAGCGCTCTCCGGCAGCACCTCCATATGCACAAGGATGTTGTTGACCCCGCGTTCCACCATGCGCAAAGCGCTGCGCGTGACGTGGCCTGAGCCACCCGCCTCGGTACCGAGGCACACGACGCCGTGACGCGCCGCGCCGCCGGCGAGCGTGCGGTTGCCACCCTGATTCTCCTCCGCGACATAGGCCACCGGCGAACCGAAAGCCTTCAGCGCTTCCACGCCGCGTGCCGTACTGCCATCGCGGTGCCAGCCGCCGAACAGCGCCGACGGCACGTACATCAGCGACGAACCGCCCGAGTGCAGGTCGCATACCAGATCGGCCATCGGCACCAGCTCGTGCTCGATGTAATAAGCGATCTGCTGCGTCACCGTGCCGTCCGGATCGCCGGGGAACAGCCGGTTCAGATTTCCCTCATCAATCGGCGACGTCCGCCGCCCCGCCATCGCCGCGGGATAATTCGCCGCCGGCAGGATGATCACCTGCCCGTGGATCCGTGCCGGATCGAGCGACTTCGCCAGGTTGCACAGCGCCACCTGGCCTTCGTACTCGTCGCCATGTGTGCCGGAGACCAGCAGCACCGTCGGGCCGGTGCCGTTCTTCAGCACCACGATAGGAATGGGAATGAACCCGTAGGCCGAGCTGTGCACCGAGTGGAACAGCCGCAGAAAACCATGCTGCCGCCCGTTCTTTTCGAAATCGACTTCGGCGGCGATACGGCTCTTGCTCGGCATGGAATTCTCCTCATGGGGTTGCGGCGCGGAGGGGCGTCCGTCATACTGCCCGCAGTCCGCAACAACAGAAAGGAGGTGATCCAGTGTCTCATTGTCTCTTCGTGGCGCCGTTTGCCGTGGCCTGGATCTCCGACGCTCGCGTCGCCATCTAGCTCACTCAGGGCAACGACGCCCGCAGACAATGCTGAAGGCTCCGGAGGGCGACCTCCGGAGCCTTCTCCGTTTCAGGCACAGCGATTTACGCCGTTGGGCTGTCCGGCATTTACGTCGGTGTGACACAGCGAATGAATCTGCGCATCCAGCCCGCGCGATTGCGGCCCTGGATCGAACCGCACGTGGATATGGCCGTTGCTCCCGGAGTTTAGGGGCCCCTGAAGCGTCCCCGTGGGTCGGCGTGACGCGTGAAGCTCAGCGTGCCGTGCTGACAGATGGCCGCAGTGAGAGGATCGGCATCTGCCGCCGTAGCTCCTCTATCAGCCATCGTCCCGCGCGTCCTGGTGGTGACCCGCGCTCATGCATGACATGGATCGCCAGTTTGAATTCCCTGCCGCGATGTTCAGCGATCTGCAAGCGCTTCAATCGTCCAACTTCGATATCTGCCGCAACGAGGTGCTTGGGCATGTAGCACCAGCCGAAGCCGGCCAGCAGATAGTTTAGCCGTGTCGCCATATCGGCAAAGCGCCAGATGCGCTGGCCCAGCACATTGCCCGAAAAGCCGGTGGTAAGCGTCGTGCGATCCGTCAGGATGAGTTGCACATGCCGCTCGATCGTCTCGCGCGACAATGGCGGCGGCTCGCGCGCCAGCTCATGATCCACCGCAACCACCGCGATGAGTGGAATTTCGACAAGGAGCTCACCGGTCAGATCGGTGGAACCGCTGGTGGGCAATGGCATGCTGAACCCAAGCCGGGCGACGCGATCGCGCAACCGCTGTTCGGCGCCGCCCAGCCCCTCGGTGAACAGCGTAACCGGCAGGAACGGAAACTCGCGGCTCAATCCCTGCAACCCTGCCATCAACACGTCCGACGGGAACATCGTATCGACCGCCAGCGACAGTTCAGGCTCCACATCGGAGCGTATGCTGTCGGCGTGCGCGCGCAAGCTTTCCGCGCTGCGCAGCACCTGCTGCGCATCGGCCAGCAACGCGCGGCCAGCGTCGCTCAGGTTCGGTATACGCTCGCCGCGATCGAATAGCGGAATGCCAAGCGTCGCTTCGAGCGCCCGTACCGACTGGCTCACCGCAGACTGAACGCGTCCCAGCCGCCGCGCGGCCGACGAAAAGCTGCCCGCCTCGGCGACTGCGACAAGGATGCGGAGTTGGTCGAGCGTCAGCCGGTCGAGCATGGAGGTCCATCAGTTGAACTGATGGATCTTATCACAATTTTGCCGATTTTCATGATCCGGCACGTCACTAAATGGATGGCTACGAATGCAACCTTGAGCGAGTTTCCCCATGAGCAACATCCTGCTGGTCACCTCCAGTCTTTTCGGCGACAATTCGAAATCCAATCAGATCGCCCGCGAATTTGTCGATATCTGGCAGGCAACCCATCCAGGCACGACCGTAACCGAGCGCGCACTGATGCCGGATGCGATCCCGCATCTCAGTCTCGATGTGCTGGGAGCGGCAATGACTCCGGCGGACAAGCGTTCGGCCGAGCAGGCGGCGGCCGCTCAGTCAGCCGATCAATTGATCGAAGAACTCGAGGCGGCTGACGCCATCGTGCTGGCAGCACCGATGTACAACTTCACCATCCCGTCGACTCTGAAGGCCTGGATTGATCATGTTGCGCGCGCCGGGCGCACATTCCGCTACACCGCCAACGGTCCCGAGGGGCTGCTGAAAGGCAAGCAGGTCTTCGTGGTGACCGGCCGCGGTGGTATATACAGCGGTGACGCGCCGGCGAAGGTGTTCGATTTCCAGGAGCCCTATCTGCGGGCCATCCTCGGCTTCCTCGGGCTAAACGATGTGACCTTCATCCATGTCGAGGGCCTCAAGATCAGCCCCGAGGCAGCCGAACGAGGCGTCGCGCAGGCGCGCGAAGCGATCAACGCGATCCTCGGCACACGGCAGGTGCAAGCCGCCTGAAGCGCGCCGGCAGCCGCTCGGCGGGGTGCGCATCGCCGACACCGGCTGCACTGCCAGGGCTGACAGAGTGGACTCGATCCTGCATGCTGCGTTGCAGCAATCGCGCGGCGCAGGATTCACAATCTATGGCGAAACGACAATTCCACCTGTCCTGGTTTCTGTCACAAGGCTATGGGCCAAAGACCTGGCGTGGGCATTGGCCTGGGCCAGCCAGTGACGTGGCCCGCTGGATGATGCCGGACCTGTTCCTTGACCTGGCGCGCGGGCTGGAGCGGGCGTGCTTCGATTACGTCATCATCGAGGACTCGTCGATGGTGCCGTACACGTTCAAGGATTCGCACGACACCTATCTGAAATATGCCGCGAGCACGCCGAAGCTCGATCCCGCGGTGCTGGTGCCGTATCTCGCGCAGGCGACGAAGCATCTTGGCCTGATCCCGACGCTGTCGATCACCGAGTATCCCCCGTTCCTGCTGGCGCGACTGGTCAACTCGCTGGACCATGTGACCGAGGGGCGCGTCGGCTGGAACTGCGTCACCAGCAGCAACGACGGTGCGGCGCAGAACTACGGCCATGTCGGCCAGCCGGATCATGACGAACGCTACGAGATCGCGGATGAATTCGCCGATCTGGTGACCAAGCTGTGGGATGCGTGGGAGCCGGATGCCGTGGTGATCGATCGCGATGCGCCGATGTTCGCCGACGGTGGCAAGGTGCATCCGGTGAACCACGAGGGGAAATACTTCCGCTGCCGCGGGCCGTTGAATGCGCCCCGGTCGCCGCAAGGGCGGCCGCCGATATGCCAGGCGGGCGGATCGCCACGGGGACAGGAATTCGCCGCGAAGTGGGCTGATACGATCATCACTGACGCGGGCAGCGTTGAGTCGATGAAGGCCTACCGGGAGAATGTGCGGCGGCGCGCCGCGGCCGCGGGACGAAATCCGGACCATGTGAAGGTGCTGTTCCTGGCGTATCCGCTGGTCGATGTCACGATGGACGCAGCGCAGGAACGGCGACGCCTGCTGCGCGAAGATGCCAACCGGCATATGGATATGCAGCTTTCCAGCATGTCACGACTGACCAACATCGATTTTTCCAAGTTCGATCCCGACGAGCCATTGCCTATGCTGCACACCAACGGACATCAGTCGTCGCTGGCGAAGTGGATCGGCAAGACGCCGCGCGAGGTGGCACAGGCGCAGTCCACCAAGATGGGCATCGACTTCACCGGCACGATCGATCACGTCGCCGGGATGATGCAGGAGATCATGGAGGAAGTCGGCGGCGACGGCTTCCTGTTTTTCAACACCTATTTCGATCGGCGCTACCTCATGGAGGTATTCGACGGGCTGGTGCCCGAGCTGCAGCGGCGCGGGCTGACGAGAACGAGGTATACACAGAAGTATTTCAAGGACAATTTGCTGGAGTTCTAGCCCTCCAGTCCGTCACAGCGTGGCGCCGCCGTCGATGGCAACTTCGGCGCCGGTGATATAGGCGCTTTAAACAGCCAAGCTCACCCTGCCCCCGCGCGCTACCGCCGATCAGGATGATTTTGTTCTTGAGACGGTCCATTAATTCCATCTGGGGTCGCTCGGTGTATGATGGCGCGACGCGCACAGGGAGCGAACCCAGGATGAAGATCACCAGGCTGACAACATATGTGGTGCCGCCGCGGTGGCTGTTCCTGAAGATCGATACCGATGAGGGGATCGCCGGTTGGGGCGAGCCTGTGCTGGAAGGGCGCGCCTCTGCGGTCGCCGCGGAAGTGGATGAGCTGGCGGACTATCTGATCGGCAAGGATCCCGCGCTGATCGAAGATCATTGGACCGTGCTGTATCGCGGCGGGTTCTATCGCGGTGGCGGCGTACACATGAGTGCGCTTGCCGGCATCGATCAGGCGCTGTGGGACATCAAGGGCAAGGCGCTGGGTGTGCCGATCCATGCGCTGCTCGGCGGGCAGTGCCGTGATCGCATCCGCGTCTATTCATGGATCGGCGGCGATCGGCCGAGCGAGACCGCACAGGCGGCGAAGGACTGCGTGGCGCGCGGCTTCACCGCGGTGAAGATGAACGGCACCGAGGAACTGCAATTCGTCGATAGCCATGCGAAGGTGGATCGCATGCTGGCCAATGTGGCCGCCGTACGCGAGGCGGTGGGCCCGCATATCGGCATCGGCGTCGATTTCCATGGACGCGTGCACCGGCCGATGGCGAAGGTGCTCGCCAAGGAGCTCGAACCATTCAAGCTGATGTTCATCGAGGAGCCGGTGCTGAGCGAGCATGCCGAGGCGCTGAAAGAGATCGCCAATCACAGCAGCACGCCGATCGCACTGGGCGAACGGCTGTTCTCGCGCTGGGACTTCAAGCGGGTGCTGCACGACGGTTTCGTCGACATCATCCAGCCCGATCCGTCGCATGCCGGCGGTATCACCGAGACACGCAAGATCGCGGCAATGGCAGAGGCGTATGACATCGCGCTGGCACTGCATTGTCCGCTGGGGCCCATTGCGCTCGCGGCGAACCTGCAGCTCGACGCGGTCTGCTACAACGCATTCATCCAGGAGCAGAGCCTGGGCATCCACTACAACAAGACCAACGACCTGCTGGATTACCTCGCTGATCCAACGGTGTTCGATTACCGCGACGGGTTTGTCCGCATTCCTCAGGGACCTGGATTGGGCATCGCCATCAATGAAGAATTCGTGCAGCAGAAAGCAACGGAGGGACACCGGTGGCGCAACCCGGTGTGGCGCCATGCGGACGGCAGCTTTGCCGAGTGGTGACGTAGGCTCACTGCTTCTTGGTTGACTGCCGCGGCTTGGTGGCCCGCCGGGTTCGCGCACGTGGCTTCGGAGTCGCGGGGCGATCTCCCTGGTCAGTGAGGCGGCCGGGTATCTCGCCGTAGTTTTCCTGGATGTCGGCTTCCTCAACGGTGACGCCAGGAATGGGGGCCGAACGCGCCATCGGGTTTGGCAGCCGGCCCGCGGCTGGATTTTCCTCCATGCCGATGATCTCCTCGGCGCGTTCCCAGAATTCTCTTTCACGACCGTGTGGACGGCCATCGGCCTCCCACAGATGATAGGCTCGCTCGCGAACGCGGACTTCGCGGTTGTCAGCGTTTTCCAGCCGGGTTTCGGACATGGATCACTCCTTCGCATTCAGTCAGGCTGAGACTACGGATTCCTTGCCCGAGGCGAGTCGCGCAAGCACTGACGGGTTAATGCGCCGGTGGTGTGCCACCAGGTCGTGCGGCGTTGGCCATAAGGTTCTGGATAACGAACCGGTTCGTTGACGGCATATTCGACGTCATGCCCCATCGCTTGTGGCACGCAACCGACATCACCGGCGTGGATATCATAACGTGTGCACGCGTCCTCGCTCGGGTAGCGCCGCTGCAATCAAAGATGAGCCGTTTCCGCAACCGGTGGCGTCATACCCGGCGGCCCGGGCGGCGCGATTGGCGGCAGGTCAGGCCCAGGAGGGTTCGTTGGTCCTGGTATCGGTATAGACGGCAGATCTGGTTCTGGTGGCGGCACCTCGGTCTTCGACACATCCGGCCTCTCGTTCATGCGAAGCTCCATCGGCATATACAGACACATCAACGAGTGTCACTCGCACGAGGCGTGGAGTTGTCGCGGAGTAGTGTTCGCGTAGCACCCGTGCTCGCAGACTAGTGTGGTGCTGCGAGTTCCCGAGTGATGTCAGTGTGTTCGCACGATCCTGTCGGGTCGATTTAGAGAAAAATGAAGGAAGTTTCATGAAATTCCGAAGCTTGCTTATCGGCGCGACGATCATATCGGCTCCGGGATTTGCCATTGCGCAACCCGCTCAGCCATTGGTTGGCCTGTATATCGGCGCCGGCGCTGGGGTTAACTGGCTGCAACGCGAGCATCTCGGCTCGCCTGGCGGCGGCGCGGCAGCGGGCAATCTCGCGTCGCGCGCTGGTGGCGTAGGCGTGATCAGTCTTGGCTACGGGCTCGACAACGGGCTGCGGTTCGAGATCGAAGGTGATTTCCGCACCAACCGGTTCACCCAGGGACGCGATCTGGGATTCCCCGCGGCGGCCGGCGGCAGCGAGCGCAAGTACGGCCCGATGTTCAATGTGATCTACGACTTTTCGCGGCTGTTCAACGCTCCGTATTTCCATCCGTATGCCGGAGTTGGCGTCGGGTACCAGTGGGCGAAGCTCGATGACTTCCACGTGTACGGCGCCGGTGGGTTCCCACTGATCACCTCGAACGATACGCGTGGTGCATTGGCGTACCAGGCGATCGTTGGCGATGCATTTCCGATCAGCTCGGTACCCGGCCTGGCGCTGACGGCGGAATACCGGTTCATGGGCGTCGCGTATCGTTCCTATAATGTGGCGGTGACACCTGCCGCGGGCGCAGCGACAAGTTTCGGCTCGATGAAGCTGGGCAACGATTTCAACCACGCGGTGCTGATCGGGCTGCGCTATAATTTTGGTCAGGCGCCGCCGCCGCCCCCACCGGCACCGATAGCCGCGCCTGCGCCTGCACCGGCGCGCTCCTACCTGGTGTTCTTCGATTGGGACAAGGCGACACTCAACGATCGCGCGCGACAGATCATACGCGAGGCCGCGGACAACTCGGCGCACGTTCAGTACACGCGCATCGAGGTGAACGGATATACAGATACCTCTGGTACGCCCGCGTACAATCAGGGGCTGTCGATGCGGCGCGCTCAGACCGTGGCGGGCGAGCTGGTGCGTGATGGTGTGCCGCAAGGCTCGATCAGCATCCAGGGCTTTGGTGACACTCACCTGTTAGTGCCTACAGGAGCTGGCGTGCGCGAGCCGCAGAATCGGCGCGTGGAGATCATCATCCGCTGAGCCTGATACCGGCTCCGACTGTTGCACCGTTGGGCAGCAGTCGGAGCCGGACCATGACAGCCCCGCTCGCCATTGGCACAATCCGCGGCAGCAGCGGAGGAAGGCCACATGACAACGCGGGAAGAACTGCGCGCTCAGGGTGAAGCGACGCGTGCGCGATTGTTTGGTGCGAGTGCGGCGGCCGAACCGAAAGGGTTCGGCACGCTGCTGACCGAGGCGGTGCATGGCGCGGTGTGGAACCGGCCTGGCCTGGCCGTGCGGGAACGCATGTTGTGCACGTTGGCAGCGCTCGGCGTCTGGCCTCGGTTGCGACAGCTGAGGCGGCATATCGGTGCGGCAATCGAGCTGGGCATTTCAACCGAGACGATCCGCGAGGTGCTGGTGCAGGCCGGGCTTTATGCCGGCTTCTCGGCCGCGGAAGAGACGCTGCTGCTGTTGGCGGACGTCTGCGCAGAGCGTGGCGTGGCGTTTCCGGTCGATCCGCCGGTCGACGCAACGCTGGACGATCTCGCGCGACGTGGACGAAGCATGATGCAGCAGGTGCATGGCGAGCGAAGCACGCAGGGCTACGCGGCGCCCGACAATCCGGTGACGTATGCACTGTACGAGACTGCGATCCAATATGGCTATGGCGAGATCTGGTTCCGGCCGGGACTGGAGCCTCGGGAGCGGGCATTCGTCGCGGTGGCAGCGTTCACCGCGCTGCGCATGCCGGAACAGGCGAAGCGGTTCGGACAGGCCGCGCTGAACCTCGGTGCGTCACGGACGGAAGTGATCGAGGCGGTGGTGCAGACGGCGCCATACAGTGGCTTTCCGCCAGCCCTGAATGTGCTGAGCGCGCTATCGGACGTGTTGCGCTGAACACTCCGGGCGTGTCAGCGTCAGGAACACACGCACGACAGGGAGATACAACATGGCTCGGATCGAAGGCGGCTGCCTTTGCGGCAAGGTGCGTTACAGCGCGAGCGGCGATCCCGCGTTCGTCGGCGTGTGTCACTGCCGCGACTGCCAGAAATTCACCGGCAGCGCATTCTCTGTCGTGGTCGGCGTGCCGAAAGCCGCTTTCTCATTGCAAGGGCCAGTGAGCACCTACAGCAAGAAGGGCGATACCGGAAAGTCGATCTCGCGGCAGTTCTGTCCGGAATGTGGGGCATCGATTGTGGACGAAGGGGACGCGTTGCCGGGCGTCGTGATGATCTCCACTGGAACATTGGACGACGCGAGCTGGGTGAAGCCCGCGATGCAGATCTATTGCGACAGTGCCCAGCCATGGGTGCAGTTGGGCGGCGAGATGCAGTCGTTCCCGAAGATGCCGGGATGATGCCTGTCAGAGCGCGTTCTTGACGAACCGGCCGTTGAGCATGATGGCTGCGAGGTTACGGCCTTCGCCCAGCAGCACGGAGATGTCGCGGTAGGGATCGCCATCGACCACCAGCAAGTCGGCGAACGCGCCCGGGATGAGTTCGCCGATCTTGCCAGGCTGGTTGACGATCTCGGCGTTGATCAGGGTCGCGGAGCGGATGATGTCGGGGGCGCTCATCACCTCGCGGCGGATAACGAATTCGTTGCAGTGGTCGTTCTGAAGCTGGCCGAGCAGATCCGAGCCGAAGCCGATCTTGACGCCGGCGTTGCGCGCGATGTCGAGCGAGCGCAGTCCAGCGTGCAGCACCAGTTCGTTCTTCGCCAGGCTGTAGCCGGAGAGCCCGTAGTCCGGGCCTCGGCGCTTGAGCGCGTCATAGGCGACAAGAGTGGGCACCAGATAGGCGCCGCGTTGGGCCATGAGCTGTGCCGTGGGCGTGTCGATCAGGTTGCCATGCTCGATGGTGCGGACGCCGGCACGCACGGCACGTTCAATCGCCTTGGCGGAATAGGCATGGGCGCAAACATAGGTACCCCAGCGCGTGGCTTCGTCCACCGCAGCCTCGATCTCGTCGATGCGGTATTGCAGGCTCTCCAGCGGATCAGCCTGCGAGGCGACACCGCCGGACACCATGATCTTGATCTGATCGGCGCCCTTGCGCAGTTCATCGCGCGTGGCCTTGATCACGTCCGGCACGCCGTCGGCGACACGCGCTGTCCAGGACAGGCCGGAACAGCAGGCACAGAACTCTCGGTCCTGCGTGCGGAGCCGATGATCGGCGTGGCCGCCGGTCTGACTGAGTGGCTGGCCGGCGATGAACAGCCGAGGCCCTTCGAACAGCCCCTGCTCCACCGCGGCCTTGATACCGTAATCCGCGCCACCGGTATCGCGCAGCGTGGTGAAGCCGCGATGCAACATGGCACGCATCGCAACGGAGCCTTTGGCGGCGAGCAGCGTCAGCGGCACATCGGCGAGGAGGCGAAGGTTCACCTCGGTCAGCACGATATGGATGTGTGCATCGATCAGGCCGGGCATCAGCGTGCGACCACGCAGGTCGATGGCGGTGGCAGAGGGACTGGCGATAGGGCGATCGGAGACTTCCTTCACCAGGCCGTCTTCGACCAGGACGGAGATGCCGTCCTGAAGCTCATCCTTCCGCGGATCGAGGAAGCGGCCGCCATGGAAAAGGAAGCTGGTCACGTTGGCACCTTATCGGCTGTTCGAATGAGGGCTAAGGTATCGAAGTTCCAGCCAGCCACCAATGTCCCTGCTCGAAGTCCGTGACCTGACCCGCAGCTATTACGGCGTGCATGCATTGCGCGGCGTCGATCTGTCGGTGGAGGCGGGGTGCATCACCGGATTGATCGGACCGAACGGCGCGGGGAAGACAACGCTGTTCAACTGCGTGTCCGGTTTTGTGCCGCCGGATGCGGGGGGCGTGACGTTCGATGGATGCGACATCACCGGCTGGCGGCCTGATCGCATCACAGCGGTCGGGCTGGTGCGGACATTCCAGATCGCTCGCGGCTTTCCGCGGCTGTCAGTGATGGAGAACCTGTTGCTGTACGGCACGCATCAGCCGGGAGAGCGGCTGGCGGGCGCGGTGCTGCATTCGCCTCCGGCACGACGGCGCGAATCTGAACTGCGCGAAAGGGCGACGGCGATCGCGCAACGGCTGAACCTGACTCGCGTGCTGGGTCAGAGGGCGGCAGAGCTATCGGGCGGGCAGAAGAAGCTGCTGGAGATCGGTCGGGCGCTGATGGCGGAGCCGCGGCTGTTGCTGCTGGATGAGCCGGTGGCGGGTGTGAACCCAAGCCTTGCACGCGAG
This sequence comes from Acetobacteraceae bacterium, assembly GCA_035492535.1. Lineage (GTDB taxonomy): Bacteria > Pseudomonadota > Alphaproteobacteria > Acetobacterales > Acetobacteraceae > JAMXLO01. Next base: position 5 of record DATJJM010000284.1, on the reverse strand, counting down.
ATCGG
>DATJJM010000283.1:0-4882 GCA_035492535.1 Acetobacteraceae bacterium | reverse complement strand
TTCGTCAATTAGAACCGCCATCGACCAAGCGCCGCAACGCCGCTTCGTCGCATAGCGTCAGCTGCGCCCTGGTTGGATCATAAATGACCAGCTCATCGGCACGCCATGCGTTGAGGATAGTAATGATACTTCGGGTCGTGGCGCCCAGAAGATCTGCGAGATCGCCCTGGCGAAATCGCCCGGCGAGCTGAATGCCCCGCTCGGACCGTCGGCCTTCGCGTCCCGCGAGGTAAAGCACCTGCCTCGCCAGCCTCACTTCCAGGCTCTCGAACGTGGCGTCGCGGAACATGGAAAATGTCCGCCGCAAGCGTGCGGCGATGATGCGGCACACATTTTCGCCGAACACAGGATCACTGTGCAGGGTATCCAGAAAGACACTTGCGCTGACCCGCAACAGACGCACACGCCCCTCGACAACCGCATCGGCGGTACGCGTGCCATCCTCAATCACACCAAGCTCACCGAATATGTCGCCGACGGTGAAGATCTCGATCATCACGCCTTTGCTGCTCCGATCGAGCGCACCGATGCGGACATGCCCGGCACCAGCGACAATTGCATATACGGCATCGGCGGCATCGCCCTGGGCGAACAGCCTTGCTCCGTCGCGCGGCTCGAGCATGCGGCTGGTCGCTTCGATGCGATCAAGCTTCGTGGAAGCGATCCCCCGGAAGGCAGCGACATCATACAGGGCGGTCATGGATACCCAGATTCAAGAAAGCCGTGATCAGACCTCTGCCTTATCGTGGCAGGCTCACGCCGCCGTGTGAAGCACTTCAGTGCGTTCTTTTCACGTAGAAATCACATTCCCTCCGTCAGTCAGCCCAAAGCGGCCGCTGGCCTACGGCAACCACCCACCGGAGGAGAAAACCATGAGGACCCTGATCTACGCGGCCATTGTCGCAGGCGCAGTCACCGGCATCGGTCCTGCGATTGCCGGAGAAGGTGAAGGCGCCGTTGCCAACACCCAGTTCACGCAGCTTCCCGGCGTGATTGCACAGTCGCCCGTGCCGAATGTGCCGTCCGTCGCACTGGTGCGGCATAACCAGGGAGCGGCAACCTATGTGACCCAGACGAGCCCCGGTATCTGGCTGTTTCCGCCAAACGACGGCGGTGGCGACAACCGGTAACCTCGGCGATGGATTGCGGAACGGAAGGGCCGGCAATCGTGCCGGCCCTTTTGTTTTGGGCGATTCCATCACCCGTTTACGGCAACTCTTGATCTTGTGGAGCGTGGGCGAACAGACTTGGGACCATGACAGGACCAACACCCCCGCTGCGCACCCTGCTGTTCGCCCCCGGCAACCACGCGCGCCGCGTGGAGAAGGCGCTGTCGCTCGATGCCAATGCGGTCATCCTCGATCTGGAGGACGCCGTCGCCATCGTCGAAAAGCCCGCGACCCGCGGCCTGGTCGCGGCGGCGCTCAAGCGTCCGCGCACCGGCCTCCTTTACGTCCGCGTCAACGCCGCCGACACCGAGTTCTGCTATGGCGACCTCACCGCCGTGGTGCAGGCCGGCCTGGACGGCATCATCCTGCCGAAGGTTGAGACACCTGCCGCGCTCGCGACGATCGACTGGCTGCTGACCCAACTCGAACGCGACCGAGGTCTGCCGCACACATCGATCGACCTGATCCCCATCATCGAAACCGCCCGCGGCCTGCAGCAGCTTGACGCGATGCTCGGAACGCCCACCCGGGTCCACCGTGTGGCGTTTGGCGCTGGCGACTTCACCCTGGACGTGAACATGACCTGGAGCCGTAGCGAATCCGAACTCGCCCACGCCCGCGCCGCCATCGTCACTGCCTCACGTGCCGCCGGCATCGACGCCCCGCTGGACACGGTCTGGGTCGATCTCGGCGATCGCGACGGCCTGGAAGCCTCCGCTCGCACCGCGCTCGCCCTCGGCTTCCAGGGCAAGATGTGCATCCACCCCGACCAGATCGCGCCCGTGAACCGCGTCTTCACACCCGCCGACGCCGAAATCGCGTTCGCCGAACGCGTCTGCGCCGCCTTCGCCCGCGCTGAGGCCGAAGGCAGCGCCGCCATCCAGGTCGACGGCAAGTTCATCGATTATCCCATTGTCTATCGCGCCCAGCGCATTCTGGAGCGCATCGCCGCTATCCGCGCACGGGGGACCACGCCATGACCGCCCCCGGCCCTCTCACTGGCATCAAGGTGCTGGATCTGTGCAGCTATCTTGCCGGGCCCTACGGCTGCACGCTCCTGGCCGATCTCGGCGCCGACGTGATCAAAATCGAATCGCCGCAGGGCGACATGCTGCGCCAGTTCCCTTCCAGCCTGCCCGGCGACAGCCGCTTCTTCGTCGGCACCAACCGGGGCAAGCGCGCACTGGCACTCGACCTGAAGCAGAAGGAGGGCCTCGCAGTGCTGCACCGCATGGCCGCATCGGCCGACGTGCTGGTGGAGAACTTCCGGCCCTCGGTCCCCGCGCGCCTCGGCATCGATTACCCCACCCTGCGGGCGCTCAACCCACGCCTGGTCTATGCCGGCCTGACCGGCTACGGCGACAGTGGCCCGCTCAGCGACAAGGGCGGCTTCGACCAGGTGCTGCAATGCCTCAGCGGCATTGCGACCTTCCAGGGCGGCGGCACCGATCGGGCGCAACTCGTGCTGGGCTCGGTGCTCGACTACTTCACGTCGGCGCTGCTGGCCTATGGCGTCGCCGCCGCGCTGTTCCAGCGCGAGCGCTGTGGGCGTGGCCAGTATCTCAGCCTGTCGCTGTTGCGCAGCGCGTTGACGATCCAGGCCGGCCGATTCGTTTGGGCCGAGAACGAGGGCCGTGACGTGACACGTGATTCCGGCACCGGCGGGCTGACCGGCATCCATCCGACGAAGCAGGGCGCGCTGTATGTGTCGCTGCACTCCAACCATTTCTTCGCCGCGTTCTGTGAGCTGATCGGGCGGCCGGCGCTGGCGAGCGATCCACGCTGCGCCTCGATGCGGAGCCGCGCCGAGCACGCGGCCGACCTGCTGCCCGAGCTGCGTGCCGCGCTGGCCGAACGCACCGCGCTGGAATGGGAGACGCTTTTCGGCGAGCGCGTTCCCTGTGCCGCGGTGCGCCCGATCGAGGACCTGTTCGACCATCCGCAGGTGCTGGCCGAGAAGCTGGTGACGACGCTCGATCACCCCGCGGTCGGCCGCTACCGCACGATGACAAAGCCGATCAGTTTTTCCGAGACGCCGGGCCCCGCGCCCACCGGATCGCCGGTGTTTGGGCAGCATAGCAACGAAGTGCTGGAGGGGTACGGGTATTCGGAGGCGGAGATCGCGGCGCTGCGGGAGGGTGGGGTGGTGATGTGAGGGTGAGACCGCCTGAGCGCCTCGCCCTATCGTTGCGAAGTCGCCGGCAGCCCGCTCGCGTCAATCGGCGTAGAATTCCTCCACGCTTACCGTGATCCCGGGCGGATCAAGCACGATATCGCCGGACGTGAAGACCACGGTGGCTACCTCGCTACCGGCCGTGCGCGAGTGATGAACGATCCGTTGCTCATCTGGCCAGACAATCAGGTAGTGCTGCACCGACGGCAGCTTGAAATAGGCCCGCAGCTTGGTGGCCCGATCCCGCGTGCCGCTGTCCGGCGACAGAACTTCAACCAGCACCATCGGGTCGACCACCCTGGTGCTGTCGCCAGACAGCCGTGATCCACAGCGCAGGAGCGCGTCGGGTTCGAAGTCGCTGTTTTCGACCTGAACGGTCATGCCGTCGGCATAAACCTGGCAGGCGGACAGTCCCGCGTCCCGGACGGCGCGTCGCAAGGCATCGCGCGCTGCAGCCTTGCGGAGATTGTGCGAGGCACGCTCGGGCGCCATCGCGACCACGATACCGTCGATGCGCTCGAACCGGCCGGTCGGCTGCTGGTCCACCCAGGCGAGGAATTCCTCCCGGGTCATGGCGCCTTCGGGCTCGTGGGTTTGGGCGTATGACATGGTGGGAACTCTATTCTTCCCACTGACGGCACGCCACTCGAAGTCCTTCAGGTGCTCCGGATTTGACGCCCGCTGCATTCCGCCCCGCCGCGATGAGACATCCGCGAGGCTGTTCGCTAAAATCGCGCCCATGCTCCCAGACAGATACGGCCTCCCCGTCTCCACCACTTCGGCCGCCGCGCGCGACGCCTACCTCGAAGGCTGCGCGCTCAAGCTCACCATGTATCCCGGCGCGATTCCCGCCTTCGACCGCGCCATCGCGGCGGATGCAACCTTTGCCCTGCCACACGCCGCCCGTGCCCATGCCCTGCTGGAACGCGGCGACCTGCACGCCGCCCGCGCCGCCATCGCTCAGGCCATAACACTCGCGGCCGACCTCCCGCCCCGGGAAGCCAGCCACATCGCCTATTTCGGGCACCTGATCGCCGGGGACACCGAAGCCGCGCTCGCCGCGCTTCCCGGCCACCTGGACGCCTGGCCGCGCGACGTGATGGTGCTCGCCACAACTGCCTTCACCAACGGCCTCATCGGCTCCTCCGGCCGAACTGGCCAGAAGCGCACCTTGCTCGCGTTGCTGGAAAGCCTCGCCTCGCAGTATGGCAACGACAACTGGTGGTTCACCGCGCACCACGGCATGGCTCTGTCGGAGAACGGCCAGCACGCCGCTGCGCGCCCCAAGATCGAGCGCTCCCTGGCGCAGAATCGCGCCAACCCCTGGGCGGCGCACGCCACCGCCCATCTGGTCTACGAGGAAGGCGATCCTCCCGCAGCCCGAAGCTTTCTTACCGGTTGGCTCACCACCTATCCCCGCGATGGTGCGCTGTACAGCCATCTTAGCTGGCACCTCGCCCTGGCCCATCTGGAAGCCGGCGACACCGCCTCTGCCAACACGCTGTTCCGCGGAGCGTTCGCCCCCGACGTCCACACCGGC
>DATJJM010000282.1:0-16236 GCA_035492535.1 Acetobacteraceae bacterium | reverse complement strand
GGAACGGTGCGCGGCGGCATCGTCGGCCAGGCGTACGATGCGGGGAGGCAGGCCTTCGAGCGGCGGCAGGCTGACGACGCCGGGATGCGCGTTACGGCCTGACGGGCTAACATGGCCGGATGGCAGCGCGGGCAAGTACATCAGCGGAAGACCTGTTCGGCGGGCTCTCCGAGCCGGGGCCCGAACCGCTTGCCGGTCCGCGTCCTCTGGCCGATCGGCTGCGCCCGCAGTCGCTCGAAGAGGTGGTTGGCCAGGATCACCTGCTTGGCGCGGACGGTACTCTGACCCGGATGCTGGCGCGGGGCTCTCTGGCGTCGCTGATCCTCTGGGGTCCGCCGGGCTGCGGCAAGACCACCATCGCCCGCCTGCTTGCTGCCCGTTCCGGGCTGCATTTCGTGCAGTTATCGGCGGTGTTTTCCGGGGTTGCCGATCTGAAGCGCGCGTTCGACGAGGCGGCGCGGCGGCGGCGAACCGGGCAGGGGACGCTGCTGTTCGTCGATGAAATCCATCGCTTCAATCGTGCGCAACAGGACGGTTTCCTGCCGGTTGTCGAGACCGGGACCATCACGCTGATAGGCGCCACCACCGAGAACCCGTCCTTCGCGTTGAACGGCGCGCTACTGTCGCGGTGCCAGGTGATGGTGCTGCGCCGCCTTGATGATGCCGCCCTGGAGCAACTGCTGTCGCGTGCCGAGATCGAGATCGGCCATCCGCTGCCACTGGACCCCGAAGCCCGCGCCACGTTGCGGGCGATGGCCGACGGCGACGGGCGCTACGTGCTGAACATGGCCGAGCAGATTTTCGCGCTGCCGGATGATACGCCGCCGATGGACCCGACCGCGCTTGCAGCGCTGCTCGCCCGCCGCGCGGCGCTGTACGACAAGGACCGCGAAGAGCACTACAATCTGATATCCGCGCTGCATAAGTCGCTGCGCGGGTCCGACCCTGATGCTGCGCTCTACTGGTTCGCCCGCATGCTGAACGGCGGTGAGGATCCGCGCTACATCGCGCGGCGCCTGGTGCGGTTCGCTGCCGAGGATGTCGGCATGGCCGATCCGAATGCACTGCCTCAGTCGCTGGCGGGATGGGAAACGTATGAGCGGCTTGGTTCCCCGGAGGGGGAACTGGCGATCGCTCAGGTGGTGATCTACCTCGCGACTGCGCCGAAATCGAACGCGATCTATACCGGCTTCAGCGCCGCCCGCGCATCGGCAAAGTCGACGGGCTCGCTGATGCCGCCGGCTCATATCCTCAATGCGCCGACGCGGCTGATGAAGGACCTGGGGTATGGTTCCGGCTATCAATACGACCACGAAGCCGAAGAGGCGTTCTCCGGCCAGAACTACTTCCCCGATGACATGCCGCGGGAGAAGTTCTATCACCCGCGCGATCGCGGCTTCGAACGCGAGATCGCCAAGCGCCTCGATTACTGGGCGAAGCTGCGCGCCGCCCGCACCAACGAGTCTGATGGATAACCAGACATAGTCCTGGTCAGCGCTTCACAACCAGCCCCTGGCCGGTCGGCAGTTCAAGGATATACAGACTGTATTGGCGCATGAATGCGTCCGCTGCGTCCTTCTGGTCGCGGTAGCCGGTCCAGCCGTAATCGTCGAAGACGATCATGCCGCCTTCGCTGACACGTTCGAACAGCACGTCCAAGGCACCGCGTTCAGCATCGGCATTGTTCATGTCGATGTGCAGGAAGGCGATCTGCTGCGGCGCGATCTCTGACAGAACGTCGGGAACCTTGCCGCGTGTGACCGTGACATTGCTGTAGCGTTGGAAGCGAGCGCGCACCCGTTCGAAGAGGTCCGCGGAGTGCGCTGGAAGGCGTTTGCCTTCGCCCGTTCCTCCGGTCGGATCGAACAGGTCATAGAGATACATGTGCCGGCCGGGCATCCCTGAGAGATATCGCAGCACGACCGCCATGGAGTACCCCTGGTAGGAGCCGCATTCGACAATATCGCCGGGCACGTTGCCGCAGCTTTCAGCCGCCCAGCAGAGCGTGTGGGTGCGCCAGGCGAGCGCGAGTTCGGTCTGTGAAGGCTGTTCCGACGTCACCGCGGCGACAAACCGCGGATCGGTCAGGAACCCGCGCGTGTGGCCGTAGGTGATCAGATTGTCGGCGATGAACCAGGGACCACGCGGGTCGGTGGCGTTCGGTGCGCTTGCGACCAGCGCGCGGAGCGCATCGAGAGCGTGAGGGAGCTGCTGCAATCCATGGAATATACTGGGGATGTGCAGAGCCTGACCTGTGTCGGACATCCTTGTTCCTCCCGCTGCTAGACCAGGCGGAGGCTGCGCGCGACTGATGAACGCATTCTGAACGTGAGGCGGGTGGGCGGGTTCACTTCCGCCCCGGCGTGCATTCCCGCCCGGTTCCGCTAGACTTGCCGCAAGGCTGATTGGCAGCACAGCGGGAGGATGACCATGCATTTCGGCGCATCAATGTTCTTTACTGACTATTCCATGGCTCCAGGCGAACTGGCGCAGGCGCTGGAGGCGCGCGGCTTCGAATCGGTCTGGGCGCCCGAGCATTCGCACATTCCGACGTCGCGACGCTCGCCCTATCCGGGGGGCGGTGATCTGCCGAAGGCGTACTACGATGTGATGGATCCGTTCGTCACGCTGACGGCCGCCGCGATGGCCACCAAGACACTGAAGGTGGGCACCGGAGTCTGCCTGGTGAACCAGCGCGATACCATCCAGACCGCGAAGCTGGTTGCCTCGATCGACCAGGTGTCGGGGGGACGCTTCCTGTTCGGCATCGGCATCGGCTGGAATGCCGAGGAGATGGAAGACCACGGCACCGTCTTCACGACTCGTGCCAAGCTGGTGCGTGAACGCGTCGAGGCAATGAAGCTTATCTGGACTAAGTCTAAGGCCGAGTATCACGGCGAGCTGGTCAACTTCCCGGAGATGATGACCTGGCCGAAGGCGGTGCAGAAGCCGCATCCTCCCGTGATCGTCGGTGGTGCGTTCCCGCAGGCGGCGCGCCGTGCGGTGCGTTATGGCGAGGGCTGGATTCCGCTTGCCGGGCGGCCCGGTCAGTATGGTGACGTGTTCACATACGTGCCGAAGTTCCGCGAAATGCTGAAGGAGGCTGGCCGCGACGAGGCAACCTGCCCGATCACGCTGTTCAACGTGCAGGAAGATGCGGACCTGCTGAAGCGCTATCGCGATCTCGGGGCGGTGCGGGTGAGTGTGAGCCTGGCGTCGGAAAAGGCGGATACCACCCTGCCGATTCTGGACCGCTGGGCAAAGCTGATCCGACAGGTCAATACCTGAACGGTTGGAGGGTCACTTCGTTTCCGCTGAAACCAGTTCGCCCAGCGTGATCGGTTTCAGCGGCGGGCGGATGCGGTAGTAGCCGACCTCTTCCGGCGGGACGCCGCGTTCCGCCGCGATGAGTTCGGTGACCACCGGGCCGCACAGGCGCCCTTGGCAGGCGCCCATGCCGGCGCGAAGGAATGCCTTGGCCTGATTGGGACCAAGGCAGCCTTGCCGCACCACGGCGCGCACCGAGCCGGCGACGATTTCCTCGCAGCGGCACACTGTCACGTCGTTGGCGGGGCGGAGGATCTCGTTGCGCGGCGCGTAACGCACATCCAGGAAGCGCCGGATTGCCAGATGCGATTGCCTGGCTCGCTGATCGGCGGCGGCCAGCGCGTCGCGTCGCGCGCCATCGATGCGGCCCAGGCGCCGCAGCGTTTCGTACGCGGTCAGCCGGCCGGCATGTTCCGCGGCGCGTGCGCCGCCGATGCCGCCGACGTCACCGGCGATCAGCACGCCATCGATCGAACTGTTGCCCCAGGCATCGAGCTTTGGCGCGAAACAGCGCTGGACGTCGTCCCACACGTAGTCGCAGCCGATCGAGCGGGGCAGTTGCTGGGCCGGGATGACGCCCTCGTGCAGGGCGACGAGCCGTGCGTCAACGCGATGTGGAGCGCCATCGGCACGGAATGAGATCCCGGTGACAGAATCGTGCCCGTCGATACGAATGTCAGTGACGTGTCGATACCGCGGTACGCCACTGCGACGCAGTGTTGCGAGCATCGCCAACCCTTTGGCCAGATAGCGGCGGCCCTCGCTCGTGGATGCCGCCCCCGGCAGATGACGCAGTGCGGCCCGCCGGTTTTCGCGTGCCGTGGTGTCGAGTACCGCGGCCGGCCGTGCTCCTGCCGACAGGCATTGCTGCACCAGCAGGTAAAGCAGCGGCCCGGAGCCGGCGATGACAAACGGCTCGTCCGGCACCAATGCGGACGACTTCAGCATGATCTGCAACGCGCCGGCGGTGATGACGCCGGGCAACGTCCAGCCCGGCACCGGGACAGGACGCTCCATCGCACCGGTCGCAAGGATGACTGCGTCGGCGCGTATCTGCTGCGAATGGCCACTCTGGCTGAACCAGACTTCACGTTGCGGCGTGACCTGCCAGACCTGCGTGCCCGGCTGATACTTGGCGCCGCTTGCGCGGAAACGTTGGGCAAGCTGCGTGCCGAGCTGGTAATCGCGGCCGAGGGCCTTCAGCAGCTCGGGCATGGCGGCGGCCCGTTCGATGTTGCGATAGATCTGGCCGCCAGGAGCGGGCTGTTCATCCAGCAGCAGGACCGGGACCTGTTGGTCTGCCAGCAGCGTTGCCGCCGCAAGGCCTGCCGGGCCCGCGCCGATCACGACGACTGGGGTCACAGGACACCTCGCGCGCCGCTCTGGCGGCGTACCTGCATGCCTTCGACCACCGGAGTGAGGCAGGCCTGGCGATTGCCGGCACCGTCGATCTCCATCAGGCATTCGAAGCACACGCCCATCATGCAATAGGGCGCGCGCGGGGAACCGGATACGGCGGTGACACGCAGCGTGATTTCGCCGGCGGCCAGCAGTGCCGCTGCCACCGTATCGCCTGGGCGCGCAATGATCGTGCGGCCTTCGAAGTCGAAGCGGACAACGTCCGCGGACGTTTCAAGTCGCCGGAACATCGAACCGCCTGCTGTGGAAGGCATCAAATCGTTCGGGCAGTTCGCCGGCCATGATGGCGGGGGCCAGCGCCAAGGCATGCGCACCGGCCAATGTCACCCCGCTGTGGCAGGTTGCGGCGAACGCGCCTGGATAGCGCTGCGACTGCTCATAGATCGGGAAGCCGTCGGGTGACATCACGCGCAATGCTGCCCATACCCGCACGATCGTTGCGTCTTTCAGCGCGGGGAACACCGCGAGGTTGCGGTTGGCGATGTCCTGCAAGACGGGGACACCGATGGATGTATCGAAGCCGGCATCTTCCTGTGAGTCGCCGAGCATCACCGTGCCTTCGACGGTCTGGCGCAACGTATGGCAGGTGTAATCGAGGAATGGCCGCACGCGTTCGGTGACGATGATCTGGCCGCGTGACGGCACCACCGGCATGCTCAGCCCGACCATCTCGGCGAGCTCACGGCTGCCGAGGCCAGCAGCGATCACAACCTTTGCGGCATTGAAGCGTTCGGCGCCGACGCGGACGGTGAAGCTGCGCGGGAATGCATCGATCCCGTCCACCGTTCGCCCCGGCAGGTACTCGCCGCCGAGCTTCAGCAAGGCACTGTGCAGGGCGCGCAGCAGATAGAGCGAATGCGCCTCGCCGTCGATCGGGCAGTATGAGGCGCCGACCACGCGATCGCCGAGGCCTGGGACCATCGTTCGCAGCTCGGCGCGATCGACCATGCGCGTGCCGATATCGCCACTCTCATTGTGCATACGATGCAGCAGTGCGGCGCGATCCTCGAATTCCCGGTCGCTGAGACAGAAGGCAAGGCCGCCGCGTTGTTTCAGCGCGACATCGATGTCGGTGGATTCGGCGAGCGCGCCGGACAGTTGCGGCCAGAGTTCGGCAGAGGTTCGGGTCCAGTGGGCGTACGCCGGCATGCCGGCGCCTTTGCTCTGCACCCACACCAGACCGAAATTGCCGCGTGCGGCACGGAAGGCGATGTCGCCCTGATCGATCAATGCGACCGAGGCACCGTCCCGCGCCGCGCCCCAGGCGATGGCCCCGCCGACAAGGCCGCCACCGATGACGATAAGATCGTAGGCCATGTGGCACCGTTGCATTGGCGCGGTGGGTGGATCAAGAGCCGAGCCTGCCCCTCCGGCCGCACGATTGAAAGGTGGCGCGGACTATGCAAGACAAGGCGTGAATCAAGCCGGGCGAGAACTCCAAGATGGAACACTATCTCCTGCGCCTTACGTACAGCACTGACGGTTGGAAGGATATCGTGGACAAGGCGGCGAATTTCGATCAACGCATGGCATCGGTTCGCGGCCTGATCGCCCATCTGGGTGGTTCGTTCGCGTCGTTCCACTTCTATGACACGCCGGCGTTCAAGAATGACGCACTCCACCACGTGGTAACCGACAAGTTTGCCATGTTCGGCGGTCATGATCTGATGGCCGTGCTTGCAATGCCCGACAAGAACGCAGCGAGGGCGTTCCACGCCGCGCTTTCGGCGCAGCCTGGCATCGACACGATCGACCTCATCGCGATGATGCCATTCGAGGATGCGGTCACTGCGTCGGTGACCAGCGCCAAAGCTGCGATGGCCAGGACCGGCTACACCGGACCAGGATCAGGTACTCCGTGAGACCCGCCCGTCCTCCTGCGCCGTGAGCGATCGGGGGCGGCAGTATGTCTGACAGCGCGCCGGGCGAGTCGAAGGCTTGCACCAAGTGCGGCTGCGTCGGCCGTGCCGGCGCGCGGTTCTGCGACCAGTGCGGCACGGCCCTGCCATCGGTCTCCGTGCCGGCCTCCGAAGCTCCACTCGCCAGCGAGGTCAAATACGTCACGGTTCTGTTCGCCGATATCGTTGGATCGACTGAGCTGGTGGCCGATCGTTCGCCTGACGACGCGCGTTCGATCCTGGAACCGGCCGTTGATGCCTTGGTCGAGTCGGTGGAGGCGTTCGGCGGAACGCTGAACCGGGTGCTGGGTGACGCGATCATGGCGTTGTTTGGCGCACCGCTCAGCCAGGAGGACCATGCGCTCCGGGCCTGTTGCGCAGCACAACGCATGCACGAAGCGTGTGCCGTGCTGGACGAGCGCGTTCAGATTCGCGTCGGTCTCGCGTCCGGTATGACGCTGCTCAGCGTAGCCGGCACCGACATGTCCGATACCGATACCTATCCCGTGTTCGGCGTGACGGTTCACCTGGCATCACGTCTTCAGGCCCTGGCGCGGCCTGGCACGACGCTCTGCTCGGCGAGCGTTCGCACACTGACCGGCAGCCATGTGGATGTCGTACCGCTAGGGCCGCAAGCGTTGCGTGGCTTCAGCGTCGAGCAGGACGTCTTTGCGGTGCATGGCATCCGCCAGAGCGGGTTGCGCTTCGGCCCGATGGCCGGGCGCGGCCTGAGTCCCTTTGTCGGACGCGATGAGGAGTTGGCGCAACTCGCCCGTCACGCGCGGACCGCCCGCACGATCTCTCCGGTCGCGGTTGCCATCGTTGGCGATGCCGGGCTGGGCAAGTCGAGGCTGGCCTGGGAGTTCGTGCATTCCCTCCAGAAGTGTGACTGGCAGGTGATCCGGGCGGAGGCGGTATCCTACGGGCGGGCTCTCCCGTACCAGCTCATTGCGTCGTTATTGCGATCCGTTTTTGGGATCGACGTGCATGCGGACGTCGATTACTCGGCCAGCCAGGTTTACGATCGTGTCGAAGAACTGGGCGGGTCGTCGATCTGGATGCCGGCCCTGCTCTCCTTGCTGGGTCTCCCTCTCGGCGAGGACGACGCGGCCTGGGAGGCTCTCAGCTCCCAGCGGCGGCGCGACGCGATCAGCGAGAGCGTGGCCGGTCTACTCGGGGCGGTCGCACGGGACCATCCCACGCTGCTGTTGATCGAGGACCTGCACTGGGCCGACGACGAAAGCATTCGCATCCTCGATTTCTCTCCGTCATCCGAATGCCAGATGCTTCTGCTGACGACACAGCGGCCGGAGTTCACCCACACGTGGAGATGGCCGCTCTCGCACTCGCTCGTGCTGCAGCCACTCTCGACGGACAATCTGGACCAATTGATCCGCAATGCCTTTCCGCGCCTGACAGATGACGCATTGCGGCAAGCACTGATTGAACGTTCATCGGGGAATCCGTTTTTCCTTGAAGAACTCGCTCGTGATGTGTCCGGGGAAAAACAGCGAGAGAATGGAACCAACGAAGAGCGTTTGCAGACACCGGCAACGATCCAGGCGGTCATCTCCGCGAGAATCGATCGTGTCATTCTCTCTTACAGGCTTGTGCTGTTCGCGGCCTCGGCACTCGGCATCAGGTTTGACCTTGCGACGCTCCGGCGTCTGCTGAGCGACCGGTCGGATAGCGAGTTTGACTTATGCCTGAGCACGCTCTGCCAGGCAGGAATGTTCCGGCGGTTCGACGAGCCGGGCAGCGAACTTGGGTTCTCCCACGCCCTCATCCAGGAAGTAGCGTATTCCAGGCTGCCGCGCGCGGAACGGCGCGATATCCACGCGCGGGTCGTGCAGACGTTGCGCCAATTGGAACCGGATCGGGTCGACGACCAGGCCGAGACGCTGGTTTATCACTCGGTCCTCGGCGAGGTCTGGGACGTGGTGATGACTGCCGCCTGGACCGCCGGACGCCGCGCGGCGAGCCGCTCGGCGTATATCGAAGCGACCCGCTTCTTCAGGCAGGGCATCGCGGCATGCAGCAGATTGCCACCGTCCGCGGATCTGCTCGCCCGCGAGATCGATCTGCGGTTCGAACTGCGCGGCTCGCTGTTTCCGACAGCCGGGATTGAGCAAAGCCTGGAGAATTCCATGCAAGCCGAACGGCTCGCGCGGCGCCTTGGCGATCGGCGCAGGTTGGCATGGGCCACCGGCTATCTGTCCCGCGATCTGCAACTGGTCGGCCGGCCTGCCGCAGCGCTGGATGTTGCGGCGCGCGCGCTCAAACTGGCCGGGGATGATCGCGACCTGACGATCGCTGCCCGCTATTTCTCTGCCCAGGCCTCGTACGCGGCCGGCGATTTCGAGGGGACGGTCTCAACGCTCAGCCCCTTGATCGCCGATCTCGAGGCGCATGACCCAACGGCGTGGGCCGGAACTCCGGGGCCCTCGGTCGTGTTCTTTCGGCTGTGGCTGATCTGGGCACTGTCCAGACTTGGCCGGGCAGTCGAGGCGGAAAACGCCGCAAGCGACATGCGGCGCCTCGCGGACGAAGCGGACCACCCGCTGAGCAGGACCCTGGCGCATCTCGGCGAAGGCTTCGCCTTCGCTTTCAGCGGGCGGTTGGAGGAAGCGGAGGAGACGTTGCGAGCCAGCCTCGCCCTGTGCCGCAAGTGGGACTTCTTCCCTTGGTCAACGAACATCATGTCATGTCTTGGGCATGTTCTGTCGCGCCTTGGGCAGTTCGAGGAGGCGTTCGACCTGATCGACCAGGCGGTGGAACGTACCCGACGGATTGGCATCCTGGTCAGCCATGCCAACGAGCTTGCGTGGCTTGCCGAGGCGCATCAGCTTGCCGGAAGGGTCGACCTTGCCCTGAAGCATGCCGAAAGCGCGGTGGAGGTGGCCCGCGCGCACGGAGAGCGCGGCAACGAGGCGCTGGCCTTGATGCTGCTGGGAGAGGCGCACGCCAGACTTGGGTCGGTTGCCGCCGCCAAGGCAAACTTCACCAGGGCGTTGCGCCTGGCCCGGAGGTTGGCGATGGTTCCGGTGATCGAGCGATGCCGGGCCGGCGTAGTGGCGATCGAACGACAAGCTTCGGAGGTTTGAGCGATGAGTGATCCGACCGATGTCGTGAACTGGCGCCGCCTGGATCCGCGCGTGACCACGTCTGGCCAGCCGACAACAGACCAGCTGGCGGCAATCGCCGATCTCGGCGTTGTTCACGTCATCAACCTGGGGCTCCACACGCATCCGAAAGCGCTCGCTGACGAGCGTGGCGACGTCGAGCGACTGGGCATGACGTACACGCACATTCCGGTGGATTTCGAGGCGCCGACCGACGAGGATTTCGACAAGTTCCGGGAAGCCTTCGAGGCGACGGTGCCAGAAAAAGTGCATGTCCACTGTATCTTCAACTGGCGTGTATCCGCCTTCTTCTATCGTTATTACCGATACGTCCTGAATACGGATGTGGCGACGGCGCGTGCGACGATGGATTCTGTCTGGAAGCCGGAGGGCGTTTGGGCGGACTTCGTCCGACGCGACCCCCGCAATGTCTGAGACGGTCGATGCCCTGCTGTGCGACATGCTGGAGTGGCTGGCGCGCGGCGCTCGTCCCTATGACGAGGTGATGGAGGCCTGGCGCACGTCGTGCCCGCGCCTGCCAGTGTGGGAAGATGCCAATGACCGCGGCTTTGTGGAGCACACGCGGCTGAACGGGTGTGCGATGGTGAGCGTCACGCCGGAAGGGCGGGCATTCCTGGGACAGCGGGGTTAGGACGCATTGTCGCGGGGCGCCGCAGCGGGCAGTGTTCGCACCTGTTCTCAATTTGGATAGGCACATGCCCAAGAGCTACGACACGCTGGACGTCACCACTCCGCAACCGCATACGCTGCTGGTCACGCTCAACCGTCCCGCGGTCGCCAATGCGATGAACACGCAGATGGGCCTGGACCTGCTGGACCTGTTCCACGCCATCGGCGGTGCGCCGAACGAGCAGCGCTGTATCGTGATCACCGGCGCGGGCGAGCGCGCGTTCTGCGCCGGCGGCGACCTGAAAGAGCGCAACGGCATGACGGATCAGCAGTGGCAGGATCAGCACCTGATCTTCGAGCGTGCCATCCGCTCCATCATCCACTGTCCTGTGCCAGTGGTCGCGGCGGTGAATGGCGCGGCCTATGCCGGCGGGATGGAGATCTCGCTCTGCGCCGACTTCATCTATGCCGCCGAGCACGCACGTTTCGCGCTGACGGAGGTGACGCTCGGGATCATGCCTGGCGCTGGAGGAACGCAGACCCTGCCTCGCGCGGTGGGTGGACGGCGTGCCAAGGAAATCCTGCTCACCGGCAAGCCATTCACCGCGCAGCAGGCGTTCGAATGGGGTATGGTCAATCGTATTTGCAAGGCCGATACGCTGCTGGCCGAGGCGATGGAGACCGCGACCACTATCGCCACCAATGCACCGATCTCCACGCGGCAGATCAAGCAGTCGGTGAATTACGGGCTGAACATGGACCTCGCCAGCGGCATGATGTTCGAGATCGAGGCTTATAACCGCATGGTGCCGACGGAGGACCGCCGCGAAGGCATCCGTGCCTTCAACGAGAAGCGCAAGCCGCAGTTCCAGGGACGCTGAGGAGGAAACACATGAACGCGATCACTGATATCGCCTCGCAAGGCCTCACGCGCGCGTTAGCCGAACAGGCCCGTACGCTGACCTATGCCGATCTGCCGGAGGATGTGCGCAAGCTGGCGCGGCAATGCCTGATGGATTACGTGGCCTGCACGCTGGCCGGTTCGAAGGACGAGCTGGCGGCGATTCTACTGGCGGAGATGCAGGAGCAGGGCGGCGCGCCGATCGCCACGGTGATCGGGCACGATGCGCGGCTGCCGGTGTTGTCGGCGGCGATCGTGAATGGCGCGTCGTCGCATGCGCTCGATTACGACGATGTGAACCTGGCGATGACCGGGCATCCGAGCGTCGTGCTGCTGTCGGCGCTGCTGGCGCTGGCGGAAGAGCGTGGCAGCTCCGGTCAGCAGGTGCTGACGGCATTTGTCGCGGGATATGAGCTGCAATGCCGGCTGGGTCTGGCGCTGGCTCCGGGGCATTACAATGAGCTGGGCTTCCATGCGACCGGCACGCTTGGCAGCTTCGGCGCCGCGGCGGCGTGCGCGCATCTTCTTGGATTGGATGAGGCGAAGTTCGCCACGGCGCTGGGCATAGCGGGTACGCAGGCGGCGGGGCTGAAGTCGCTGTTCGGTACGATGTGCAAGCCGCTGCATGCGGGGAAGGCCGCCTATCACGGGGCGCTGGCGGCGAGGCTGGCACAGCGAGGCTTCACGGCGCGCGGCGACATCATTGAATGCGCGCAGGGCTTTGCGCGCACACACAGTCCGGACTGGCATCCTGAACGCGCACTGGCGGCGCCGCCGCGCGGATTCCACATCCTGAACAATCTCTTCAAGTACCACGCCGCCTGCTACATGACGCATGCTCCGATCGAGGCAGCGCGTCGATTGCGCGAGGAACATGGGCTGCGGCCGGAGCAGATTGCGCGCATCCGGCTGGGGCTGGACGAGACATGCGATCGGATCTGCAACATTCCTGCGCCGCGCACCGGACTGGAAGCGAAGTTCAGCCTGCGGTTGACCACGGCGATGGCCCTGGCGGGTGTGAACACAGGCGGGCTGGAGAGCTATTCCGAGGAGACGGCGGCCGATCCCACGCTGATCGCACTGCGTGACAAGGTGGAATTCGACTTCCGGAATGGTGTTTCGAACACTGTGGCCGATCTGGAACTGGTGCTGACGGATGGACGGAACGTGAGCACGTCGTACGATTCCGGCGTGCCGGCGAGCGACATTGACGAGCAAGGCGGCCGCATCGCGGAAAAGTTCACGTCGCTTGCGGAACCCATGCTCGGGCGGCCGAAAGCGGGCGACCTGCTGGCTGAGATCAACAGGCTGGAACAGTTGACCGATCTCCGCGGGTTGATGCGGCTTTGTGCTGTGTAGGCAACCGCGCAGGGGCCGGCGCGTTATCTGCATTCCACAAGTAATGAGGTGGAATCATGGCTAGCGTGAAGGACCCGAACGATACGCGCGGCAGGCTGATTGCAGCGGCCCAGGTCGAAGGCACGTCGATCTACAATGGCAAGGGCGAGAGCCTCGGCACTGTCGAGGACGTGATGATCGACAAGGTCAGCGGCAAGATCGCCTATGCCATTGCTGGGTTCGGCGGCTTTCTCGGCATCGGCAACCGGCACTATCCGTTGCCGTGGGACAAACTGGCGTACGATCCGCGAATGGGCGGCTATGTGGTCGACCTTGACCGCAGTACCCTGGAGGGCGCGCCTTCCTACGCTGACACCGACGTTGTTGGTTGGCAGGATCCGGCCTGGGGCCGGCGCGTCTATGACTATTACGGCATGCCGCCCTACTCAGGGATGCCGTAAGACTACTCCTGGTGCGACGCAGCGGCGGCCTTCGGGCCGCCGTTTGCATGTACGGCGCACGGTTCAAGCGTCGTCGCTGTCTCTTGAGCACCCTCCGACATTGCCAGCCCGACGAGCGTCCTGTCGCAAATTGGGGAAGTGATCCCTGCAAGATAGGGAGATCTTCCCGATGCCCCGATCGATCGCGCCGCATACGTTCAGCGCGACGACGCAATTTCGCGAGCGTGGACGGTCAGAGCCGAAGACATCTCCTAATCGTCGCCCGGTTGTGCGGCAGATCACTGGCAGGCCCAAGGCCTACGGCTATGGGCTCTGTCTGTGAACTTCGCCGGAACCGGGGCCGCCGAATGACGCGCTGCCCGACTCACGGAAACAAATTAGGGCTGAGAGAGGACGACGATCATGGCGACAACCAGCAGCTTCGACCCGGGCACCGGCATTTTGTCGGCGACTGGTGATAACGGTGGAAACAATATCAAGCTCAGCCGCGATGCGGCTGGAAACGTGCTTGTCAATGGCGGCGCGGTAAAGATCGCCGGTGGTACACCCACTGTCGCCAATACCAAGCAGATGCAGGCCTTTGGGCAGGACGGCAACGACACGATCGCGCTGGACGAATCCAATGGCGCGCTGCCAGCAGCATTGCTGTTCGGCGGTGACGGCAATGACAAGCTCACCGGCGGATCGGGCAATGATCAACTGTTCGGCCAGGCGGGCGACGATACTCTATCCGGCCTCGGCGGTAACGACCTGCTGTTCGGCGGCGACGGCAACGACACGCTGATCGGTGGCGCAGGCGACGATCAGGTATTCGGCCAGGCCGGCGACGACACGATGATCTGGAACCCGGGTGATGGGACTGACCTGTTCGAAGGCGGCGATGGGACTGACACGGCTGTCGTCAATGGCGGCAATGGGTCAGAGAATTTCAGCGTCACCGCAAACGGCACGCGTGTGCGGTTCGATCGGCTTGATCCGGCGCCATTCAGCCTCGATATCGGCACAACCGAGAATCTTGTCGTGCATGCCGGCGCTGGCGATGATGTCATCACGGCAGGCAATGGCCTTTCCCCCCTGATCAACCTCACGCTCGATGGTGGTGACGGGAACGACACCATCACCGGCGGCGACGGCAATGACACCATCACCGGTGGTGACGGCGATGATGTCGTCACTGGCGGCCGCGGCAACGACGTCGCACAGCTTGGCTCGGGTGACGACACGTTCGTGTGGAACCCAGGTGACGGCAGCGACACGGTCGATGGCCAGTCGGGCTTCGACAAGTTGGTCTTCAATGGCGCCAATGTCGCAGAAAAGATCGACATTTCCGCCAACGGCTCGCGGGCACGGTTCACGCGCGACGTCGCCAGCATCACCATGGACCTCAACAACATCGAGCGCATCGAGTTCACGGCGCGCGGTGCGGCGGACACCATCACGGTGAACAACCTCGCCGGCACGGATGTGCAGCAAGTCGCATTGGATCTCGCTGGGACGCCCGGCACTGAAACCGGTGACGGTGCGGCCGACACCGTGATCGTGAATGGCAGGGCCAACAACGACCACATCAACATCTCAGGCAGTGGCGCGCAGGTTTCCGTCACGGGTCTGCCGGCCGGAGTGACGATCGATGGCAGCGAGGGCGCCAACGACACGCTCGTGATCAATGCGCTGGGGGGCAACGACACTATCGATGCCTCTCTGCTCGCCGCCGGCGTCACCAAGCTGACGGTCGATGGCGGTGACGGTAACGACACCATCACCGGCAGTGCCGGCAACGACATGCTGGTCGGTGGCGCCGGCAACGACACCATCACAGGCGGGCGCGGCGATGACGTCGCGTTGATGGGCGATGGCGACGACACGTTCATCTGGAACCCGGGCGATGGCAGCGATATCGTGGAGGGCCAGGGCGGCACCGACACGCTGCTGTTCAACGGCGCCAACGTGAACGAGAAGATCGACATTTCGGCGAACGGCTCGCGCGTGCGCTTCACCCGCGATGTGGCAAACATCACGATGGATCTCGATGGCGTCGAGCACGTGCAATTCAATGCGCTCGGCGGTGCCGATACCATCACGGTCAACGACCTGAGCGGTACCAATACCAACCTGGTGGCGATCGATCTGGCCGCGGCGGGCACGACAAGCGGCGACGGCGCGGCCGATCAGGTCAGTGTCAACGGCACGGCCGGGAACGACACGATCAAGATCGCGCGCAGCGGAGGCGTGATCACGGTCAACGGCCTTCCGGCACAGGTGACGATCGCCCATGCCGAGGGTGCCAATGACACACTGACCATCAATGGACTGGGTGGCGACGATACGATCGACGCCTCCGCGCTGCCGGCCAACGCCATCAACCTGGTAGTGAATGGCGGTGACGGCAACGACCTGATCACCGGCAGTGCCGGCAACGACACGGTGATCGGCGGCCGCGGCAATGACGTGGCGCAGATGGGCAAAGGCGACGACACGTTCGTCTGGAACCCGGGCGACGGCAGCGACACGGTCGAGGGCCAGGCCGGCAACGACACGCTGTTGTTCAACGGTGCCAATATAGCCGAGAAAATCGACATCTCTGCGAATGGCTCGCGTGCGTTGTTCACCCGCGACGTCGCCAGCATCACGATGGATCTGAACGACGTCGAGAACGTGCACTTCAATGCGCTGGGTGGCGTCGATACCATCACGGTGAACGATCTGACCGGGACCGACGTCAAGCAGGTGGCTCTCGATCTCGGTGCCACACCGGGCAGCCCGACAGGTGACGGTGCGGTTGACACGATCACCATCAACGGGACGGCCGGCGACGACGTGATCAATGTCACGGCGAGCAATGGCGTCGTCACGGTGACCGGACTGGCCAGCACGGTGACGATCACGGGCTTCGATGCCACTGACAAACTCGTCATCAACGGGCTGGGCGGCGATGATGTGATCAACGCGTCGGGCCTCGGGACGGCTATGCAGCTCACCGCGAACGGTGGCGACGGGAACGATATCCTGATCGGAGGCGCGGGCAACGACACGTTGACAGGCGGCGCCGGCGACGACGTGCTGATTGGCGGCGCCGGTCAGGACGTGCTCGATGGCGGGACTGGGAACAACATTCTTATCCAGGATGGCGGCGCTCCTGT
>DATJJM010000281.1:0-9447 GCA_035492535.1 Acetobacteraceae bacterium | reverse complement strand
TGACACTTGAACTCGCGCGGCTGGCCACCCACCGGGACCGAGATGATGGTATCGTCCTTGCCGTCGAGCTGATCCGCGCGCAGTCCCTTCAGGAAGTCGATGGTCTTGTCGATGCGCGCCTGCATCTCGGCGAAGCTGTTGTCCTGGTCGGGGAATGACGGAAGGCCAATCCCGGCGACCCGGCCGGCGCCGCAGGAATGCGTGCAGACCTGCCGCACCTGCCGCTCGAGCGGGAACATGTCGGGGAAAAGCCGCAGGTTCAGCACCACGTTGGTATCCCATTTCTGGGCCGTGGCGTGCTCCTCAGCCTTCGTCAGCACAGCCTTGAGACCACCGAGTAACTGCAAGCATACCGGCACAAAGCCGCTGTACATCGTGATTGCCATGGGACGCCCTCTTTGTGGGATCAGGAGAGATCGTCGGCCATCTTAGTCCGTGCCATCGAGGAGACAAGCCGGATAAGGATTCCGCTCCCGCATCTGCTGCAATTCATGTGCACTGCGTGCCGGCGAGGGGCCGAGCGGCCGCTTTGGATCGCCTGCAAACTCAACCCCACAGTCATCCCGAACTGCGCTAATTCATGTCGAATGGCGGGTATTCGTGGAAGACGGTGTTGGCAGTGACCAGCACGTGGTGTGTCACCGTGTGTGGCGGCAGCGTTTCCCCGGCGAGCAGGCGCAGCGCCAGCGGCAACACATAATAGCCGTAGCGGTCCATGTAATAGGCGATCGAGCCCAGTACAACGCTGCCGCGATTGTTGGGATCGAGCTCCTTCTTTTCGCTGGCGCCGCCATGGATGTTGTGATCGAGACCCTGGCTGACGATGATGCAGTCGCTTTGCCGGCGGTGCAGTTCGATCGCGTTCTTCGCATAGACCGCGGCGAGATCGTCCAGCGTTGCGATCAGCAGTTTCTGGTTGGGTTCGGCCTGGAGGAATTTGGTCAACAGCGCGTCGGCGCGGATCGGTTGGCCGCCGGTATCGAGCGACGCGAAGTTCAGCGTGGGCAGCGTTTCGTGGATGCCATCCGTAATGCCTCGCACGCGGTCGGTGACAGCCTCGGGCGGATCGGCGAGGTCACCGATGAGCACGCCGCGCACGCGTTCGCCAGGCCAGTTCTCGCGCGCGAAATTGCCCAACGCCTGGCCGGCGATACGCCCCGCGGCGCGATTGTCTGGTCCATACAGGGGGGCCCCGGGCAAGGCATGCACCAGTCCGAGCGCCGGGATGTGGGCTGCGGCAAGACGGCGGGCGATGTCGGCGTTGGCATCGGCATCGGCGCAGTACTCGATCAGCAGATCGACATGCGCCGCGATCGCCGCCTCGGCGTTGGCGACAGCTCGGGCAGGATCGCCGGCATTGTCGTAGGTGATCATGTCCACCGGCTGGCCGCGCGCGGCCAGTTCGAAACTGCGCCGCACCTCTGCCCCGGTGAAGCCGAGCCCTTCCAGAGTGACGCCTGGCGTCTCGTCGAGGTTGGCGAAGGCGATGCGAAAGCGCCGCGTCTCGGCCCGCGCAGGGCCGAGACCGGAGCCAAGCAGCCCGGCTAGCAGCAGCCGGCGCTGCAGCGTCATGCGTGCTACTGGATGGCCTCGATATCGATGAAGGTGCCGGTTACTCCGACCGCCTTCGGCACCGTCAGGTTCAGGAAGAACGTCGCCTTGCCTGATTGCGCCGCGGCAGCGGAGATCAGATCGGTGCGGACGTTTTCGATGATGTGGATGCCATTATCGGTCAGCAGGATCTTGTGCACCGGGAAGGCTTCCTTGCTGTCCTCGCCCGGGATCACTTCCACGGCCCAGGTGTCTGCGCCAACGACAACCACCTTCTGCGATGCCAGCCAGGTTGCCGCGGACTTGCTGATACCTGGCTCGCCGCCGTTATAGGCCGCGTTCTGTGCGGGGAACTGCTGGAACAGATCGCCCCATCCGGTGTTGATGAATACTGCATCGGCCTCGCGCAGAGCGACGTTGTACAGCTTCAAGCCGGCCTGCAGGTCGGCCTCGGTGATCAGGGTGCCAGCGTCCAGGCAGGGGTTCTTGCAGGCGGCATTGGCTTTCAGCTTGCCCGCTGCCTGGAACACCTTCACCACATCGATGATCACGCCGCGGGTGGCGAATGTCTTGATGTTCTCGATCCCAAGCCGCTTGAGATTGTTCTGGGTGACGTATTTCCCCATCGGCGTTTGATTGTAGTAGCAGTCCTGGATGCCGATGTGGCCCATGCCGTCGATATGCGTGCCGACATGGCTTTGGCTGAGATACGTGTCCTCCATGTAGCTCAGCTTGTTGTTGCCGTATTCCGCACCCGGCACGACGGCGAAACTGGTCAGGATGGTCTTGGTGAAGCGAGTGCCGAACAGCGGCACGCCATCGACGAGGTTATAGGCCATGGGCGTGACAACGCCTGACTGAATCTCGGCCGCGGCGGCCTTGGTGACGGCAGGCGTCACGCGATTGGTGGCGCCGGTCTGGTCATTCGGGCCGAACGGCGATGGAGCCACGACGGTCTTGCAGTCAGCCTGAGCAAAGGCGGGTGTGGCAATTACCAGGAATGCGAGCGCCGACACTGCGACGAGTCCAGTGATTTTCATGAACTGTCTCTCCCCTGTCATAACTCCTTTCCAGCAGCATGACACATTATTCGGCATTCCTCCAACTCGACGTGCCGGCAGTGGTGCTCGCCATTGGCATCGTGTTGCAGCGGATACACACCGCCTGCCAAGTATTGCGCGAATGGTGTCAACGCCGAGCCGGCCCTTTCCCGATCTTGCTGCCTGCCTGATGATCGAGAACCAGGTGTGGTCCAAAGGTCCGCTCGAACCACACGACGAAACAGGTTGCGGGAGGAGACACCATGAACGACTCGCCTGGACTCGGCATGATGCCAACGCTGCATCCGGACTGGTTCTCGGAAGGCAACGAGCGGACAATCGACAGCCGCGTGCCGTTTGTGCCGCGGGGTCGCCCCGGCCTTGCCGTGCCGCTGGTGTATGATGTGAGCGAACGGGCGCTGCGACAGCGCGAAATGAACTTTGCCGCCAAGCGTCTTGTCGACATGGCGTTCGTCAGCAAGCTGGACTGGGAGGACGCCTTGGCCCGGCTGCGCTGGCGTGGCGTGGAGCCGATGGGTGGGCTCGACGCGATGCCCGATACCGGCCCGCGCAAGGCGCGCCTGGCAGCCGCCTTCGAGGCCGGCGCAATCGCCATCATGCCTGATGTATCGGCCCGCGCCGTGCGCGTCGTCTGGACCGATCCTGATTTCGGAGCGCCCGTCAGCGGCGGTGCGAAGGCGCCTGTCGGCTGGGGCGGCATCGTCACGGGCGCGCGTGAACCGGACGCGGTCACATCATCGCCGATTGCTCGCGCCGCACCGTCAGGACGGCTTTGGCCGCTCGGCGATGACGTGCCGGCGCCGCCCGCCGACGACCCGGTGCTTGCGCGCGCCGTGGACCGCTTCCTCGCGACGTCGCCGGGCGTCTATGGCGTGCTCGTCGCCGGGCCTGACCGGATCCTGTTCGAGCGCTATGGCATGGGCGGCGCGCCAGACCGCGTGACTCCGAGCTGGTCCATGAACAAATCCATGACCGGCACGCTGATCGGCCGCCTGATCCAACTCGGCTGGCTGGAGGGCGTCCACGTTCCCGCGCCCGCGCCGGCATGGCGCGATCCTCGCGGCATCCACGCTTTGATCACGCTGGACGATCTCCTGCGGATGCGCAGCGGGCTGGCGATGCCATGCCTCGGGGACAATGGGCCGGCGCTCGGCTTCGAGGGAGCGGCGGTCTATTTCGATGCCGTGGACGCGTTTGCCGCGGCACAGGCCAACATCGTCGCGGTGCGGCCCGGGGCGGTGTTCCGCTACATCAATGCGGGCATCAACGTGCTCGCGGCGATCATCCGTGACCGCATCGAACTGCGCGGCCTGAACTACCACGAGTCGATCTACGCGCTGCTCCCCGACATCCTGGGCATGAGCAGCTATCGCATGTCCGCCGATATCGCGGGCAACCTGATCGGCTCCGGCGCTGCTTTCGCGACCTTGCGTGACTGGGCGAAGCTGGCGGTGCTCTACCTCCAGGATGGCATGTGGAACGGTGAGAGGCTGTTGCCGGAAGGCTGGGCCGAGTATGCGCTCGCCGCCACGCATGGCGGGACAAGTTATGCGGCGACGTTCTGGACGAACGCCGACAGGCGGTTCCCGGCGCTGCCGCCGGATGCGGCCTGGCTGTCCGGCGCGTCGGATCAGCGCGTGTTCATCCTGCGTGACGCGCACCGTGTCGTCGCTGTGTCGAACGAGACGGATGCGAAAATGGATCTCGGCGCGCTGAACATGGTCCTCGCGGCGGCAATCGCGGTAACCTGAGGCGACAATCGCACGGCGAACCAGGGGAGGAAACGATGCCGGTCCGGACATTCTGGCGCGCTGCACTCTGCGGCCTCGCCGTCGTGGCTTTCGCGTGGAGTGGTGCTGCTGCCCGCGCGGAGCAGGTCACGATCAAGGTGTGGATGCATGAGCATCCGCCGCGCATTCCGATCGACAGGCAGATCGTCGCCGAATTCGAGAAGGCGCATCCGGACGTCAAGGTCGAGTACGAGGTGATCGGCGTATCGGAATACTCGACCAAGCTGCTGACCGCGTTCGCCGCCGGTGCCGGGCCCGACGTGTTCAACCAGACCGTCTCGCTGGTCGCGCAGTACTACAACGCCCGCATCCTGGCGCCTGTTGACTATGCGGCGTTGGGCTATGCCGACGAGAAGGCGCTGACCAGTCTATACACCGGCGGGTTCCAGGGCATCCGCTTCGGCGGCAAGCTTTATGGCGTGCCGACCGAGGTCAGCAATTATGCGTGCTACCTCAACAACGACATGTGGAAGGAAGCCGGACTCGATCCGGCGAAGGATTTTCCGACGACATGGGAAGCGATGCCTGCTGTCGCCGAGAAGCTGACCAGGCGCGATGCCAACGGTGTGCCGATCCGGCGCGGCTTCGATTTCGACTGGCCGTCCGGACCGGTGAACTGGCTGACGATCAACACGCTGATGCACCAGCTCGGCGCGAGCCTAGTGGACGAGAGCGACTACAAGGCGACCTATGACGGCCCCGCGGCGCTGAGGGCAACGCAGTTCCTGGTCGATTGGGTGAACAAGTACAAGCTTGGCGGACCGCAATACACCGATACCCGCACCGACTTCCTTGGCAAGAAGCTCGCCACCGACTGCAGCTTCGGCATCTGGGGCATCCCGCAGATGCACGACGCCAAGGTGAATTACACCGTCAAGCCGCTGCCGCGCTTCGCCGACAGCAAGGTGGACGAGGGGTATGACGCGTATGCCTACTACATGATGGTCAATGCGCGCTCATCGCCGGCGCAGCAGAAAGCCGCATGGCAATTCGCGCGGATGTTCACTGATCACGCGGTGCAACTGTTCAAGGGCGCCGGATTGTTCGTGCCGCGCCAGGACGTGGTTCCGCTGGCCAGTGACGCCGACAGCATGGTGTTCCTCAACGAACTCGCGAAGGCGAAATTCGCGCCGCGCGTTGTCGGTTACAGTCAGGTGGTGGACGTGCTCACGCGCGGGCGGGATCGGATGATCCAGGGAGGCGAACCGGTCGCGAACGTCGTGCCGTCGGTCAACAAGGAGATGGACGCCGTGCTGCGGCGCGAGAAGGCCCGCGCGGAGGCGTTGTTGAAGCAATAGCCGTCCGTGATTGCTGTTCGCCGCCGCCGCGTCGGGCGCCATTGGTGGGGGCTGGTGTTCGTGGCCCCGGTCGTGGCGTTCTTCGCGGTGTTCAACCTGTTCCCGGTGGTGTTCGGCTTCGCGATCAGCCTGACCGACTACGACCTGCTCGATCCGCCGAACTTCGTCGGGCTGGACAACTTCCGCAACCTGCTCGACGACGATCTGTTCGTGACCGCGTTCTGGAACACGCTGGTTTTCGTCGCGGGCACCACGTTTCCGGTCTGGGTCCTGTCGCTGCTGGCGGCGTTGCTGTTCAACCAGGTGTTCCACGGGCGGCAGGTGTTCAAGACGCTGTTCTTCCTGCCGGTGCTGCCGCCCGTCGTCGTTGTCGCGGTGGTGTGGCGGATGCTGCTGCACCCGAACGGGATCATGACGTGGCTCGCGGGAGCATTCCGCGGCGTCACGGAAATCCAGTGGCTCACCAGCACGGTGCTCGCGCCGCTCGCCATGATAACGGTGCACGACTGGGCGGTGATCCCGTTCTTCATGCTGATCTGGCTCGCCGGGCTGGCAGGAGTGCCGCGGGAGCTGCGTGAGGCGGCGCAACTCGACGGCGCCTCACCGCTGCGCACGTTCTGGCATATCGACCTGCCGATGCTGCGCTCGACCGCCGTGCTGGTTGCGGCGCTCAGCACGATCAACGCGTTCCAGACCTTCGCCTTGCAGTATGTGCTGAGCACCGGTCCGGGTGGACCGGCGGATTCCACGCTCGTGCTCGGACTGCTCGTGCTGCGCTACGGGTTCCAGTATTTCCGCATGGGCGATGCGTCGGCGGTGTCCGTGGTGATGTTCGTCATCATCCTGGCTGTGACCGCGATCCAGCTCTGGTTCAACCGCCGTGTGGCCTGAACTTCGCCGTGCACGCGCGGGGCTGGTCCTGGTGGGCCTCGCAGCCGCTGTCATCTTCGCGTTCCCGATCTGGTTCATGGTCACCTCCGCGTTCAAGGCGGAGACCGAGATCCAGGCGATTCCGATCCATTGGTGGCCGCACGAGTTCCAGGGCCTCGCGCGCTTCCAGGAGGCAGCGGATTTCGCGCCGCTGTGGCGCTATCTGTTCAACAGCACGCTGTATTCGGTCGTGCATGTCGTGGTGACGGTGTTCTTCGGCGCGCTCGCCGGCTTCGGGTTTGCGAAGTATCGCTTTCCTGGGCGCACCGTCCTGTTCTTCCTTGTGATCTCGACGCTGATGATCCCGTTCCAGGTGCTGGTGGTTCCGCTGTTCATCGAGGTGAAGGCGTTCGGCTGGGAGAACAGCTATCCGGGGTTGGTCATCCCCGGCATGATGAACGCGCTCGGCGTTTTCATGATGCGGCAGTATATTGCGGACCTTCCCGACGAGCTGCTGGAGGCCGGACGGATCGACGGCGCCGGCGAATTCCAGATGTTCCTGGGGATCGTGCTGCCGCTGATGTGGCCGCCGCTGATCAGCCTCGCGATCATCGAGTTCATCGCGTCCTGGGGTAACTTCCTCTGGCCGCTGGTTATCGTGCAGGACCGCAACCTGAATGTGCTTGCGGTGGGGCTGACGAACTACAGCCAGCCGTACCAGCACGCGCCGATGTGGGGCGCTGCGATGGCGGCCTCGACCATCGCGACAATTCCGATCGCGGCTCTGTTCATCTTCTTCCAGCGCTACTTCATCAACGGGCTGACGGCCGGGGCGCTGAAGGGATAGGGGGGATTTATCTTTTAGTCCGAGGTCGCTGCGCGCAGCATCTTGCCACCACCCACGCAACAAGCGAGCTTCACCCCCATGGCATTCGACGAGATGGTGGACGGCAACCGGGGAGTCCGGCCGGGTTGGCGCGGGCTGCTTGGCGTGCTTGCGGGGCTGGGCCGCGAGACGCTCGTCGAACGGGCCGCCCGGCTGGATCGGATGGCGGCCGAGGATGGGCCGCCGAGCCTGCCGCCTGGCGCGCCCGATCCCTGGCGATTCGATCCGATCCCGCTGCCTCTGGCGCAGGCGGAATTCCATCATCTCGAGGCCGGACTGATCCAGCGGGCGCGGCTGCTGGATGCGGTGCTGTGCGATGTGTACGGCGAGCAGCGGCTGCTGGCGACCGGCGCGCTGCCGCCGGCTCTGGTCTATGCCAATCCGGGGTTCCTGCGGCCGAGCCGGCATGTCGAAGGCCCGCCGCCGCGTGGGCTGCTGCGGTATTACGCCGCCGATTTGATCCGCGGGCCGGATGGCGCGTGGCGCGTGGCGGCCGATCGGACCGATTGGGCGGATGGCGTGGCCTATGCGGTGGAGAACCGGCGGCGCCTGGCGCGCGTGGTGCCGGAGATGTTCGCCGCACACCAGCTTCGGGCGCTGGACGGGTTCGTGGATCTTTGGGCGGACCTGCTGCAACGACTGACGCATGATGGCGGCGCGGGGGTTGCCCTGCTGACGCCGGGGCACGAAGACGCCGCATGGTATGGCCACGTGCTGTTGGCACGTGAGCTGTCCTGCGAACTGGTGGAGGGCGGCGATCTCACGGTTCGGGGCGAGCGGCTGTTCCTGAAGACGCTGAGTGGCCTTCAGCCGATTCGCGTGCTGCTGCGGACGATCCCCGGGCGGCAGGTCGATCCGCTGGAACTTGAGCCGGATGGCACGGGCGTGCCCGGCCTGCTCGCCGCGGTGCGTGGCACGGTGCGGATCGTGAACGACCCCGGCACCGGCTTTGCCGAGGCGCCCGCGCTGGGGGCGTTCATGCCGAAGCTGGCGCAGACATTGCTTGGTGAGGAGCTGCATCTACGGAATGTGGATACCGTCTGGCTGGGCGACGACGAACGTCGTGCCGCGGTGCTGCGAGAGCCGGACGCCTGGGAGATGCGGCCCTCGTTCGACGCGGCGACAGCACCGGCGGCGATGGCGGACATCGAGCGCCAGGCCCGCATTGCGTCCGCGCCGTGGCGATACGTGGCAACCGCACGGCTAGAGCCGTCCTCCGCCCCGTGCCTCGGCGCGGACTCGCTGGAGCCGCAGCCGCTACGGGTCCGCATGTTCCTGGTCTCCGACGGCGCCAACTGGCGGGTGATGCCGGGCGGCCTCGGCTGCATTCTGGACGGCGATCTGCGTGGCGTGACCAAGGATGTGTGGGTGCTGGCCGATGAAGGTGTCGCCTTCCCCGGTGCGCTGATGCAGAAGACCGAGCGGCTGGAGATCCGCCGCACCTCGGGCGACCTGCCAAGCCGCGTGGCCGACAATTTCTTCTGGCTCGGGCGCTACCTGGAGCGGCTGGAAGGCGCTGCGCGGTTGTTGCGTATCAGCCTGGCGCGGGTGGCGCGACCGGCGCCGTCGCAGCACGAACTGGCGGAACTGGAGGTGCTGACGGCGTGTCTGGAACACGCCGGGCTGCTCAATGCCGAGACAAGCGGCGGACTGGGACCGAACGCGCTCGGCCAGGCGCTGCGGCGGACAGCGTCGAGCTGGGGCTCGATCCACGCCCTGCTGGGCCGGGTCTCACGCGTGATGGGGTTGCTGCGCGACAGGGTGACGGGCGAGATGCAGGCGGTCACCGCGCGCGGGCTCCAGGACGTGGAAGAGGCGCTGGGCCGGATCGATGGCAAGGATGATGCGCAGGCATTCGATGCCACATCGCGCGCAATGTCCCTGGTGCTGACGTTTTCCGCCACCGTGGCCGGACTTGCCGCGGAGAACATGGTGCGCGGCGGCGGCCGGCTGTTCCTGGACCTCGGACGGCGGGTGGAGCGGGCGCAGGC
>DATJJM010000280.1:0-4235 GCA_035492535.1 Acetobacteraceae bacterium | reverse complement strand
GAGCAGCACGCGACAGCACCTCGTCACCAACCTCGTGGCCAAGTCGGTCATTGACCGGCTTGAACCCATCGAGGTCGGCAAACAGCAACGTCCCAGGCTGACCCTCACGATCCAGTCGTTCCATATGTCGTACGATCTCTTCGAGAAAGGCGCGCCGATTGAGGAGGCCGGTCAATGGATCGGTGCGCGCCTGCCGGGCCATTTCCTTCTGGATCGCCTCATGCTCCAGCACCATGCGGATCAGGCCTGCTGCGGAATCGATCAGCAGCTTGTCCTCATGGTCCCAGCCGCGCGAACCTGGAAGTCGCCACAATGCGATACCGGCCTTGTCGCCAAACCTTGTGTGGCAGACCGCGAACAAAATCGGCCGGCCATCCTCGGCGACCTTGTCGGTCGGGCCCGTTGCCTCGACAAGCAATGGCGTCACCACGGGCAGAACTTCGTCGGTGCCACCGCCTGCGCGGTAGACGATCCTCGCGCCCTCCGCCGCACGCACATCCAGCACTGCCGCCCCTTCGGCGCCGAGCACGTTCATCAGGGCATCCAGCGCGGCCTGCATCATGCGAGGCGCCAAGACTTCCTGACCCATCCGCCAGAGGATGTGGTCGAGCACCTCACCCCGGCGCAGCGATGCCGAGACACGGCCGGAGATGTCATCGTACTGGGTCCAGTCGATACCCAGGCCGCGCGAACCCACGATGTGGCCTTCGGCATCCTTCAGCGGCACGGCCGCGAGGGCTATCAGCGCCGCTGAGCCGTCCGCGCATTTCAGCCAGGCACGACGGCGACGCACGGGCGCCGTCACGCGGAACGGATTGAATGCACTGCCCCCAGCCAACAGCAGTTCGCCCGGCTGACCGATCAGCGTCGCGGCTGGCCAGCCAAGCACCGGGTCCGGCGTGATGAACACGAACCGACCCCATTGATCGGTCTCGTATGCGATATCGGCGGCGATCGCGACAAGGTCGTGCCAACGCTGCCGGCTGTCCAGCAGCGCGTTGCGCAGCGTCGCGTCGCCCTGGGCCGAGACGCTGAAAGGTGCGGCAGGTAGGTCGTCCATGGCCGTTGGCCTGTCCCGAGACAAGCCATTGAACACCATCCGTGCTAACGAAGCGTTGCCGCCTGCGCGTTGACAGGCTGCGGCCCGCTGCGCATGGTCCGGCGCTTATTCACCGGGGAGCCTTCTGCATGAGCCAGCATGCGCTGCAACAGCCGATCGAGGCGCTATGGGAAAGGCGCGAGACGCTGTCCTCGACCACTGGCGGCGAGGCGAAGCAGGCGGTGGAAGCGGCACTGGAATCGCTGGATTCCGGCGAACAGCGCGTTGCCGAACCGACCGCCAGTGGCTGGCAGGTCAATCAGTGGCTAAAGAAGGCGGTGCTCCTGTCGTTCCGCCTGACCGACTCGAGCGCAATGGAAGGTCCGGGCGGTGCACCTGTCTGGGACAAGGTCCCGCTGAAGTTCGCCGGCTGGGGTGAGAACCGCTTCCGTGAGGCAGGCTTTCGCGCCGTGCCAGGCGCCGTGGTGCGCCGCTCGGCCTATGTCGCGCCCGGCGCCGTACTGATGCCCAGCTTCGTGAATGTGGGGGCCTGGGTCGGGCGGAATACGATGGTGGATACATGGGCCACCGTCGGAAGCTGCGCACAGATCGGTGCCAACTGTCACCTCTCGGGCGGCGTCGGCATCGGTGGTGTGCTCGAGCCGCTTCAAGCCAACCCGGTGATCATCGAGGACGATTGCTTCATCGGCGCCCGGTCAGAGGTCGCCGAAGGCGTGGTGGTGGAGCGTGGGTCAGTCCTGTCGATGGGCGTCTTCATCGGCGCGTCCACCAAGGTCGTGGATCGCGCGACGGGCGAAATCTATATCGGCCGCGTGCCACCGTATTCGGTGGTGGTCCCTGGATCGCTGCCCGGCCGCCCCTTGCCAAACGGGGCGCCGGGGCCATCGCTGTACTGCGCGGTGATCGTCAAGACGGTGGACGAACAGACGCGGGCCAAGACCTCGATCAACGAGTTGCTGCGGGACTGAGGAATGGGCGCCCTGTGACTTCAGACCTGCACGACCCCCTTCCACTCGCACAATCGCTGATCCGCTGCCCCTCGGTCACACCAGCCGACGTTGGGGCACAGTCCGTCCTGGCGGACGCGCTGGGCAGGCTCGGCTTCACTGTCACCAGGCTGCGCTACGGCGAGATCGACAACCTGTTCGCCCGCCTCGGCAACAGCGCTCCGCACTTTTGCTTTGCCGGACATACCGACGTGGTCCCGGTCGGCGCTGGTAACTGGCAGACCGACCCGTTCGCCGGCGAGGTCCGCAATGACATTCTCTACGGCCGCGGCGCCTGCGACATGAAGGGCGGCATCGCAGCCTTCGTCGCGGCCGTCGCCCAACACGGGCAGCCGCACGGCTCGATCAGCCTGCTGATCACCGGAGATGAGGAAGGCATCGCCACCGATGGCACCGTTCGTGTCCTGGAATGGATGGCCGCCAACAATCAGATCCCCGATTTCTGCGTTGTCGGCGAACCCACCTGCCCCGTTCAGCTCGGCGATATGGTGAAGATCGGCCGCCGGGGGAGCCTGAACGCCAGGATCACCGTCCATGGCACACAAGGCCACGTCGCCTATCCGCAGCGCGCCGACAACCCCGTGCATCGGCTCATCCGGATCGCGAATGCCCTCACCGCCGCGCCCATCGACGCCGGCAACGACTGGTTCCAGCCGACCAGCCTGCAGTTCACCAGCCTGGACGTTGGCAACACGGTGACCAATGTCATCCCGGCCGCCGCCAGCGCGATGCTCAACATCCGCTTCAACAGCGATCACTCCGGCAAGGCACTCTCGGGCTGGCTGCGCACCGTGATCGAACAGCACGCCGACCGCTACGACCTGGACATCGCGATCAGCGGCGAGTCATTCCTGACGGAACCCGGGGAGCAGGTGGACAAGCTCCGCCGTGCCATCGTCGCCACCACGGGGGTCGAGCCGAAACTGGACACTGGGGGCGGCACTTCGGATGCGCGCTTCATCGCCCGCTACTGCCCGGTGGCCGAGTTCGGCCTGGTCGGCGCCACCATGCACCAGGCCGACGAACGCGTGCCGGTCGCCGAACTGCGCGACCTCGCTCGTATCTACAAGGCCATCCTGGATGAATTCCTGCCATGAGCGGACGGCTCCGCCCGCAACCCGGCAACATTTTCATCGGTATTGTCCGCGTCGCACGCGGCCGTGCCGATGGCATGGCGCAGTTCGGCGGTACACGAGAGTCATTCCTTGCCAGCCTCGCGCCGCTGATCGCCCTCCCAATGGTGGGGGGCGTGCTGATGATCCTGAGCGGCGGTGGCCTGGAAGCCTTGGCCGATCTGCTGGCAACGCTCTGTGCGCTCCTCGCCCCACCCGTGCTGTCCTTCGAAGTGGCATGCCGGTGGGGCCGCGAGGCCGAATGGCTCCGCTTCGCCACCGCCTTCAATTGGTGCCAGTGGATCATTCCGATGCTGTTCGCCGCGCTGCTGCTGGTGTTCGGCTCGCTTACCATGGCCGGCCTGCCCGCCGACATCGCACGTAACGGTGTCTTGCTCGGCCTCGTGGCCTACGGCCTGTGGCTGCATTGCTTCCTGGCGCGCCACGGCCTGCGCCTGTCATGGCCACGTGCCGGCCTGTTGGTGATTGGCATGAATCTCGCCACCGTCCTGCTCGTCGCCGGACCGCGCATCGTGGCACTTGCCACACAAGGCTCCGGAGTGCCCACGAAATGAGCGTTGCTTCGTCCGTGGCTAACGGAGTGCATGGTGCGCTGCTCCTGGCGCGCGGCCGGGCTGACGGACTGCGTTACATCGAGGCGGATATGGCCGGCGCCGCCCGCAGCTTCTGGGCGCTGGCGATCTGCCTGCCAGCCTTCGTGTGCCTGAGGCTTTTGGCCTGGACCCAACGGGGAGTGCCACCCCATGCGGGACACACGTTCGCGCTTGACCTGATCTCCTATGTGCTGGGCTGGTGCGCCTTCGCGGTCATCTCGCACCGGCTGGTCAGCGCGATGGGTCTCGGCGCCCGTTGGCCATGGGCCATCGCACTTTGGAACTGGTGCAACGTTGTCCAGTACCTCCTGCTGGTGGTGTTCGCCATCCCGGGCCTGCTCGGCGCACCGGCGCTGCTGGATGAGGCCGCCCAACTCGTCGGCCTCGGCTGGGCCCTGTGGCTCGAATGGTTTGCCTTCCGGCTGACGCTTGGCATCACGGG
>DATJJM010000279.1:0-19301 GCA_035492535.1 Acetobacteraceae bacterium | reverse complement strand
ATGACGGATGCCGATCGCAAATCGATCGGAAGGGGGCCGCCACCGACACCGCTTCGTGCGCGCTCCGCGGAACGCTCAAGCGGGCGTTGCTGTCCCAAGCTGGCGATACCAGCGCGTATCCCGCGGCGACGGACGGCGGTGGAGGCGGCGGTCGAGAAGCGCGCGTGCCTTGGCTGCCTCGCCGCTTCGCATCAGCGCGACCAGGAGCGTGTCCTCCACGACCTCGCGCTGCGTACCGCTGCCGCCGATGCGCACGACCTCGTCGGCAAGCGGCTCCAGGATGCGCACGCAGCCGGCATAGTCGTTGTCGGCAAAGGCCAGGGCCGCGTGGCAGATCGCCGGCACCACTGGTCCGGCAGCGAGTTTGCCGGCCTCGATCAAACTCGCCAGCGACTCGATCCGCCGCTCGACTGCTGCCCTGTCACCGGTGGCCGCTGCTAGCAGAGACATATGGACATCGACGACGGGAAAGCCGGCAGCGGGGAAAACCGGTTGTGCGTAGGACGCTGCCGCCTCCCACAGGCCTGCGGGTACCGTGTGGCCATAGGCCTGCAAGCGCCACAAGAAGGAGGCGGTATCACTAACGATGTTGATCGGCATCCCGGCCGAGACGGAGGGCTGGATATGCTGCGCGTAGATCGCGAGGGCCCGCTCTGCGTCGCCGCGCTCCAGCGCGACGAGTGCGCCGTGCCAGGCAATATGGCCGTGCAACTGGGCGGTCCGGTCATAGGTCGGCAGCCAATCGGAGATGAGTGCTTCGGCGTCCTCGCCAGCGCCGCCCTCGAACATGGCATGCGCCAGCGCGTGTGCGGTATGCGCGCTATTCCGTCGGAGTTCGAAACCACGCTGCACCAGGTCGCGGCCGTGCTTCACGTTGCCGTTCTCGGCGTGGGACCAACCCCAGTAGGTCAGGAACCACCAGTCGTCGGTCTCATAATGAGCAGCGTGACGCTCACACAGATCGACGCGAGCCTGGTCGTGGCCCGCCATGCCGGAGAAGGCGAACAGCCCAAAGGCGCCAAGTGGAAGCGAGAGTATCAGGACATCTCGCGGCCAGGTGTCGGCGTGCGCGAGTGTTTGCTCCAGCGCCTTTCCTGGCTGCCCGTTGATGGCAAGGGAAAGGATATCGACGTGGCTCCGCTCCCGCTCGCTACCTTGCCGCGCCACGATGTCCGTTGCCTTCGCGATGCGCGTCCGCGCATCGGACGGTTCGGCGCGGATGGCATGCAGGCGAGCGCGCGCAGCATGCGCGAGTGCGAAGTCAGGGTCGGTCGCGATCGCCTCCTCCAGGGCTTCGGCGGCGCCTGGCCAGGCCGAAAGAAGCAGCTCGATGCCGTCTCGGTAGCGCGCGGCAGCGAGGTCGGAGGTCGTTGAGATGGGCAGGCCGCGAAGGTCGAGACGGGCCATGGCAGTTCCTCATTCTGAGATGGCGACTGATTCGGCCGACTGACAACGCAGGGGGCCATCCACGATCAGCTATTCGGAAGCAGGGGCGATATGCAGAGTTTCGCGCAACCTGGTGTTGGGCATCCGGAGCGTCATGACGAACGCAATTGCCGCAATCATCGCGGCTGCCGCGTACACCATCCCGAACGTGGATGACAACGTGGCATCGCCGGCAGTGTGCTTGATCGCGATCATTCCCGAAGCGATCATGGTGCCGGCAAGGGTTGATCCGCTCGCGCCTCCGACTGCGCGCAGGACCAAAAGCGCGCTCGTACCGGAGCCGATGTCTCCAGTGATCAGGGCATTCTGCGCACTCGTGATCGAGCCTATGAAGCAGATGCCGACGCCGAAGCCTGTGACGATCATTCCGGCAATTGTCGCCCAGATGGGGGAACCAAGCGGCAGAAGCGCCAGCAGCATGAGGCCGGCACAACTCAGGGCAGTCGCGATGCGTAGGCCTCCGCGCAGGGTGCCGAAATGGCGTGCCCACCGGCTGCCGGCGACATTGCCTGCCGCGCTCGCGAGCATGAACGGCACAAGATAGAGGCCGGATTGTGCTGCCGTCGAACCACGCACGAATTGGAAGTAGAGCGGGATGGTGAACAGGCAGATGAACATCAACAGCGATGCGAGAGTCGAAACAGTAAGGCTGGCAACGTAGCTCGGGCTCTGGAACACGCGGGGCGGAAGCAAAGGATCGTGGACCCGCAGTTCCTGAACAGCGAGGAGGAGAAGCAGGCAGAGTCCGCCGCCGGCAAGACCCAGGATTTCATAGGAGAGCCACGAATAGGCGCTGCCTCCCCACCCGAGGGCCAACAGCAAGACCGTAATCGCTCCCGAGAGCAGCAGCATGCCGATGATGTCCAGCTTCGGCCTGCCGTAAAGCGCGGGAGGTGACAGACGACGCAATGCATTGTGACATGCCCACATTGCGGCAGCACCGACTGGCAGATTGATCCAGAATATCCAGCGCCATGAGAGATGCTGGGCCAGGAAGCCACCGACGATTGGTCCGCTCACCGCGGTGATTGCCCAGACGGCAGATATGTATCCCTGATAACGGCCTCTTTCGCGCGGAGAGACCACGTCCGCGATGGCAGCCTGGGTCATCGCCATCAGCCCACCGCCGCCGAGTCCCTGAAGCGCACGGAACCAGATGAGCTGATTGAGCGATTGCGCCGCACCACACAACGTCGAGGTCGCGATGAATATGGCGATGCAGGTTATCAGCACCCTGCGGCGTCCATAGATGTCGGAGAGCTTGCCGTAGATCGGCGTGCTGATCGTGGACGTGATCAGATACGCGGCCACGATCCATGACAATTGTTGATACGAGCCGAGATCGCTTGCGATCGCCGGCAGGGCAGGAATGACGACGGTCTGATCGAGAGCCGCCAGGAAAATGCAGACCATCACCCCCAGGATCACGCGCAGTATCTCTGCGTGTGAAAAAGTGGTGGGCACCTGCTCAGACCGCCCAATCACCGAAATGGCAGCGTCAGACATGGTGACTTCGCGCACTGCGATCGCTCATTTTCGCATCAAGGGCAGGTCAAGGGCGGCCATCAGTGTCATCCTGGTTGGCCAGGAAGTCTGGCCCGATACGTCCGTTGGAAACTAACACCCGTTCGGTTGGCCGTCTTTCGACGGTCTGACAATTTGTATAGAATATCGGACAAATTCGGAGGCCGGCCGTGATTTGGGAGACCATCGAGGCACCACCCGGACTGCCTCCACCCAAGCCGATGACGATGCGCGCGCAGTCCATCCCGGCGCGCCACCAGTTCCCGGAGCACGTGCACGATTGGAACCAGGTGGTCTACGCAATCTCCGGGGTGCTGACGGTGGCCGTGGAAGGGCGCTCCTTTGTGATCTCGCCGGAACAGGCCATGTGGGTGCCGACCAGTCTGCAGCACCGCGTGGGTACGCTGCTCGGAGCGGAGTTCCGCAGCCTCTGGCTTTCTGACGAAGCAGGCGCGGGCCTACCAGTGACGCCGACGGTGTTCGGTGTCTCGCCCTTGCTGCAAGCGCTGATTATCGAGGCGGTGCAGATCGAGGGTCAGGCCGACCCCGACGGCTATGCGGGCCGGGTCACCGGGTTGATCATCGACCAACTTCGGCGCGCGCAGCCTCTCCCGGCCGCGCTCCCCTGGCCGCGGGCAGGCGCCCTGATGACATTGTGCGAGGCCCTCTATGCCAACCCGGCTGATGCCCGCGGGCCGGAGGAATGGGGCCAGGAACTGGGTATGTCCGGGCGGACGCTTGCTCGCCGTTTCGAGGCGGAACTTGGCATGAGCCTGCGTACCTGGCGGCGGCACTTGCGACTGTTCAAGGCGATCGAGTTGCTGGGCGGCGGCATGGGTGTGACACAGACGGCCATGGAACTCGGGTACGGCTCAACATCGGCGTTCGTGTTTGCGTTCCGTAGCGAAATGGGGAACAGCCCGCAGGCCTACATGCGCGGACGTGGTGCAGACGGGCGAAGCGCGAAGGGATCGAAATGAAACAAAGTTGGCGTGTCGTCCGATCGGAGACCTTGCTGCAGGATCAATGGATCCATCTGCGAGCCGACCATTGCATTACGCCGGGCGGATTCGAGATCAGCCCATATTATGTGCTGGCTTATCCGGACTGGGTCCACGTCGTGGCAATCACCGAAGCCGGCTCCGTCGTGTTGGTGCAGCAATACCGGCACGCGGCACGCGAGGTCTTTCTCGAATTGCCGGGAGGCGCGGCAGACTGCCAGGATTCCAGCCTGGAGCATGCGGCCCGTCGTGAATTGGAAGAAGAGACCGGATTCACTGCCCAGCGATGGCAGCATGTCGTCAGCCTGCACGCGAACCCCGCAACGCACACCAACCGCGTGCATTTCTTCCTGGCCTTGGACGCCGCCAACAATGGCACTGCATGTCTCGATGCGGGGGAGGACGGACTGCGCGTTGAGCTCCTTGACATTCCCAGCGTGCTTGATCGCTTGCGATCCGGTTCGCTAGGGCACGCCATGCACGCCTCGGGCATCTTGCTGGGCCTTGCCGTGGCCGGACGCCTGAACCTGAAGGCCACATGAACAATACGCTACACGGCCGCACCGTGCGAATGGCTGGATAACCGATCGGGGCATCGACTCTTGCAGGGGAGTGTGGTGCCGCTCATCGTGCTTATGGCCGCCCGCCATGGTGGTGCGTGACGCCCAACGGCACGAGTGACTCGATGATGCGGCACTCGGCGATCGTGCCGTGCCGGCATTGTCCAATCACCGACTCCAGTTCGCGACGCAGGGCCGTCAGGTCAGTCAGCTTGCGCTTGATCTCGTTGAGATGCGCGCGTGCTATCGCATCAACGGCGTCGCAGGATTGCTCCCGGTCATCGGCCAGCGCGAGCAGCGCGCGGATCTGCTCGATCGAGAAACCGAGCTCGCGGGCCCGCCGCGTGAAACGCAGCCGGTGCACATGGGCGGCCGCATAGTCACGGTAATTGCCGGCCGTGCGCGGAGGAGGCGCCAGCAGACCGATCTGCTCATAGTAGCGGATGGTTTCCGCCTTGGTGTCCGTCAGCCGTGCCAATTCGCCGATATGCACTGCTTGACCCTCTAGTGACTAGAAGGTTTACCTAGCACGCGGTCCCGCACTTTTCGAGGCGCATTGCATGGCCTGCTGTCACGATCCTGCCTGCTCAGATTCCCAAAACGGCGCGCTGAACAGCCCATCCTGGCGAGGCGCCCTGTGGGTCGCCCTGGCGATCAATGCGAGCTTTTTCGTGGCGGAAATCGTTGCCGGCGCCGTGGCGGCTTCGGCGGCCTTGCAAGCCGATGCGCTCGACTTTTTCGGCGATGCCGCCAATTACGCGATCAGTCTTGGTGTCGCTGGCATGGCTCTCAGTTGGCGTGCGCGTGCCGCGCTCGCCAAAGGCAGCACGTTGATCCTTTTTGCCCTGTGGGTTCTCGGCAGCACAGTTTGGCATGCGGTGTATGGTATGCTCCCGCGCGCTGAGGTCATGGGTGTGGTTGGCATTGCCGCCCTCATCGCCAACGGCGGTATCGCGATCCTGCTTTATCGTTTCCGCACGGGCGATGCGAACATGCGATCTGTCTGGATTTGCTCGCGCAACGACGCGCTCGGCAATCTCGCCGTCATGCTGGCGGCGCTCGGGGTGTTCGGCACCGGGACCGGCTGGCCCGATGTGATCGTGGCCGCGATCATGGGCGGCCTCGGCCTTTCGGGCGGCTGCCAGATCGTCCGGCAGGCGCGCGGCGAACTGCGTCCCGCGCGGCCACTCGCAATGAGCGCGCCAGCGGAATAGTCGCGCTGCATGAGCTATCGATCGCCTTGCGCTGTCGTCGCCGGTCCGCCCTTGAGCTCATTCACATGCATCGAGTGATGCGAAGGGCAGCGCGATGAAAATGCTGTTGCGCCGTTACAGACTCGCATAGAGCTCGTTGAGCAGTGCGGCGCGCGAGCCAGCGGCGCTTGACCGAGGGGTTTTGAGTTCCGGCTAGCGGGCTTTCCGGGCGGGCGTGCAGGGCGTCGGGGCCGCGGCGCTGAGGGCGAACAGTGCGAGGAACGAGAGGCTGGTGAGCGTGCCCGAAAGCAGCAGTGCCCAGAGCGGCCCAGCCCGATCGAGCACGAGACCAAACAGAAGCGGCGCGCCGCCCTGCAAGATGCGCGCGGGTGCCGATAGAATGCCGGTGCGCAGGCCGTAGCCGATCGGGCCAAAGAGCGCCAAGGGCAACGTGCCCCGCGCAATCGTCAGCATGCCGTTGCCGGCGCCATGCAGGAGCACGAAGGGCACGCCCGCGACCGGCCCCACCAGCGCGAGCAGAGCCGCACCGATCGGATGCAAGCCGGTCGCGAGCCGTGCCGAGATCATCGGCGAGACGTTGCGCAGCAAGGTGAATTCGAAGAGACGCGCCGCCACCTGTGCCGGGCCGACGAGCGAGGCGGCGAAAATCGCCATCGCCGGCGCCGCACCCATCGCTTCCAGCAGGCGCGGCAGGTGGGCGGCCAAGGCTGTCGAGACAAACCAGGTGGCGCCGAATACAGCGGCCAGCACGATCATGGTCCATGGAATGCCGGCCGGCGCCGCGTGTGGCATCCCGGTTTCGGCCGGGTGCGGCTGTGCCTTTGGGACCAGCAGCCGGTTCATCGGCAAGCCGATCACGAGATGCAGGACGGCCCAGGCAACGCAGGCGCCGCGCCAGCCAAAATGCTCGATGAACAACGCACTCGTCGGCCAGCCGACGGTGCTGGCGAAACCGGCGAAGAGCGTAATGCCGGTGATGGCGTTGCGCGCCTCGAGACCGTAGAGACCGGCAGCGGTGGCGAATGCCGCCTCATAGAGGCCGAAGCCCATGCCGATGCCGATGATTGCCCAGGCGAGTGCCAGGCTGCCGATGCCCGAGGCGAATGACAGGCATAGGAGGCCGGCAGCGAAGACGAGATTGGTCGCCGCCAACACATCGCGACCGCCATGCTGATCGATCATGCGGCCTGCGAGCGGTCCCAGCAGGCCCGACACCAACAGCGCCGCCGAGAAAATGCCAAAGAACCACGCGTGCGGCAGTTGCAGCGTATCCGATATCGGATCGGCAAAGACGGCCGCGAGGTAGTAAGTCGAGCCCCAGGCGAGCGTTTGCGTGATACCGAGTGTCGAGACGACGACGCTGCGGGGCACGGCTACGCGACCGCACGCCCGAGCGGGCGCTCGGCGATCACGCGTCCCGCCACAGCCTCGCGCCAATGATGGCCACGGGCAGTTGCGCGCGCGTCACGTCATTGCCTTGCGTTTTCGCGCGGTGCGGGAGGCCGGTGCCACAGGATTTCCCTGGCAGCAGTTCTCGGTGAGGAAAGCGAGGAGTGCGTGCATCGCAGGATAGACGGCAGCATAGATGAGCGACCGCCCTTCCCGCGTGAAGGTCGCCAGCCCCGCGTGTTTCAGTTCCTTGAGATGGAAGGCGAGTGTTGCTGATGGCAGGCCGAGCTCATCGCCGATCTTGCCGGCCGGCAAGCCATCATCGCCGGCCTGCACGAGCAGCCGGTAAATATCGAGGCGCGTTTCCTGCGCGAGCGCGGACAGTGCCGCGAGCGCTTCATGCTTCTC
This sequence comes from Acetobacteraceae bacterium, assembly GCA_035492535.1. GTDB lineage: Bacteria > Pseudomonadota > Alphaproteobacteria > Acetobacterales > Acetobacteraceae > JAMXLO01. The sequence continues at coordinate 11,759 of DATJJM010000279.1, read as the reverse complement.
CATTTCTCCAGTACTATGGAAACAAAGGTGCCCGTCAAGCGTGGCGTGTCCGGCCAACAGCCCAACCAGGTGCTATACGCCGGGGTGCACCGGCGATCGACAAGGCGGCCATGGGCGGCCAGTCAACTCATCCTATGTCCTGCCTCTGAGCGTCAGCCATGGCCTGCAGCGACGGGAAGTGAAAATCCACAACGGGCTGAGATGGTGGTGCCATCGTCGCGCCCCAGCCCGCCTGGTCATAGCGGCGATCGATCCAGCAGGTAGCAAGCCCGAACTGCTTCGCCGGTACATGGTCGTGGAACAAGCTTTGCGCAGTATGCAGGATGTCCGTCCTGGCATGCCCGAGCCTGGACAGCCGATCCAACATATACTCGAAGTTCGCCGGATTGGGCTTGTACGAACCGATGTCCTGTGCGGTGTAGATCGCGTCGAACTCGACGCCGAGGCGACGATTGCTCGCAGCGAAGCTCGTCCGATCGACGTTGGACAGGATCACCAGCTTGTAGTGCTGCTTGAGATAGGCGAGCGCCTGCCGAGTATCGGGGAAAGCAGGCCAGTCAGGCACTGACGCGCCGAACTTCTCGTGCTCTGCGGGGCTCGTTGTCACATTCCATTCCTTCGCCAGGCGCCGATGCACAGTGGCGAGCAGTTGCGAATACACCATGTTCGGTGTTTCCGCTTCCTGCGCTGACTCGTGGCGCGCAAAGGTCTCCAGGGCGGCGTTGCGCGGCAACGCTGTTGCGGTCTGTTTCAGCAATGGCTGCAACGCGGTGAATATACCGGTTTCCCAGTCAATCAGAGTTCCGTAGCAATCAAAGGTCAGAACCCGGAATTCGCTCAGCTTCATTGTGACGCATCTCCGATGGTGAAGGGCGGTACGGTGCTGCTACAACGCGAGGCATGGAAGCAAGAGGCGGTGGCGTGGATACAGTGCGCGAAATCATCCTGGTGAAGTCGGGCGGCGAAGCGGCGATACCGGAATGGCGGCGTGCCTTCGCGGAGGTTGTGCCGAATCTCGACGTGCGCTGGTGGGACGATGCATCGGTCCATCCGGATGCGGTGCGCTATGTGCTGGTGTGGCAGCCGGAACCGGGGCGCATTGCGCGCTATCGGAGCCTGCGCGTGATCTTCAGCAGTGGTGCCGGTGTTGACCACATCACGTGCGACCCCGACCTGCCACGGTATCTGCCAATAGTGCGGATGGCCAGCGATGAGACGATCCAGACAGTCTGTGAATATGTCTGCCTCGGCGTGCTGGCGATCCAGCGCGACCTGCGGAGGATGATTGCCGCGCAGGCCGCCTGCCTGTGGGAGGAATTCGAGCCGCCCCGCACCGCGTTCCAGACGCGTGTCGGCATCATGGGCCTGGGCAATATAGGTGCGAGTTCCGCGCGCATGCTGCATGCGCTCGGCTATCAGGTTGCGGGCTGGGCACGCTCCCCGAAATCGCTTGATGGCGTCAGGTGTTTTTCCGGTGTCACGGAGCTCGACGCCTTCCTCACTCAGACTGATATCCTGGTGGGCCTGCTGCCCGATACGGTGGAGACGCGCGGTCTGCTCGATGCACGCCGGATCGCGATGCTGCCCCGCGGCGCCGGCGTGCTGAATGCGGGACGAGGTACACTGATCGTCATGCCAGACCTGATCGCGGCACTGGACGCGGGCCATCTCAGCAGCGCGTTCGTCGATGTGTTCGATCCGGAGCCATTGCCGCCTGATCATCCGGCGTGGCGGCATCCGCGCATCACCGTCACCTCGCATGTCGCCGCATTTGCGTCTCGACCGGCACGGGCGCGCCACGTTGCGGCGGCGCTCGCGGCGTACTGGCGTGGGGACGAGCTGCCGCATCGTTATCAGCCCGAACGCGGCTACTGACTCACAAAGCGCTGCACAGGCGCAGCGCGTCATAGATTGCGCCGTGCACATTGCGGCTGGTGACCGCATCACCGATACGGTGCAGCTCGAACGCGCCATTTGCCGGAGGCTGCAGCATCTGTGGCCGTCGTTCCAGCAGCGCGTCGATGTCGGTTACGCCGTCGTTCACCGATTGCGCACGTAGCGCATGGAACACTTCATCCACCGGAATGGTCCCATGTTCGATCACCACTTGTGACGCACTGAGCTCAAGCTCCGCCCCGGTCAACTCGTGACGGAATGTCGCAACAAGAAGATTGCCGCCCGTGCGCACGCGCGTGAGGGTGTAATCGGTGGTCACCCGCACGTTGTTCTCGGCAAAGCGCTTACGATAGATGGTGCGTGACGGGTATTCCATCTCGACACCAACATTGTCATCGAGGGTAACGAACTGCACATCGTGGCCCTGTTCGGCGAGGTGCAGCGCGCAGGACACCGCCTGATGGCGACCGGTTCCGTCATAGACCAGCACGTTCTGCTTGGCGTACGATGCGTCCTCCAGCACTTGCCACACGGTGTCGCAGTACTGCGCTCCATCGAGCCACTCGGTATCCGGTACGCCGCCGGTGGCGATAATTACCGCGTCCGGCTGCTCGCGCAGCACGTCGTCCATTTCGGCATAAACGTTCAGCCGCACATTGACACCGAGGCGGTCGAGTTCGGCAACGCGCCAATCGACGATAGCGATCAGATCGCGACGCCAGGTCGCGCGCACCGCGCTGAGCAACTGACCGCCAAAGCGGCTGCCGGCTTCGAACAGCACAACCCGATGGCCGCGTTCGGCTGATACGCGCGCGGCTTCCAGGCCGGCCGGCCCGCCACCGACGACGACGACTTTCCGGCCTGACACAGCGGCGCGCTCGATGACCTGCGGCAGGATCTCCTCGCGTCCCGAGGCGGGGTTGTGCAGGCAGGCGACCTTCTTGTACATGCAATAGGACGCGCCGACGCAGGGGCGGATGCGTTCCTCTTCGCCGCGCATCAGCTTGTTGACGATTTGCGGATCCGCCATGTGCGCGCGCGTCATCGCGACCATGTCCAACAGGCCTTCGGCGATCGCGTGGCGCGCCGTGGCGATGTCCTGGATGCGGGCGGCATGGAACACCGGCAGTTTCACCTCGCGCTTGAAGCGTCCGACGACCGGCAGGAACGGCGCGAGCGGCTGCGACATGCCGGGCATGTTGTGTTCGGCGAGCGCCAGATCGGTGTCCATGCGGCCGAAGATGCCGTTGAAGAAGTCGATGTGGCCTTCGCGCTCAAACAGATGCGCGATGCGCAGGCATTCGTCGAAGTCGATGCCATCCTCGGTGCCTTCCTCGACGACGAAGCGAATGCCGACCAGCCAGTCGTCACCGACGGCCTTGCGGATTGCTTCGTGCACCATCAGTCCGAAGCGTGCGCGGTTCTCGGTGGAGCCGCCGAAAGCGTCGGTCCTGTGGTTGGTGCGCGGCGAAAAGAACTGGCCAATCAGATGGCCGCCGGTGACGGTCTCGACGCCATCGAGGCCACCTTCCTGGCAACGCTTCGCCGCCGCGGCATATTCGCGCACGATGCGGTCGATGTCGTGCCGATCCATCTCGCGCGGGAAGTTGCGATGTCGCGTTTCGCGAATGCGCGACGGACCGACCGTCGGCAGCCAGTTCCAGCCCATCGCGTCAGCGCGGCGGCCAAGATGCGAGATCTGGCACATGATCTTCGCACCGTGGCCGTGCACGCGTTCGGAGAATTGCCGCAGCCAGGGGATCACCGCATTGCCGGACACGTCCACCTGGCCGCCGCCCCAGCTGGAGTCGCGTGACACCATTGACGAACCGCCGAACATGGTGAGCGCGATGCCGCCTTTCGCCTTTTCCTCGTGGTAGCGCTGATAGCGCTCCTTCGGGATGCCGCCGTCATCCAGGGTAGCAGCATGGCTTGTGCTCATGATCCGGTTGCGGAAGTGCGTAGTCTTGATCTGGAAGGGCTTCAGCAGCGGATCATTACGGGGCGTCGTCATCGACACGTCGTTCATGGCAGGTCCCTTACGAGAGGTGGGCGTATTGCGGTTCGGCGGACGGTGCCTGACCAGCTCCGGTCTGCGCCCGGAGGAGCTCGTCTTCGCCGAGGTGGCAGCGGATGCGGGCGCCTTTGGCGAGCTCGCGCAACGGCGGCGCTTCGATGTCGCAGACGCCGGAGATGCGATGCGCACAGCGACTGAAGAAGGCGCAGGGCTGTGCGGCCATGTGCCAAGAGACGCCGCCGGCGGCTTCCTTCAGTTGCGTCGCGCTGATGCCATCGAGCCATCCGGTGCGCAGCTCCGGCACCGAGGCGATCAGCAGATCGGTATAGGGATGCATCGGCCGCTGACGCAGCGCGTTGCGGCCGCCGGTTTCAACCAACTGGCCGGCGTAGAGGATCGCCACGCTGTCGCAGATCGCGCGAACGGTGGACAGGTCGTGACTGATGAACATGTACGCGATGCCCAGTTCGCGCCGCAGTTCGGCCAGCAGATCGAGGATCGCCGCGCCGACGATGCTGTCCAGCGCGGAGGTCACTTCATCGCACAGGATCAGGCTCGGTTCGGCGGCGAGCGCGCGCGCCAGGTTGACGCGCTGCTTCTGTCCGCCGGACAGTTCCCGCGGATAGCAGCCGGCCAGAGCGGTGGGCAGATGGACCATGTCGAGCAATGCGACGACCCGACGGCGCAACGCCTCGCCGCGCATCGCGTGGTAGAAGCGCAACGGACGCGCGAGGCTGTGCTCGACGGAGTGAGCCGGATTCAGCGCGACGTCGGCTGACTGGAGCACGATCTGGATGCGGCGCAGCTGCTCGCGCGTGCGCTGTGCGGCGAGAGGGGATAGCGGCACACCATCCAGTTCGATGCTGCCGCGCGCGGGCGCGATCAGGCCGGCGATCACCTGCGCCAGAGTGCTCTTGCCGCAACCGGACTCGCCTATGACCCCCAGCACCGAATCGCTTTCGATGCCGACATCGATATCGCGCAGCACGGTAATCTCGGGCAGGCCGCGCGCATCTGTTGGGCCATATCCGGCGACGAGACCGCTGATCCGCAGCAACGGTGGCGGCGCAGGTGTGTGCTGGGGTTCAGCCACGCGCGCAACCGGAGCGACCGCGGCGAGCAGGTTGCGCGTATACGGATGTGCCGGTGCATCGAGCAACTGCTGCGTCGGGGCCGTCTCCTGCACCGCGCCATCGCGCAGCACCACGATGCGATCGGCCATCTGCGCGACGACTGACAGATCGTGCGAAACATAAAGTGCCGTAGTTCGGCGTTCACGTACGACCTGCCTGAAAGCACGCAGTACTTCGATCTGCGTGGTCACATCCAAAGCAGTCGTTGGTTCGTCCAGGATGACCAGATCCGGATCGGTGATCAGCGCCATCGCGGCGAGCAGACGCTGCAACTGACCACCGGAAACCTGATACGGAAAGCGATCGCCGATGTTGTCAGGATCCGGCAGTGCCAGATCGGCAAACAGCGCGCGCGCCTTGGTCTTGGCATCCGCGCGCGACATCAACCTGTGAATCAGCGCACCTTCGATCACTTGCGGCATGATGCGGCGCGCCGGATTGAACGAAGCCGCGGCACTTTGCGCAACGTAACTGACGGTGCGGCCGCGCAGATCGGACAGTTTGGCGTGCGACAGCGACCGGACATCAATGTTGCCGACACGAATGCGGCCATCGGCGATTTGGCAGCCTCGACGTGCATAACCCATCAGCGCGAGGCCGATCGTGGTCTTGCCGGAGCCGGATTCACCGATCAGCGCGAGCACCTCGCCGCGCGCGATGGTGAAGCTGACGTCACGCACGATTGGTGTGTCGCCGGACACCACGTGCAGCCCATCCACTTCCACCAGCGGCGGCTCAGCGAGCATCCGCACCTTGGCGACGGCTGGAGAGACTGTCGATCAGCAGATTCACGCTGATGGTCAGTGTGGCGATGGCGATGGCCGGTATGATGACAGCGGGGGCGCCATAGGCGAGGCCTTCGATATTCTCGCGCACCAGCGAACCCCAGTCGGCTTGTGGCGGTTGCACGCCAAGGCCGAGGAAACTGAGTCCGCTGAGCAGCAGGACGACATAGATGAAACGCAGGCCGAAATCCGTCAGCAGCGGCAGCAGCATGTTGGGAAGGATCTCGTCGGCCATGATGAACGTGGTGCGCTCACCGCGGGCGCGCGCGACGCGGATGAAATCCATCGCGGCGATGTTGACGGCGAGCGCACGCGCGGTGCGATACGCGCCCGGCGTATAGATCACCGCCGCCGTGCCTACGAGCACCGGGATCGACGAACCGAGCGCGGCGATGACGACGAGGCCGAACAGCAGGCTTGGTACCGAGATCAGCGCGTCCATCGCGCGGCTCAGTACGGCGTCGGTCCAGCCGCCGCGCGCGGCGGCGCACAGGGCCAGCGTTCCGCCGACGAAGCACGCGAGCAAGGTGGCGAGCAGAGCGACACCAATGGTGTCGCGTGCGCCGAACAGCACGCGGCTGAGCATGTCGCGGCCGAGGTAGTCAGTTCCGAGTGGGAACGCGGTGCTGATCGGCGCGAACACATCGGACGAGACGACGTTGCCTTCGGCATGCGGCGCGACAAACGGACCCGACGCGGCGATCGCGACCCAGAAGCCAACGACCGACAGCGCAACGATGCCCGTCCGCCGGTTGCTCGCACGGCGCTGTAGAGTGGCGTCGCTCATCGGTCGCGGAGGCGCGGGTTGGAGAGAATGGCGCAGACATCGGCGAAGGTGACCAGGAGCAGGTAGGCCGTGCAGAACACCATCGCACAGGCCTGCACCAGCGGCATGTCGCGTGTTGCGACGGCATCGACCATCAGCTTGGCGAGACCCGGGTAGTTGAAAATCGTCTCGACGATGATCACCCCGCCGAGCAGGAACGACAGGCTCAGCGCCACGGCATTGACGATGGGCCCCAGCGCGTTCGGCAAGGCGTGGTAAAGCACGACGCGGACCGGACGTGCGCCTTTCAGCAGCGCCATCTCTATATAGGATGAATCCAGTACGCTGATCAGCGCGGCACGCGTCATGCGTGCCATCTGTGCGATGATGACGAAGCTGAGTGTCAGCACCGGCAAGGCGAATACGCGGAAGAATTGCAATGGCGAATGGATGGAGCCGCCGTAGGAGATCGCCGGCAGCCAGTGCAGGTTCACCGCGAACAGCAGCACCGCAAGCGTTGCCACCAGGAACTCGGGCACGGAAACCGCCGACACCATAAGGACGCCAGCGACGCGATCATAGAGTGAGCCACGCCGGATCGCCGCGATGATGCCGAGCGTCAGTGCAACCGGCACGCAGACGGCGGCAGTGACCGCGGCGAGCAGCAGCGAGTTGGGCAACCGGCTGCCGATGAGCTGCGCAACCGGTATGTGGTTGACCAGCGAGCGACCCAAATCGCCGTCGAGCAGACCGCCGAGCCAGGTGAGATAGCGCCACCAGCCCGGCTGATCGAGATGCATCACTGAGCGCAAGGCCGCCACGGCGTCGGGAGTGGCACTCTGGCCAAGCACGGCCTGGGCAACGTCGCCGGGAAGCAGTTCGGTCGCGACGAACACCAGCATGGATACGATCAGCAGCGTCAGCAGGCTGATCGCGAGCCGGCTGGCGATGAGCCGCGGCATCGGACTCATGCGGCCATCGCGCGGTCAGGCAAGCCAGACATTCTCTGCGAAGTCATAGCCCATCATCCCGCCGGTCGGTATCGGCTGTAGTCCTTTCAGCCCGGAGATGTGCGCATCGAGCAGGCTGATGAACAGCGGGATGCCGATACCGGCATCGTTGGTGATCATCCGCTGCATGTCGGAGTACATCTGCTTTCGCCTGGCAACATCGCCTTCGGCGCGCGCCGCGTCGAGCAACTGGTCGAACTTCGGATCCTTCCAGCGCGACTCGTTCCACGGCGCATCGGACTTGAAGAACAGCGTCATCAGGATGTCAGCGCTTGGACGCGGATTGATGTTGCCGAAACACATCGCCGACTTCAGCCAGTAGTTTGCCCAGTAGCCGTCGGCTGGCACGCGCTTGACGTTGAGATTGAGGCCGATCTTGCGGGCGGCATCCTGCATCAGCACACCCATGTCGGGCGAACCGGTCGCAGCCGGCGAGACGATGACATCGATCGCCGTGCTGCCGATGCCGGACTTGCCGAAGTGGAACTTCGCTTTGTCGAGATCGAACGGGCGCTGCGGCAGGCTGGAATCGTAGAAGCGGTTCGTGGGATCAACCGGCTGATCATTGGCGATGACCGCGTAGCCCTGGTAGATCGCGGTGCGCATCTGAGCGCGATCCATCAAATACTTCATCGCCATGACGAAGTCGGAATTGCCGACAGGCGGTGTATCCAGCCGCACGATCAGATCGGTGTAGGCTCCGGACTTCGTCTCGAACACCTCGAAGCCCGGAGCCTGTTTCACCTGGCGCGTCACGTGCGGACTGATGCCGCCGGCGAACTGAATATCGCCGGCCAGCAGAGCGTTGACCCGTGCCGCCTCGTCGGCAATGCCGAAGAACTCGATCTGGTCAAGATACGGCTTGCCGGGCTTCCAGTAGTTCTCGTTACGCACGCCGATGGAGTGAACGCCTGGCGAGAATTCCTTGCACTTGTAAGCACCGGTCCCGACTGCGGTGGCGAAGTCGGTAACGCCATCCTTGATGATCTTGAAGTGGAAAGTGCCCAGCACCACGGGCAGATCCGCGTTGGGACCGGCGAGGGTGATCTGGATCTCGTTCGGTCCGGTTGCCTTGATCTCCTGCATCTGCGCGGCGAGCGTCTTGGCGATCGAGCCGACTTTCGGATCCTTGTGGCGGTTCAGCGAGTATACCACGTCGGCACTGGTCATCTCCTTGCCGTCGTGGAACTGCACGCCCTTGCGCAGCTTGAAGGTCCAGACGGTGGCTTTGTCGCTGTCGAATGATTCAGCGAGCGCGGGCTGCGGTGTCAGGTTGCCATCCAGCGTCGTCAGGCCGTTGTAGAACATGTTGCAGCGGACGTAATCGGTGGACAGCGTCTGTTTCGCGGGATCGAGCGTATCGGCGGTGGAGGACGAATAGCCCGCGACACGAATCTGCCCGCCGCGCTTCGGCGTGTCGGCAAGGGCGCGGGTCGCATGCGTGGCGATCGTGCCGGTGGCAGCGAGGCCTATGCCGGCGCTGCCCAGCCAGGCCACGACGTCACGCCGTGTCGCGCCGCGGCGGAGCATCTGTTCGATGGTGCCGCGTTCCCCCGGCGATAGCCTGATCATCCCGAGCCCCCTACCGTTGTTAGAATCACGGTTCCGCACTGTGGATTTTCCATGCTGTCGGGCGGTCGGTCATCTTGACAATGTGGAGGGGGGTCATACGCTCAGCGTATGTCCGGCCTAGGCAGGCTGATCCCGTCGCCCCGCACTTTGCTGATTTTCGATGCTGCGGCACGCGCCGGGAGCTGTAGCGGTGCGGCGCGCGAGTTCAATCTCACGCAGCCTTCGGTGAGCCGCAATATCGCGAGTCTGGAATCGCAGCTTGGCACGCCGCTGTTCACGCGCCACCACAGCGGCCTGGAGCTGACGCAGGAAGGCCAGTTGCTGCACCGCGCGCTGACCGAAGGGTTTCAGCGGGTCGAAGTGGCGATCCGTGAGATCATGGCGCAGCAGACGCGCAAGCAGGTGGTCGAGCTGTCGCTATCCACCGCTTTTGTCACTCATTGGCTGATCCCGCGACTGGGCGAGTTCCACGATGCATTTCCTGAGGTGGACCTGCGGTTCCAGTTGATATCGGGCACGTTGCGCGGGCCGCCTGGCAATGTCGATCTGGCAATGCGCATGACGTCACCGGAAGGTGAGTCGAATTATCATAGCTGGCAGTTCGGCCCGGAGATCGTGCTGCCAGTGTGCAGCCCGTCCTATTTGCAGGCACACGGCAAGCTGGAACAGCCGATTGGCGAGAAAGGCCACGTGCTGCTGCATTTTTCCGATCCGTTGCTGGATTGGGAGAGGTTCTGGGGTGCCCCGCTGGTGAGCCGGCGAACGCCGTGCATGACATGGATCGAGTTCTCGGATTACGCGGTGGTGTTGCAGGCGGCGATGAACGGCGAGGGTATCGCGCTGGGCTGGGTCACCGCGGCGTCACGCGCCTTGTGCGAGGGCAAGCTGGTGGTGGCTTCGGAGCGCAGCATCCGCACCGGACGCGACTACCATCTCTTTGCGCCGCGCACCAAGCCGCTGCGGGATGTCGTGCTGGCAATCCGCGATTGGCTGATCGAGCGGATGCGGACGGATCTTGGCAAGCTGGACGGGGTAGTGGGGTGAAGGTTTCACTCGCTATGCGTGACACAGGTATCTGCGGTTGAGTTGAGCGCACGATCTCGAATGCTAGGCAGACGCCTGGTTTCGTCTGATCCGCTGATCGTCACTGCGGTCCCGGTGGTGCCCGCGTCGCCCTGCGTTTGCGTTGAATTGGCCTCCTGGCTGCCGATCTCCTGCACGGAGCGCGACATGAAGCCGACTGTCTGGCCAGAAACCGCCTCGACAGACTCTACGAGGCGGGTTTTCCGTGTTTGACTAATAACGCTCTTCGCGAATAGTGCCCTTGCCCAACACAACCAGCAATGTCCCTAAAGGTCCCCCGGGGCTGCGCGTGAGCGTGATATCCGAATTGTCTTCGAGGCAGCCGAGCGAACTTGTCCCCTCGAACTCCGTGACCTGGGTCGTGGTTTCGCCAATGCGAGTGGCGGAAATGACCTCCTGGTTCTTTATCGTGCTGTAGATCGCCAGGCGTTCAGTCCCAGACAGGACTATCGGCGTCTTCAGCACGACCTTCATTTTCGCCGTGCCGTCGCCCTGGCACTCCTCGGTGAAGGTGGCGACCGGCGTATTCTTCTCGGGATCGATCAGCTCAGCCTTGCCCTTGAACATTGTGTCCTCCACGTTGGAAGCGGCACGCTATGCCACGAAGCCCAGGGAGAATCGGTGATTTGGATCACAGCCATGACCAGGCGAGAGGGAGGGCTTTGCCTGAAGTGCATACCCGCTACGAATACCTCTCCAGCAGCAACTACGGTCTGATCAAGTCGCTGAGCTGCTGCGAGGGCGGCGACAGGCTTGCATTTGAGACCCGCGAAGGCCGGCCATATATCGCTTAGCTACAGGGGTGCCACAGCGTCATGTAGCTGAAAGACCCGCGTCGTCAGTCTTGAACACCACCAGTTGTGGGTGATTGACCGAGGTCATGTATTCTATCGGGTGCCCCCCTTGATCGGTCACCACCAGGCGAAGGAGCAGGCAAGGGGAATTGGGCGGCAGATCCAGGAGTCGTGCCTCCATGTCGGTGCAGGTTGCGACGCCGATGATGCGTTCGCCGCCGACAGTCGTGATGCCGTAGCGCTTCCGCAGCAATGCGTACAGTGACTGCCCGGAGGTCAAATCCTCTGCTGCCAGGTCCGGCACGCGCTCCGTCGGCAGATGTGAGGTCTCAATGCAGAACGGCACGGCGTCCACTGTCCATAGCCGGCGGATCACAGTGATCGGCGTCCCCTCGTGCAGCCGGAGCCTCTCCGCGATCCGACTACTGGCCTGCTGCTCCTGGAAATGCAGCAGCTTGTTGCCGGGGGTGCCCCCACCGCTTTGAATGAGCCGCGTGATGCCGAGGGAGGTGCGGGCATCCGTCGGGCGGGTGACGCGCGGCAGGCGGATACGCGTACCGCTGGTGCTGTGGCGCTCTAGCAGGCCCTGCGCCACAAGCCCATCGATCGCCTTTCGCACCGTCATGCGGTTGGCGCCCAGAATCTCTGCCAGCGCGCGCTCTGACGGGATACGGTCGCCCGGACCGAATTCGGGACCGTTGAT
>DATJJM010000278.1:0-16144 GCA_035492535.1 Acetobacteraceae bacterium | reverse complement strand
GTACCTCCTGCTGGTGGTGTTCGCCATCCCGGGCCTGCTCGGCGCACCGGCGCTGCTGGATGAGGCCGCCCAACTCGTCGGCCTCGGCTGGGCCCTGTGGCTCGAATGGTTTGCCTTCCGGCTGACGCTTGGCATCACGGGCTTCACCGCAGCCGGACTTGTCATGCTTGACGTGGCAATCGGTGTCCTGCTCGCGGGCCTCAGCCTGTCGATGGCCGCCTGAGCACGCGTCAGGCAGGCACCTGAGCGAACAGGGACCCCAATCCCTCAGCCATCGTTGGATGTGTCAGGATGGCGACATCACGGATCCTGGTGAATGGCATCCCCGCCAGCATCGCCATTTGCACAACAGCCATCACCTCGCCGGCATCGGCGCCAACCATGGTGAAGCCAAGAATGCGATCCTCGGTCGCTCCGACAAGCACCTTCATGAAGCCACTGGTTTCGGAGTTGGTCATCGCGCGGAACACCATCTTCATGGGCAACTTTCCCACGCGGACGGCGATGCCTTCGCGCCGTGCTTCGGTCTCGCTCAGTCCAACATGGGCGAGCTGCGGATCGGTGAACATGCAGTAGGGAATCAACCGGCCACGCGTGCTGCGATCACCGCCAGCCAGGTTGTCACGAACAACACGGAAGTCATCCTCCGTCACATGGGTGAACTGCGGACTGCCGGCACAGTCGCCGAGCGCCCACACGTCCGGCGCACTGGTCTCCAGGCGATCGTTCACATGGATGTAGCCACGGGGATCAAGCTCCACGCCGGCATCGCTGAGGCCGATGCCGGACGTATTCGCGACACGCCCTGCAGCAAGCAGGATGTCGCTTCCTTCGATCTTCCGTTCGCCGGAAGGCGTCACCACGGTCGCCGTGACACGTTCACCTGACATGCCCTGGACATCCACCACTTCGGTCGATTCGAGCACCTCGATGCCTTCCTCGACGAGGAACGCTTTGACAGCCTCCGCGACGTCAGGATCCTCGCGCCCCATGAGACGCGGCCCTTGCTCGATGATCGTGACACGGCTGCCGAAGCGACGGTACATCTGGGCGAGTTCCAGCCCGACATAGCCGCCGCCAAGCACGATCAGATGCGCAGGCAAATGATCGAGCTCCAGCGCTTCGATATGCGTCAGCGGCTTCGCGGCTTCGATGCCAGGAATATCGGGTATCGCCGCGCGGCTTCCGGTATTGATCATGACCTTGTCGCCGCTCAGCAGGCGCGTGCCGCCGTCGTTCAGACGCACCTCGACAGTCCTCGGACCGACGAAGCGCCCGTTCCCCATGATCAACTCGGCGCCGCTTGCCTGGTAGTTGCGGAGATGGATGGCGATCAGCTCTTCCACCATCGCGCGCTTGCGTTGACGCACGGCGACCATGTCGACCGAAACGCTGCCGGTGCGCGTGCCGAACTGCGCGCCGTGCCGCGCCAGATGCGCCACCTTGGCGCTCCAGACTTCGTTCTTGCTGGGCAGGCAGGCGATGTTAGGGCAAGCGCCGCCGATGTATCGACGCTCGACGACGGCGGTGCGCTTGCCTGACCGTCCCATGTGCCACGCCATCAGCTTGCCGCCGCCGCCACTGCCAAGGATCAAAATGTCGTAGTGTTCAGCCTGGGCCATCAGGCGCCTCCAGATTCGTCGGATGCGCACCAGAGCAACACCCCCGCCCGATCCGCTATGCAGCGCATGCTGCGAATTGGACGTTAGCGCTTCGCTGTGGGAGCCCTATCGTTCAGCTGAAATGCAGTTCGGTCGGTAGCGATCGGGACCGCCGGCAGCCTGCGCCCGGAATCAGCCGCAACGCCGGGTTTGCATCGATTTGGTCGAGTTCGCCGCGGAACATCTGGCCGATAATGATCGGACATGTGATCACGAGCACCACCCCGACGCAGAACCCGATGGCAAGTTCGGCGACGCCTGCCGACGCCACAGCGCCTCCGCCGTCCGCCAACGCCCACAGTGCGTCGGCCACTCCTCCAAGGCCGATCGCAAACAATGCGAGGCCCAGCAGGAACACCAGATGCGTGCGCCGGCTCCAAAGATTGCACCAGATCAGCACACACACGGCGGCGCCAAGCAACAGAAGCAGCGGTGTGGCTGCATCTGGCAAAGCGAACGCATCTCGAGCGATCAGCAGCGCCCATGCGAAAGCAACCGCCGCCCCGCCGGCCACCAGGATCAGTGCGGCGGGGCTCACCTCGCGGCCGAATGTCTGCATCGGTGCGGATGCCCGCCAGATCAGCCAGCCCGCACCGAGCAGCATGTAACCACCCAGCAGCATCGCCGCGCAGAGCAATGCGAAAATCCAATCCAGCCCCACGACCGGCTTCAGCACGTGGGCAAGCCCCGCCAGGACGAAGCCCTGGCACAGGATGGCCAGCGCCGACGCTCCTGCGAGACCCAGTTCCCACACTCGCTGCCTTCGGTTCGACCGCAGGCGGAAGCGGAACGCCGCACCCCGCGCCAGGAGCGCGAACGCCATGATTGCAAGCGGCACCGGATAGGATCTTGCCAGGACCGTCAGAACGAACGGAAAAGCCAAAGCCAGCGCCAACCCTGCCACGCCCAGCCATTTATCGTTACTTGAACCGACTGATACGATGCTTTTCACCATCGCGTCGCGATCCTGCCGACGTGGCCCAAGCGGAAGCAGCAGTCCAATGCCCAGTGCAAAGCCGTCGGCCAGCACGTAGAGCGCCATGGCGACGATCAGGCAAACAAGCTGAACGGCACCCATCTCAGTGAATATCCTGCTGCGCGCGAGAGACCCGCACGGGGATCGCCTTGTAGGACGGCGTCCCGCTTTTCGGGTCGCGCGCATAGAGCGGCACCAGCGGGTTGGCCTCGGGGTAATAGGCGCCACAGCACCCGTCCGGCAGCCGATACGGCCGCACTTTCAGCCCGTTCACCAGGCGCCGGACGCCGTCTGTCGCAATGGTCTCGACCACGACCTCGTCGCCGGCGGCAAGACCGCGACGCGCCATCTCGCGCTCATTGATGAACACCACCATCCGCTGGCCGAACACGCCTCGGTAGCGATCCGACTTGCTGTAAAGTGTCGTGTTGTACTGATCGTGGCTGCGCATCGTGGTCAGCCACAATGCATCGGGATCGCCGACGTGCGGATCCTCCTCGAGCCCGGGATAGACGATGAACTCCGCCTTGCCGGAGGGCGTCGCCCAGATGCGTTCCCGCGCCAACGAGGTCAGGTGAAATCCGCCGGGCACCCGCACCCGCGCATTGTACCCTTGGAAGATGGGAAACACCCGCTCGATCGCATCTCGGATACGATCATAGTCGGCGACCAGCCACTCCCAGTTCACCTTGGACCCAGCACCCAGGGTCGCCCGCGCCATCGCGGCGACGATCGCAGGCTCGCTGCGCAGATCATCCGACGCCGGTCGATTGATGCCGGCCGATCCATGCACCATCGACATCGAGTCCTCGACGGTGATGAACTGCTTGCCGCTCTCCTGCTGGTCGATCTCGGTGCGCCCCAGGCACGGCAGGATGAATGCCTGCCTGCCATGCACCAGATGACCGCGATTGAGCTTGGTCGCGATCTGCACCGTCAGTTCCAGCCTTCGCATTGCCGCCGCGGTCGCCAAGGTGTCCGGAGCGGCCGCCGCAAAGTTCCCGCCCAATCCGATGAACGCGCGCGCATCGCCGCGCTGCATCGCCTCGATCGCATGCACGACGTCGTGGCCATGCGCGCGCGGCGGCTCGAAGCCGAACGTATCGCGCATTCCATCCAGGAACGCCGGCGTCGGCTTTTCCGTAATGCCGACGGTGCGGTTGCCCTGCACGTTTGAATGTCCCCGCACTGGACACACACCGGCGCCCGGTCGTCCGACGTTGCCGCGCAGCATGGCCAGCGCCGCGATGAGTTGCACGTTCTTGGCGCCATGCGTGTGCTGGGTGATGCCCATGCCATAGACCAGGATCGCTCGCTCCGCTTCGAGATAGGCGCAGGCGGCCTCGCGCAAGTCCTCGCGGCTCAGCCCGGACAGCCGTTCGATCATCGCCCAGTCGGTCGCGTGGAGATCGGCCGCGAAGTCGCCAAACCCATGCGTGTGACCGTTGATGAAGTTGAAATCGAGCACGCGTGGCTGATCGGCCGCCAGCGCCGCTTCATCCGCCTCCAGGCACGCCTTCATGATGCCCTTGAGCGCCGCGCAATCGCCGCCGACGCGCACCTGGTAGATACGCGAGGATATGGGCGTGGACGTCATCGACGCCATCTCGATCGGGTTCTGCGGTGCCTGGAACCGCTCCAGCGCACGCTCGCTGAACGGGTTGAAGCTCATGATCGTGGCGCCACGCCGGGACGCGGCACGCAGGTTCGTCATCATGCGGGGGCTGTTGGTGCCCGGGTTCTGCCCGAATATGAAGATGGCGTCGGCCAGGTCGAAGTCGTCCAGCAGCACAGTGCCTTTGCCGACGCCCAGCACCTCCGGCAACCCGACGCTGGTCGCCTCGTGGCACATGTTCGAACAGTCGGGGAAGTTGTTGGTGCCGAATTCGCGGGCGAAGGCCTGAAACAGGAACGCCGCCTCATTCGAGGTACGGCCCGACGTATAGAACTCCGCCGCGTTCGGGCTGGGCAGCGAACGCAGGCTCGATCCGATCCGTTCGAATGCCTCTTCCCAGGCGACCGGCACATAACGATCAGTGGCCGGATCGTAGGCCATGGGATGGGTGAGCCGCCCCTGCATCTCCAGGTCGTAATCGTCCCAGGCGATGAGCTCCGCCACGGTGTGCTGCGCGAAGAAATCTGGCGTGCAGCGCTTCGCCGTCGCCTCCCACGCCACCGCCTTGGCGCCGTTCTCGCAGAACTCGAAGCTGCTGGTGTGCCTGGGATCCGGCCAGGCGCAGCCAGGGCAGTCAAAGCCCATCGGCTGGTTCATATGCAGCAGCGTGGCCGAGCCACGCAACGGAATGTCCTGCTCAACCAGCGCCTTGGTGGTCGCCTCCAGCGCGCCCCAGCCTCCGGCCGGACTGGTGTATTCGCGGAACGCGGGCTTCGTCATGCTTGGGCTGCCAACCTGAACATTGCCCGGCAATGGGACGCGTCCGACGCCGCAATGGCTATGCCGGGCCTGCTGCGCGTTGCACGGAACCGCCGAAATGCCGGGATTGGACCGCGACGCACCAACCACGCGCCCCTATTCCACCGGAATTCGCATGAAAGAATTGCTGAACCGTGACGTTATCTCGATGGTCGCAAAGGACCATCTCCCCGCCATCGCCAACGGACACAAGAAAACGGTTCCAAGGGCGATGGATAGGTCAGGGCTTCCCGAGGAGGCCCTAAAAGAGGAGAGAGACCATGAAGACCATGATTCTTGCGGCAGCGGTGGTGCTGACTTTCGGCGCCGGCGCGGCCTATGCGGGTGACGGCGAGGGCCCGATCCCCAACACGGCATTCACCGAGGCCCCGAACGTGATCGCTCAGGCTCCGGGGTACTACAGCAACCGGGCTTACGCGGCAACGCAGAACGGTGGCAGCACGTCGCTATTCGTGACGCAGCAGCATCCGGTTTCGACGTTCCCGTCGAATCCGAATGAGGGCGGCGGCGGCTAACCCAAACGTTGCCAGTCCAACGACAACGAGCAGGGCCGGCATCCGCCGGCCCCTTTTGTTTGTTGCGGCCGGTCACGCTGCGGATCCTGAGTTAAGCCCCCTCACCGCACACCAATCGCCGTACTTCGCCAATCCGCCTCTGCGTTCCGGCATCCAGCTCCCCCGAGACCGCGTCCTGCCACCAGTGCCGCTGGAAAGCGCGCAACACGATCGGCAGATCAAGATCCACGCGGTAGCCGATATCGGCGAGCGCCTTCCAGACGTCCGAGACGGGTTCGGCTGTGCCGTCCTTGGGCCACAACCCGACGCCATTCGCCGCCAGTCCCTGCCAGTCGAATTTCTCCCCCGGGTCATCCTTGCGGTCGGGAGCCACATCGCTGTGCGCCACGACATTGCGGGCCGGGATCGGGTGGCGCGCCAAAATCTCCAGGCACAGATCGCACACCGCGGCCATCTGCAGTGCCGCGAAATCCCGATAGCCCCATTCATGCCCGGGATTGACAATCTCGATGCCGATCGAGCGTCCGTTCAGCTCGCTATGTCCGCGCCAGTGTGACACCCCGGCATGGAAGGCCCGCCGTTCCTCCGGCACCAGGCGCAGGATCGTGCCATCCTCATCGATCACGTAATGCGACGACACCCGAGCAACCGGATCGCACAGCCGCTCGATCGCCTCCCGAGCGGTGCGCATCCCCGTGTAATGCAGGATCAGCGTGTCGATCGGCACGCCGGATGGTCGATCGTCCTGATTGGGGCTGGGCCGTTCGCGGACGCTCAGCAGGCTCACAGGCCACGCTCGCGCTTGATCCGGTCCCAGGCGGCGTTGATGCGGGCCACCTTCTCGTTCGCGCGGGCGATGAATTCCGCCGGCACACCCCTCGCCGCCAGGCTGTCAGGATGGTTCTCGCGCATCAGGCGCTTCCACGTGGCGCGGATGTCCTCGGGACTGGCGTTCCGCGACACGCCGAGCACGGTGTAGGCATCCGGCCCATCGTCAACGGTCGGCTGCCGCGGTGTCGTGCCGCAGGCGCGGTCCCACGCTGCCTGGTCCAGGCCGAACGCCTGATGCGTACGCTGGAGGAAATCCTGCTCCCGCCCGTTCACCGCACCGTCCGCGCGCGCGATCACGAACAGCGCCGTCAGCACGTCCTCCAGCATGCCCCGATTGTCCGAGAACGCATCGCCAAGCTGGGCCGCGTAGGATTCGAACCCATCCGAGCTGTCTCGCGCCTGGTCGAACAGCCGGCCGATATCGCGCACCGATTGCGGCGGAATACGAAACTGACGCTTGAAGGCGTCGATCTCCTCACGTCTCACGAGGCCATCACATTTCGCCAGTTTGGCTGACAGGACGACCACGCAGATCGCGAAAAGCTGATCCCGGCGGTTGAACATGGCGGCCAGGCGGGCGGGGTTCCAGCCAACCTGCGGCCGGAATTGCCCGCCGAGGTTCTGCACGGCGCCGGAATCCGCCGCATGGCCGAGTGCCGCGCCGACAACCGCGCCCATCGGACCGCCCACGGCGAAGCCCGCTACGCCGCCGATGATCTTGCCCCAGTAACCCATGGTGCGAGTCTAGCATGGGCGGGTAAAGAAAGCAGGCTGGCTGAATTGCGGGGCAACCCTCCCCCGCAATTCAGCCGAGCGTTACTCGCTATGCGTGAAGCAGGGAGCGGTCCTGCACCGTGGTGTCCTGTCCGACCACCGGATCGCCAATCGCCGCTTCCAGGCTATTGGCGCCCTTCCACTGCTCGGCCGGACGCACATAGCCATCGCTGCCGATCTGATCGATGCCCCAGTAGATCTCCAGGTTATGGCCGTCCGGATCGGTGAACTCGATCGCCAACTGCACGCCGGCGCGGCGACGGCCCTCGAAATGGATCGGCACGTCGTGCTTGCGGAGGTAGTCGCGGGCCCGCAGTACCTCGTCCAGCGAGGAAACCTCGAATGCCATGTGGTGCAGGCCGCCCTTCGGCTGCTGGCCTTCCTGCACCTGGAACAGAGCGACGCCATGATGGTCGGCGCTGACGCGAAGGAACACCACGCCGCCCGGGATCATGCTGCTGTCGTAGGCGTCCGAGATCTGGAAGCCCATGACCTCGGTATAGAACTGAGCCGATCGCTGCACGTCTTTCACGTAGAGCGCGACGTGGCCGATCTTGTTGCAATGGAACGGCATGCCTTGCGGGCGCCGCATCTTGTTGACTGCCTGGACGTCCATGGATGCACCTGTGTTCATAATCGCTGCGTCACCGCAGCCTAGCGAATTTGCCGCAGACGCGTAAGTCGCGAGCCACCCGACGTCGTTGTCACTCCGCGGCGGCCGCGTCCTGCTCCTGCCACCTCCCTGACGGCCCAATCCGGCCGGCAATGACTGAGGCAAGCGCCCTGATGCCTTCGCATCCGATGGTGTCGGTCGGTACGTCCGGCTTGGGCTTCCCCGCCTGGCGTGCCGTCTCGAATACCGTTGCGAGTCGGACGGAACCGGCCTCACCGAGAAGCTCGGCCATCTGGTACCGGCCGAGCATGCGGTAGCTCTCGAACTGGCTTTCGCTGAACCACTGATCCAGCGTGGACTCGTGTGGGAATTTCTTGTGTTCCGCACCGTAGGAGCGCACGTCGGCCGGAATGCGCGCCAGGAAGCTCGGCTTGATGTAGAGCAACTCGCCGGCTTGCTCGTCACCATAGTCGATCGTGCCGCAGGCAAACCCGAGCGCGGAGACGGCCAGATCGGCTTCGGCCTCCAGACGGGCACGCGGATAGACATGCATCGGCTCCTGCATGGCCACACGGATGCCGAAGTCGATCTCCGCCTTGCGGATCGCATTGCCGAGATCAGCCAGCGAACAGGTCTCGTCGGCATCGGCGTCGACCACCAGGATCGAACGGCACCGCCGGCGGAACATCTCATAGAGGCCTAGGTTTTCGAAGTGACCGCCGTCTGAAAGATAGATCGCCTGGCTGTCGTCCGTGGTCTTGCCCAGCATCTCGTCGACCAGAGCCATCAGCGAGTTGCGCGGCCGCGCGAGGCGCAGTTCGTCCGCCGTGGCCTTCGATGGATTGGGCAACCAGACGCCGAGGCGCACGTTGAACAACGTCATGAGGAAGGCCGTGATGCGCGAGGAGTGATAGCCCCAGTTCGGGCTCACGGCAGCACCCGAGACGGTCAGGACGCTGCCCAGACCGGCGCCGGATTCGGTGGGCTTGGTCGGGTGGTCCTTCAGCGTCTCCAGACCGGCAAAGCGGATGGTCGGAACGAATGCCCCGTCGGGCTCGCACGCGGTCTCAGGCTGTGATGGGTGACGCAACGCCGCCGAACCGCAGACCAGCGGCGTAGCGGTGAACGAAGCTGCTTGGCGCTCCGCCCAGGCGGTATTGTTGCCGGCGGTGATGTTCAAGGTCATGTTGATGACGGGAAACAGACTGGTGCCGGCATTGAGCAACGACGAAAGCGGCAGGTTGTCCCACGGATCGAAGCCAGTGAACGGATCCTGGTCGCGCTTGTTCCGCGCCGATCCCAAGAACGCGCGGGTCAGCCTGTTGCGATAGATCGCGTGCATGGAGAACCGGTTGACGTTGACGTGCTGGAATCTCATCACGCCGATCAACAATGTCAGGCCGACCACGGCCTGAAGGATCAGCGGAAACCAGTCGGACTTGGTGTAGCCCACGAGATCGGGGTCGATCGCCGCGGCGGCGAAGGGAGCGCCGCGCTGCAATTGCCCTAGCACCAGGCTCAGCACGCCACCGAATACGATCATCAGACTGACCCCGAACAAGGCACCCAGCGCGGTGGGCAGATAGGCCCGCACACGGTCCAT
The DNA here is from genome assembly GCA_035492535.1 of Acetobacteraceae bacterium. GTDB lineage: Bacteria > Pseudomonadota > Alphaproteobacteria > Acetobacterales > Acetobacteraceae > JAMXLO01. The sequence goes on along the minus strand of DATJJM010000278.1, from coordinate 6,737 downwards.
GACACCGGGTCTCTCGACGAAGCTTTCCACCGACGGCCAGATTTTCCCGAGCCACGCCGCGGCCCCACCGATCAGCACCGATATGGCACTCGTCACCGAGATGGCTCCGCCGCTCCAAACATCGTTGCCACCGGTTTGCTTCTGCACGAGTTCGATCAGCAGCGGGAGAATCAGGCAGCAGAGCGAAAAGACCGTCCAGCCAACGGTGACGCGCAGGATCATGGCGTTCACGCGCCCCAGCCACTCACGATCGAGATCGGCCAGATCGTTTTCCCGCCGCAGGGCGATATACAGGGCGGTTTGCAGTACATGCACCACCGCAAGCGCGAGCGGTGCGAACACGGTCAGGATGGACGCCATATCGACCGGAACCCTGGTGGGCGTCTTGCCACCGCTTGCATCCGCAACCGGGCCGCCGAATTGCAGGATCGCGTGCGCGACGACAAGCATCAGCCATGTCAACAGCGCCGCGCCCAAGCTGGCCGCGACCCACCGACCGAAATTAGCTCGGAATAATCGCAGCCCGGGATCCGAGCGATAGGACTGCAATGCCCATGCCAGGGCGTAGGCCAGCGTCATCAGCAGGAAGTAAACCGCCGGAAGAATCCAGAAAGCATGATCCGCCAGCCACGGCCGCGCCTGGGCATCGTCGGCGGCGTGCACGCTGGCAAAGTCCAACAGCCAGGGGACCAGCAGGGTCCATGCCAGCGAGGGATAGACCACACCTCGGCGGATGCTGACCTCAGGTGCGTAGGCTGGCGTGCGGTCGCCATCTGCGCGCGGTTCGCGATGGCTCGGCAACAGGCTGCACACTCTGATCACGCCATACAACAACGCCAGCCCGGCGCAGCCCAGCAGTATCAGGTTCAGCCACGTAATGGCGCTGCACACCGAGATCGTGGTTCGGTACACGATCGGTATCAGCGCGATCAGCAGGAACAGCGGCACGAACACCGTCCAGTTGATCAGCAGGTTACGCAGATACAGGACGATCGCCGCCCACGTGTCGGTAGAGAACGGGCCGGTCTGCGGCGTCAGGTAGTTGGTGTAGGCGCGCAGCCGGCGCAGCGGTTCCGATCGCGGCGGCGCCAGCGTGTCCTCGGCGCCGGCCACCCCGCCCGCCTCGCGCATCAGGACCTGGAGCCAGCCGCCGATGAAGCCGCCGCCCGAGACGGTGGACAGGAAATCGAACTGCCGCAGCAATCGCTTCCCTGCAAGCGCCTGCAGCACGCCGAGACAGAACGCCGCGCTGCGGATGCCCCCGCCGGACAGGCAAAGCGCGCTGAGCTGCATGCGCCGCGCACGCTCGCTATGCGTCTCGATATCACGGTGTGCATCGTCAGAGGCAGCGCCGCCACGAAGCCGGCGCCGTTGCTCGATCACGTCGAGCTCTTCGCACAGCACCGTGTGTGTATGAAGGATGTCGGATCCGGCCACTTGCGCATCTCCCCACGCGAGCTCGCTTCTTCCGGCTATCCCGCCCGATCTGCCCCAGGCCGCTTACACCGCCATCATGGGCACAACTCTCTGCCAGTTACAATCGGTTTTCTACTTCAGGTAGCAGGGCGACTGGCGCCTCGACGCGTGGCAGCCCAAGGTGGTCGCGCAGCGTGGGTCCTTGATACGCCTGCCGGAACAGGCCGCGGCGCTGGAGTTCCGGCACCACGCGATCGACGAAATCAGAAAAACCGCCAGGAAACCAGGCGGGCAACATGTTGAAGCCGTCTGCCGCGCCCTCCACGAACCACTGCTCCAGCGTATCGGCGATCGTCGTTACGGTGCCGCACAGCACCCAGTGACCGCGCGCGGCCGCGGTGAGATTGTAGAGGTCGCGCAGTGTCATCTTCTCCCGCTTCGCCATTTCGTACAGGACACTCGCGAATGTCTGGCTGTTGAGGCGAGGCGGTGGCGGCGGCACCGGTCCATCCAGCGGATGGCCCGACACGTCATAGCCGATACGGCTGGCCACCAGCGTCGTCGCATTGCTGGTGGTGATCCAGCTTTGCAGCTTCGCCAGCGTCTCCCGCGCCTGCGCTTCGCTGTCGCCGATGATGGTCATCACACCCGGCAGCACCGCGAGCGCGTCCGGCGGGCGCCCGTACTTCGCCATGCGTCCCTTCAGATCGGCATAGGCGACCTTGGCCGGCGCCAGTTCCTGCACGACCGAGAACACCACATCGGCGGTGCGCGCCGCCAGTTCCAGACCGGACGGTGAACCACCCGCCTGGATGATCACCGGATGGCCCTGTGGCGAGCGGGCCATGTTGAGCGGCCCACGAACCTTGAAAAACCGGCCTTGATGATCGAGCGTCCGCACCTTATCGGCATCGATGTAGCGACCGGTCGCTGTGTCGGCGACGATCGCGCCATCATCCCAGCAATCCCATAGCCCGCGTACGACATCGACAAACTCGTTGGCGCGTTCGTATCGCAGCTCGTGCTCGATGTGCTCATCGAGGTTGAAGTTCAGCGCGGCCTTGGCGTTGGAGCTGGTCACCACGTTCCACGCCGCGCGTCCGCCGCTGATGTGGTCGATCGAGCCGAACATGCGAGCGACGTTATACGGCTCGGAAAAACTGGTGGAGACCGTGGCACCCAGACCAACATGCTTCGTGCAGGCCGCGAGCGCGGTGATCAGCGTGGTGGGCTCGAAGCGGCACATGAAGGACGGATGATCGGTCGGGTCCATCACCATGGAATCCGAGATGAACACGAGATCGAATTTGCCGCGCTCGGCGATACGGGCGATCTCCTGCATCGCCGGCAATTCCATGTGCGAAGTGAACGCGCCATCCATCCGCCAGCCAGCCATGTGATTGCCGGTGCCAAGGACAAAGACGCCCAGATGCATCTGACGGCTCGCCGTGGGCATGGTGCGTTGGCCTCCCCCTTTGCTTGGGCGCGTTCTACCACGAAGGGCTGACGGAGGGCCAATCTGCCCAAGGAATAGGCGGCCGCGCCGCGATGACGTTGCAAACGAAAGCAATTCGTCCTTGTTGCCTGGGCAGGAATGCAGGCACGAATCTTGCTTCGCTCCCTATATCGCATCGAGGGAGTGCCTTCGCCATGCAGCAAAATCCGCTAATTTCACGCGCAACCAATTTGCGGCGCCGCTCTGTCCTGGGCGGCCTGGCCGCCGCCGGTGCTGCCGCCACCATCCGACAATCGGACGCGGCACCCGCGCAGGTGCTGCGCATCGCGATGACGGCATCCGACCTGCCGACGGTCACCGGCATTCCCAACAATGGTGGCGAGGGTTTCCGGTTCCTCGGCTATCCCGCGTACGACGGTGTCGTCAACTGGGACTATACGCACGTCAACCAGACGGCCGACGCCACGCCCGGGCTCTTCGAGTCATGGACGGTCGATCCCGGCAATCCGACGCGCTGGATCTTCACCTTGCGCAGCGGCGTGACGTTCCATGATGGCTCGCCGCTGACGATGGACGATATCGTGTGGAACCTGCGCCGCGTCTGGGATGACAAGTCACCGCAATACGACGCGCCGGCCGCACCGATCGTGCGTGCCACGGTGACGATGCTGGACCGTTGGGAGAAGCTCGACGATGGCAAGATCGCGATCTACACCAAGTCACCATTCAGCTTCTTCCATTACCTGCTGCCCTCCTTCCTGATCGCCAGTCCCCGGCAATGGGAAAAGATGGGTAGCAGTTGGGCAGGCTTTGCCAAGGCGCCGGTGGGTACCGGGCCATTCAAGATCACCCGCGTGGTGCCTGGCCAGTATGCCGAGATGTCGCGCAATGAGAACTACTGGAACAAGTCGCGCATTCCCAAACTGGACAAGCTGATCGTCTATCCGATGCCGGAGGCCACCACGCGCGTGGCCGCGTTGCGGTCCGGCCAGGTGGATTGGATCGAGGTGCCGCCACCGGATTCCATCCCCTCACTGCGTGCGGCAGGGTTCCAGATCAGCCTGTGGCCGTATCCACATACGTATCCCTATGTGCTGAACTGCGCAACCGGCACGGTGTTCAGTGACGTCCGCGTGCGCCAGGCGCTGAATTTCGCGATCGACCGCGATGGGCTCTGCGCGATGCTGAATGGCACGGCCAAGCCTGCGTACGGCTTTTTCCCGCCGGAACACCCGTTGTTCGGCAAGCCCAGGCTCCGCTACGGCTACGATCCGCAGCGCGCCAAGGACCTGTTGGCGCAGGCGGGATACGGGCCGAACAAGCGGCCGCATGCCAAGATCATGATTTCGACGTCGGGATCGGGGCAGATGGTGCCCATACCGATCAACGAATTCCTCCAGCAGAACTTCACCGCCGCCGGGATCGATGTGGACTTCGATGTCGTCGAATGGGGCACCATGCTGATCGCGCGGCGCAGTCCCCCCAGCCCTTCCACGTCGCATGGTGACGATGGCATCAACAACAGCCTGGGCTACACGGACCCATCGACGCTGTACCGGCTGTTCGCCACGCCGAGCTTCCCGCCGGCCAGCACCAACTGGGGGCACTTCAGCAATGTCCGCTTCGACGAGCTGACCACGCGCGCCCAGGCAAGCTTCGATCCCGAGGAACAGATCAGGCTGCTGTCGGAGGCGCACGCGATCCTGGTTGACGAGGCGGCCTGGTTGTATATATGCCACGACCTCAATCCGCGGGCGATGACGAAGAGCGTGCAGAACTTTCGTCCGGCTCAGAGCTGGTCTCAGGACTTTACCCATATCACGATGGGCTGACTGGCAATCCCGGCGCGCGTTGTCACCAAACCATAACGTGCCAGCGCGTCGCGACAATGCGAGTCTTAGTAAGTTTTGCCGAGTCGCCGGCTACCGGCATCGGCACGACTCTGAGCAAGCGGCAGAGCAAGGGATGGCGATGATCGGATTTTTTGAACACCTGCGCGCACAACGCTGGGATGACCACCGCTACTACCACCACAGCCGGATCAACCAGTCTTTGCATCTGCTGAGTGCGGCAAGTTTCCTGTGTGCCTACGTGCTGGCGTTCAAGGATCCCGCTGCCGCCGCGCTGACGGGATGGCTGGTAGCCATGGTCAGCCGCCAGATTGGCCACATTTTCTTTGAACCGAAGGGCTACGACTACATCAACGACGCATCGCACGAGCACAAGGAAGCCATCAAAGTCGGTTATAACCTGCGCAGGAAGTTTGTCCTGCTGAGCCTGTGGGCGCTGTCACCGCTGCTGCTGCTCGTTGATCCGACACTTCTGCACACCGTGCAGCCCCACAAGACGATCAACGAGTTCATCCGCCACGTCGGTTATCTGTGGCTGTGGCTGGGCATCGGCGGCTTGATGTTCCGCACGGTACAACTGTTCAAGATCAGGGACATCGAGACCGGGCTGGTCTGGGCGACCAAGATCCTCACCGACCCGTTCCACGATATCAAACTGTACTACCGGGCTCCGGCCTATCTGCTGCGCGGCGAGTTCTTCGACGATGAGAGGCTGAACCCGCATCCAGGCTGATCAAGTGCCATCGCCTCACCTTCCACGTCATGGCCGGCCTTGAGCCGGCCATCTCCATTTAAAGGCGCCCGATCCCTGCGAAACGGTCGGGATTTAAGCCGTTCCCCACTTCAACCCCAGCCGCTCACCGTAGTTGGCCAGCATTTCCCGCAGAACCTGCTTGCGGATCGACTTGTTGCTGGCGGCCGGTGCCGACCACCACCAGCCGTCCTGCTGCATCGAACGGGCCGCAGCCACGACGCGGTCCATCACCGCAGTGAAGTCATCATCGCTGTAGTTCAGGCTGAAGATCAGCCGCCCGGTGCCGACCCAGCTCAGCACCAGCCCTTCGGCCCGCAGATAGTATTGCAGCATCCAGTTGTAGCGGGATGGGCGCGTGTAGCACATGGTCCAGATCGACGAGAAATTTACCACCCGCAACGGCAGGCCCGCCGCGTCCAACCGCTGGTTCATCACCGCGGTGCGCTGGTCCCAGCGCTCGTCAATACCATCGTAGAGGCGCAGCATGTCGGGCGCTTCCAGCCGACGCAGGAACTCATTCATCGCGCCCATCACGTACGGATGGGCATTGAACGTCCCACGCGCCAGGCAGACGTCACCCGGACGATCGTCGTGGTAGCGTTTCATCCATTCATGGCGGCCACACACCACACCCACCGGGAGCCCGCCACCGAGTGTCTTGCCATACGTGACAAGATCGGCCTGCACCCCAAAATACTCCTGAGCGCCGCCAACTGCGATGCGGAAGCCCACGAACATCTCGTCGAAGATCAGCGCGATCCTGCGTTCGGTGCACACCTGGCGCAGCTGCCGCAACCATTGTGTATACGCAGCGCGGTCGAAATGCGCCGTGCGGCCACTGTCCACCAGCGACGAATCAGCCGGCGGACCGGCATTGGGATGCAATGCCTGATAGGGATTGACCAGAACGCAGGCGATGTCACGCCGTGTGCGCAGAACATGCAGCGTACGTTCGGACATCTCGGCGAGCGTGTATGTCTCGCGCACTTTCTGCGGATTGCCGATGCCAGGCTGCACGTCGCTCCACCAGCCATGATAGGCGCCGCTGAAGCGCACGATGTGCGAGCGCCGCGTATGGAACCGCGCGAGGCGCACCGCCTGCATGACCGCCTCGGTGCCGGACATATGGAACGACACTTCGTCCAAACCGGAGATCTGTCGGATGCGTTCGATATTGTAGGCGACGATAGGATGATACGCGCCCAGCACCGGCCCCAGGTCGCGCACGCGCTCAGCACCCCGCTCGATGCATTCCTTATAG
>DATJJM010000277.1:0-2823 GCA_035492535.1 Acetobacteraceae bacterium | reverse complement strand
TAGGCGGTGTAGCCGAAGAGGTCGAAGTCGAAGCGGCCGAACAGCGGCCACATGTCCACACCTTGCAGGCCGTCGTTACCTCCGGTGAGCCAGCTTTCGCGGTTGGCGACTTCGTAGAGCAGCAGGCCGATGCCGAGGGTGATCATGATGAGCGCGAGGTGGCGGACGCGCGTGACGATGAGGGCGGTGAGATAGCCGAAGATGCCGGTGATCGCGGCGGCCAGGAGCAGGCCGGTGAAAGGCTCGCCCCAGCCGGCTTTGGCGATAAGGCCGGCGGCGTAGGCGCCAAGCCCGAAATAGGCGGCGTGGCCGAGCGAGACCAGGCCGGCATAACCCATGATCAGGTCGAGCGAGACTGCGAAGATCGCGGTGATGGCGATCTGGCTGGCGAGCGTGAGGTAGGTCGGGGTGACGACGAACGGCAGGAGGGTCGCCAGCCAGAAGGCAAATTCGACCGGATGCCAGCGCTGTTTGGCGGCGAGATGGGCATGGGGATCGAGCGTGACCGACATAACGCTACCGTCCCCAGGGTGACGAGATGCGTCAACAACCAGCGCCCGTGGCCGGCGGGGCTGGTGGTCCCGCCGGCTTCTCAGGTCAGCGACCCAGGGCGTTCTGGTAGCTCTGGTCGTTGAGTCGGTCGACCTCGGCATTCTGCGACGTATCAGATTGGTAACGCGTGTGCGCACTGGCCGGCGAGACCGGGCCATTTGGCGTCGGCACGCGGGTCTGGGGATTGGTCCACGGCGGCTTGCCGAGATTCAGCTGGCTCGGCTTGGTCACTGCGCCGGTCGTTGCTCCGGCGCCGGCGCCGACCAATCCGCCGACCACCATGCCTGGCGGCCCGGCCAGGGCGCCTACCGCCGCACCGGTTGCGGCACCGGCCGCGGCGCCGCCGCTCGCCCGTTCCGATGGTTGAGTGCCGCAGGCGGCCAACAGCCCGAGCAGACCGAGGGCAACCGCAGTCATTGTGCGTTTCATGATTTGTGTTCCTGATGTCACCTTGCGCGACTGGAACGTGAGGATACCGGTTCGGTTGCCGTCTCCCCTTGGCGTGCGCACGCCTTCTTGACAGGATGTCGATGCCAATCGAGGGAGCCAACGGTGCCTGACAACGAAACCGAGGGGAAAGTCACCGCCACAACGCGGCGCAGCATGCTGGCCGCTGCTGGCGCCGCCGCATCCCTGCCGCTGATCGGCCGCGCCGCGCGGTCCGCGGGCGAGCCGATCCAGATTGGCTGGGTGGGGCCGCTGTCGCCGCCTGGTGGCTATGCCGAGGGCACCAATATGAAGAACGCGGCGCAGATCGCCATGGACGAGGTGAATGCACAGGGCGGCGTGCTGGGCCGCAAGGTCGAGATCACCTTTGCCGATACGCGCGGCATGCCGGCCGAGGGCCGCACGGCGGCGGAACGCCTGGTGCAGCAGAACAAAGTCGTCGCCGTGTTCGGCGAGTTCCACAGTCCGGTGGCGCTGGCTGAGATGGAGGTGTTCCACAAATACGGCACCCCCTTCATGGCATGCGACGTGTGGTCCGATCAGATCACCGCGAAGGGCTATCCCGAGGTTTTCCGCAATGCGCCGGCGGTGTCGCTGATCGACGTAACGATCGGACAATGGATTGCCGCGGCGGGGTTCAAGAACGTCGCGATCATTGCCGAGAAGAACGACGTGGGGCTGGCGGCGCGCACGCTGGTGCAGCAGGAGCTGACGGCGGCCGGGATCAAGTACACCGCGGTGGATGCCGATCCGAACCTGACGGATTTCACCGCGCAGATCCTGCGGTTCAAGAGCGCATCGCCGCCGTATGATTTCTTCCTGAGCGTGTATTCCGAGGCGGGTGCGTATCCGATGATCCGGCAGGCGCATGATCTCGGATTCGCGCCTACGGCGAATTGCGGGATCTACAATTCGGGTGGCGAGGCGGTGGATCCAACGTTCTGGCAGAATGTCGGGCCAGCGGGGCAGTGGCTGGTGACGGAGAATGTCGGACTGCCCAAGGCGTCCTGGAACGACAAGACGAAGGCGTTCGTCGCAGCTTACAAGCAGAAGCACAACGCCGATCCATCGGGCGCGGTGATGGAAAGCTATGACGGGGCCTGGCTGCTGTTCGACGCGATCAAGCGGGCGAAGGGCACCGAGGGGAAGGCGATCATCCACGAGCTGGAGACCACCAGTTATGTGGGTGTGCGGGGGAAGTACTCGTTCTCCACCAGCCATGAGCCGGCCTGGCATTATCACCAGTTCCTGGATGCGCCGCTGACGCTGCTGCAGTACAGCGAGGTGAACCAGGGACAGGCGGAGGCGCCGGTCGTATGGCCGAAAAAGTACGCGACTGTGCCTTACGTCTATAAGAAGCCGGGGGGTTAGTGGGCAGCACCCCCTCCCCTACCCTCCTCCGCTGCGCGGGAGAGGGAGTGGGGGCGTGACGTCCTATCTGCTGATCCAGGCGCTGAATGGGTTGGTTATCGGCGTCATTTACGCCGTGATCGCGGCTGGGCTGACGGTGATCTTCTCCATCCTGAAGATCGTGAACTTCGCGCATGGCGAGGTTTACATGATGGGGGGATATTTTGCGTATTTCGCCATCGAGCTTGCGGGGGTTCTGCCGCTGCCGGCCGTGCTGGTGGCGATGGCGATGTCATTCCTGTTGTCGGTGCTGGTGGAGCGGACGCTGCTGACGCCGCTGTACAGTCCGACGACAGAGCGGAAGGGGGATTACGGCATCCTCGTGACGTTCGGGATCTCGATCTTCCTGCGCGCTCTGGCGCTGATCATCTATGGACCTTATCCGCTGCGGCCGCCGTCGTTCTGGCCTGGCGT
>DATJJM010000276.1:0-5819 GCA_035492535.1 Acetobacteraceae bacterium | reverse complement strand
AATGCCGGCGGCCATCTGATGCAGCACGGCGATGTGGACCTGGTGATCGTCGGCACTGATCGGGTGACCCGCAACGGCGATGTTGCCAACAAGATCGGTACCTATCTGAAGGCACTGGCGGCGCGCGACAACGACGTTCCTTTCTGGGTCGCGCTGCCTTCCACGACAATCGACTGGACGGTCTCGGATGGGGTCGCAGAAATTCCGATCGAGGAACGCGATTCGTCCGAGGTGACGGACCTGACCGGGCGCACGGCAATGGGCGACATCGCCACGATCCGCGTGATGCCGATGGGTAGTCCGGCCGCCAATCCGGCATTCGACGTGACTCCGGCGCGGCTGGTAACAGGCATGATCACCGAGCGCGGCCGCTGTGCGGCCAATGCGAAGGGATTGCACCAGTTGTTCCCCGACCGAGGCTAGTTTCACCGATGCGCCCATGCTGAACGACGGAACGGTTGCTCTGAACGGCCTGACGTGGCCCGAGAACTCCGATGTTCCGATCGTCGTGTATGGGGGCGGCTATCCGGCGGTCGGTCATTCGGTCAACCAGATCGAAGTCCCGGGTGCGACGGGAAGCGGCCCTGGTCTGGATACCAATTCGATCGAAACAGCGTCGCCGTCGGCGGTGATCGGCCAGAGCGATGCATCATCGGGCAATGCATCGTCGGGCTTTGTGATCGACGCCACATTCGATGCCAGCATAACCAACCTCGCGACCTCGTCGCCCACCGCATATGCCGCGATCACCGGGGCGGTCGCTGCAGCGATCAACCTTTTCGAGAGCGCTATTGTTACGCCTATCACCATAGGGATTGGTTTTGGGTTCGGCATCGTCGGCACGCAGGTTATGCAAGACCGCGATATTGGTGAAAGCGTCACGGAGCTTTCCATTCCCTACAGCTACAGCACTGTGCGCACGGCGCTGATCGATGCCGCGACGTCTGCGGACGACGAGAGTTCAGTCGCGGCATTAGGCACCACCGATCCGACCGGCGGCGGCAACTTCCTGCTTCCCCAAGCCGAGGCAGCGGCACTGGGGCTGGGCCCCCATTCTGTCTTTGCCGGTTACGTCGGCCTGAGCACGACGACAAATTTCAACTACGATCCCAATAATCGCGCTGTGATGGGCAAAACGGATGCCATCGGCGTGTTAGAACACGAGATATCCGAAGTCATGGGCCGCGTCGCCTTGCTGGACGCAAAGATCGGCATTGTCCAAAACGTATACTCACCGCTTGATTTGTTTCGCTTCAGTCCCGATGGTGCGCCTGCACTCGTCGCTGGCTTTCCCGCATATTTCTCGGTCGATGGCGGAACGACAGCGCTCGCCCAGTTCAACACGATCACGAGCGAGGACGCCGGGGATTGGGCATCGAGCGTCGCCGACGATTCGTTCGACGCCTTAAGCGGTCCAGGCGTGGCGAATACGGTCTCGGCAACCGACCTGCGCGTGATGGATGTGCTTGGCTATACGCTGTCGCCCCCGTGCTTCGTGGCAGGCACGTGCATCAGCACGACACGCGGTGACGTGCCGGTGGAGGAACTGGTCGTCGGCGATCGTGTCCGGGCCCGGTTCGCCGGAAGCGCACCGATACGATGGATTGGCCGGCGACATATCGACTGTCGCCGCCACCCGGTGCCGGATCACGTTCGGCCAATCCGTATCGCCGCCAATGCATTTGCGCCAGGGCGGCCGCGCCGCGATCTGCTGTTGTCGCCCGATCATGCCGTGCAGGTGGGAGAGTGCCTGATTGTCATTCGGCATCTGTCGAACGGCACGACCATTCGCCAGGACCATGAAATCGGCGAGATCGTGTATTTCCACATAGAGCTTGACCAGCATGACATCCTGGATGCCGAAGGTCTCCTGGCGGAAAGCTATCTCGATACCGGCAACCGGGGGGTGTTCGAGAATGCGAACGAGCCGTCCATCCTGTTTCCGGACCTGACGTCGGATAGCGGGCAGGCACTGCGGGAACAGCGGTCGTGTCTGCCGTTGGTGTCCGATCCGGCACGGCGGCACCTGGCATGGCAGGAACTGAGCGAGCGGGCTCGAGATCTGGGATTCACTTCGGGCGTGGAGGAAACGACCAATGAGCCGGATCTGCAATTGAGAGTCGGACAGCAGAGCCTGCGTCCCGTCTGCCGCAATGGGCGGCATTATACCTATGTCATTCCGTCCCTGCCGGCGCGCCTGACGTCACGTTCCGTCATTCCGGCCGAGTTTCGGCCGTGGATCGACGACTGGCGGCGGCTGGGCGTGATGGTGCAACGGATCGTTTTGCGCACCGAATCGGATTACCGCGAGGTTGCCCTTGATGACCCACGTCTGGCGGACGGATGGTGGGCACCGGAGCGGGACAGTGAGTCGATCTGGCGTTGGACGAATGGCGATGCGACGTTGCCGCAAGTGCTCGCAGGCCCGGCAGTACTCGACATAACGATTGGCGATGCGGGTCCTTATCGAGTTATCCCGCCGGTCCAAAGGACGAGGGATGCGGCTTAGGCGTGGGCTCGCCTGGCTCGTACTTGCCGCGCTGTCAGCCTGTGCAACGCCGCCCGCACCGGATGCCCATGTGCCGCCGTTTGCACGCGTGCCATACCAAGCCTTCTCGCGTGACGCGGTTGTAGCGGTCGCCCTGCGCGAGTGGCGCCTGTTCGGGTCGCCGGTTGATGACGATCCGCCAGGCACGTACAGACCGGTGACCTCGCAGGACAAGCCGGAACGTCAGGAAGGCCTGTGGCAGCGCGTTGGCGAATACTGGTGGCTGGCGATGAATGCCGGCACGCAGGAGGCGGCGTGGACTGGCAAGCACAATGGCAGCGGCCAGGCGTTCCCCGCCAGCGAGGATGGGGAGTATGCCTGGTCTGCGGCTTTCGTTTCTTACGTGATCCGCATTGCCGGTGCGGGCGGGCGGTTTCCCTATTCGGCGAGCCACGCCGACTACATCAATATCGCGAAGCAACAGGCGCTTGGACAGACATCAGGATGGGTGGTGACCGCGCAACGGCCGGAGACGTATGCGCCGCAGGCCGGCGATCTGATCTGCCTTGGGCGCGCCAGCGCGCGTGATCTTCGCTACGACGATTTGCCTGCGGGGCACTTCCCCGGGCACTGCGACATCGTTGTGGATACGTCCGTGTCTGGCCAGATCGCCGTCGTCGGCGGCAATGTGGATGACGCGGTCACTCTGAAGCATGTGCCGGTGACGACGGATGGCAAGCTTGCCACACCGGATGGCATCGTACTGGACACGCGTTACCCGTGGATGGCGGTGCTGCAAGTGCTGGCCGGCGCGCCGGTGGCCTGATCCATCAGCCTCGAGAAGGTGATGAAGCGCACACCATCCGGAGGCGAAGGGTGGAACGCTGGAGAGGATCTACAAATGGTGAGGGCACGCGCCTGACCACATGCGTCCTTGTTTGCGGCAGACTTTATTTTTCAACACAGAGACCACAGAGGCAGTCACGGAGTTACGCGGAGAAGATTTTTGTCAGCCTTCGGCTCGTGCATTGGCGCGAAGCGCAACAAGGATCTTTCTCTGTGTAACTCCGTGGTCTCTGTGTTAAATAACCCTGCTGCCAACAACTCCAGCCCTATCCGCCGAACGCCCCGGACGTTGATCATGCTCTAGAAAAAGCCGAGGGCGTTCGGGCTGTAGCTGACCAGCAGGTTCTTGGTCTGCTGGTAGTGGTCCATGATCATCTTGTGCGTCTCGCGGCCGAAGCCCGAGGCCTTGTAGCCACCAAATGCCGCATGCGCGGGGTACATGTGGTAGCAGTTGGTCCACACGCGCCCGGCCTTGATCTCGCGCCCGACGCGGTAGGCGACCGTGCCATTGCGCGACCAGATGCCAGCACCCAGCCCATAGATCGTGTCGTTGCCGATCGCGATGGCTTCTTCCACGGTCTTGAAGGTGGTGACGGAGAGGACCGGCCCGAAGATTTCTTCCTGGAAGATCCGCATCTTGTTGTGACCGACGAACACTGTCGGGCGCAGATAGAAGCCGTTCTCCAGCTCGCCACCGAGATGCGCGCGTTCGCCACCCGTGGCGAGCTTCGCACCTTCCTGCCTGCCGACGTCGATATAGGCGAGGATCTTCTCCAACTGCCCATGCGAAGCCTGTGCGCCCATCATCGTGGTGGGATCGAGCGGATGGCCCATCTTGATCTTCGCGACGCGCGCGACAGCCTTTTCCATGAACCTGTCGAAGATCGATTCCTGCACCAGCGCCCGCGACGGGCACGTGCAGACCTCGCCCTTGTTGAAGGCAAACAGCGCGAAGCCTTCCAGCGCTTTGTCGAGGAACGCATCGTCCGCGTCCATCACGTCGGCCATGAAGATGTTCGGCGACTTGCCGCCGAGTTCCATGGTGCTGGGGATCAGGTTATCCGCGGCATACTGCATGATCTGCCGGCCAGTGGTCGTTTCACCGGTGAAGCTGACCTTGGCGATGCGCGGGCTGGACGCGAGCGGCGCGCCAACTTCTGAACCGTGCCCGTTCACCACGTTCAGAACGCCGGCGGGCAGGATGTCGCCGATCAGGTCCATCAGCACTGCCAGGGACAGTGGCGTGTCGGAGGCGGGCTTGATCACCACGCAGTTGCCACAGGCGAGCGCCGGCGCGAGCTTCCATGCCGCCATGAGCAGCGGGAAGTTCCATGGGATGATCTGCGCGACCACGCCCATCGGCTCCTTGAAGTGATAGGCGACGGTGTCGTTGTCGAGTTCGCCCAGCGTGCCTTCCTCGGCGCGGATGCAGCCGGCGAAGTAGCGGAAGTGATCCGCCGCCAGCGGCACGTCCGCGTTGCGCGTCTCGCGGATCGGCTTGCCGTTGTCGATTGTCTCGGCATAGGCGAGAAGCGCGAGATTGTCCTCGATCGCATCAGCGACTTTCAGCAAGAGGCGCGAGCGTTCGGCGGGCGATGTGCGGCCCCATGCATTGCGCGCGGCATGCGCGGCATCCAATGCGCGCTCGACATCGTCCGCGTCCGAGCGGGCGATCTCGCAGAGATTGGTACATCCACCGGGCTGGGATCGACGAAATAGCGTCCTTTTGCCGGTGCCTGCCAACGTCCTCCGATGAAGTTGTCATAACGCGCGCGCAGAGAACTGCGGTGCAGCAGGTGTTCCTGTGTCCGGTCGAGCATCAATGCCTCCTGGCGTGATGGAGCCGGACGCTGACACCGCTTGCCGGTTGGAATCTTTGATCTGCATCAAACCGTGTATCGAATTAACAAAATCTTCAGTGACCGTCGTTAGTTGATCTGCCTCAATGACTCCTCGGCGGGTCAGCGACGAGATTGCCTCTGTTCGACAGGAGATTTCGTTCATGGCGAAGACGATGAAGGCTGCGATGGTGCGCGCATTCGGCAAGCCGCTGACCATCGAGGAGATCGCGATTCCAACACCCGGTCCGGGCGAAGTTCTGGTGAAGATCGCCGCGACCGGCGTCTGCCACACGGATCTGCATGCGGCCGACGGCGACTGGCCGGTGAAGCCGACGCCGCCATTCATTCCTGGCCATGAAGGCGCCGGCATCGTTGCAGCGCTTGGTGCCGGTGTCACATCGCTGAAGGAAGGCGACCCGGTCGGCATTGCCTGGCTGCACGATGCATGCGGCGCGTGCGAGTACTGCCAGGCGGGATGGGAGACGCTGTGCGAGTCACAGCACGACAGCGGCTACAGCGTGAATGGCAGCTTCGCCGAGTACGCCATTGGTTCCGCGGCCTATGTCGCACGCTTGCCGGCGCGGCCGGATTTCGCCGGGCTTGCGCCGATCCTGTGCGCGGGTGTCACCACCTACAAGGGTCTC
>DATJJM010000275.1:0-11324 GCA_035492535.1 Acetobacteraceae bacterium | reverse complement strand
ATCGTGTGCAATATCCGAGCGACGTCATCGCTCTCGGGTGCTCTGGCGGCTGCGTTACAAGCTGAGCTTGCGAGATCTGACCGAGATGTTCCTGCGTCGTGGATTCACCTTCAGTGATGAAGTGGTCGGCGACTGGGAGGCCAGGCTGACGCCGACGCTTGCCGAGTACTTCGCGACGATCCAACCAATACCACAAGCGAACATTAACTGGACCATATCCATGCCGCACGCGTCCATAATAACGCGTTCATTCAGTCGTGGCATGTGCGCGAAGACGAGGCGTCTGTTGCGACCGTCATGAACAAATGCGGTGAGCCGGGCAATCGCTGCAATCCCGGCGGCGGAAAGCAGCCGCCGGGCACTTGGTCAGTCAGCCGACGCGCTGACCCATTCTGCCGGAACCTTCTGCGCCCGCTGGTCTCCGACCAGTTTCTGGCGGCGAGCCTGTTCTTCGGCGCTGATCGAAGCCGGATCCTCACGGAACTCCGGTCCCAGCGCCATCGCCTTCTCGACCGCCGGACGTTCGCCAATTTCGTCCAGCCAGCGTTTCACATTGGGGAATTCCTCAATATCGATGTCGCGGGTCGCCCAACTCGACGCCCACGGATAGCAGATCATGTCAGCGATCGTGTATTCGCCCGCCGCGAGATAGCGCTTGTTGAACAGCCCGAGGTTCAGCACGCCAAAGATGCGATGCGCCTCGTTGTCGAAGCGGCGCAGAGCGTATGTCAGATCGCCGTTCTTGCCGCTGGCCAGCGCGCGCCGGAAATGGCCTTGCTCGCCCAGCTTCGGTCCCTGGTTGGCCATCTGCCAGAACACCCATTGTGCGACTTCGTATTTCCCGCGCGAGTCGCTCGGACAGAACCTTCCGGTCTTCTCCGCGAGGTACGTCATGATCGCGCCCGACTCGAAGATCGAGATCGGTTCACCGCCGCCCATCGGTTCATCGTCCACGATCGCCGGCATGCGGCCGTTGGGCGAAATCTTCAGGAACGCCGGGGTCAACTGATCGCCACGGCCGATGTTGATAGGTTTGAAAGTGTAGGGAATGCCGAGTTCTTCCAACAGGATGACAACTTTCTTGCCGTTGCCGGTGGGCCAGAAGTAGAGGTTGATCATGCACGTTCTCCCTGTGCCAACCGTCATACTGCCGCGATCCCGCGCGATGTGATAGCCACGGCGAGTCCAAGAAGTGAGCGATGAACGAGATCGTGGACGTGCTGATCGTCGTGCCGGCGCATCGGGCGGAATTGGGAGGCGCGGATGCACAGTGACATTGCTGCCAGCCCGAACCAACGGGCACGGCCGACCGATTATCCAGTGAATGGCAACAAAACAGGCGCGGCGCACGCGATCACACGGCTGGCGTAGGAAATCGACCGCAACATGGCGATGCTGAGCGTGCGCGATATCACTTAGGGTCAAAACGCAAATAGTCCAGTCTGACCGCGCCACGTGCCGCCATCAAGGGTGCGGAGGCACCGGAGTAGGGCACAGCGTCCGATTCTTCCCTGCCGTTGACCCTTTCCCACTCCGCGCCTTAGAGATTGTGGGATTCCGGTTCCTTTCCCTGCTCCAGACGCCCGAGCGCCAAACTTTCTCCTGCTGTCCGTGGGGCGTGCGGGCCCGATCGACGGGCCGCTCGTTTCTCGGGCAGTCTGAACCATGCACCTAGGCAGGAATGTTGGCGACCCGACGTGGTGGTCAGCGGGGTTGACGTGCTCTCGCTTGCGCGCGGCATCGGAACGATACGGCTGAGCGGCAAGTTACCCGCCATCGACATGGGAGAGCTCGACACCCGCGCCGGACGGCGCGAGGGGTGCTCTGGCGCGGAAGAAGGCGAGAAGATCGATGCTCCGATGGCGGCTGAAAAGAGTGTCGATTTGAGACTCGCCGAACGTCTGGCAAGGCGCCGCGAACGCCAGCCGGGGCACGCTCCCAGCGTAGCCCCAACGGCTCCCGGTCAGCCCCCGCTTCGACCGAGGTGCCTGATCGGCGAAGCGCCCGACATCATTATCGCCCATTCTACAAATCCCGACCTTCACCCAGGCCGCAGTCATCGGTGAGATGTCCGGCGTATTTGTGCCAAATTTGGGTCGAACCGAGCAGCGGGATGCCGATGAAGCCCCGCAAGTTCAGATTGCCGCTTTCATCCAACCAGAGCTTCGCCTGGTACGTGTCCCCATTGCGGGGATCAGTGATTTGCCCCAGCCATGTGCCGTCCCCTGTGGGCTTTTCGTTCGTGATGATAGTCAGTCCACACTGAGAGCGTCCGTTCACATCCGTCGGCATCGGGTCGGTCGGTGCACGATCGATCCCCACGATCCGGCCACAGATCGCGTCGCCGCATTGCGCGATCGCGATGACGCCGTGGCCATTCTCGGTAGACCACATGCCGATGGGACTGATATCTGGCGTCGCTGACGCCGAGGCCGCAATCAGAGTGATCGCGAACGTGATGACGCAGCAAAGAGCTGCGTGTGATCGAATGTACCCGACCATGGACTTGGCTCCAGTCGCCAGCTTCCCCCTATATATTGTTCGCCAGCGACATTGCCTGAACGCAGGCGCCGTCATATGACTTATGTCGTTGGCAGGTGAAATGACTGGGTCCTGCTCCACCGCGCTGGGCTTCCAATGTGGTCCCAGCCGACCTCTGATGGTTGCGCGACGTGCTACCATTGCAGTGCACACGAGCTCACTGCCCGTCGCGCTCAGCCGACCGTCCGATTTTTGCTGCCTCTCCTGGCGGAAGCCAAACTTCAGGCCCGCGCGTCGGTTTGACGGGCCGGCCTCACTGCAGGGACAGTGAGGATCCAATTTTGGTGTTGGCTCTGGCACATGGCAGATTCCCCGATTGACGGTCCGACGCTCGTGGCAGCCGAGCGGTTGTTCGGCGTTCAGTACACGGATGCCGAACGTACGCAGATGCTGGACAACCTGGTTGATCAGATCGAGCTGGCGGTACGTCGTCGAGCTGTGAAGCTGCCCAATTCGCTGCCGCCGGCGACTGTATTCGATCCTCGCCTTGCCGGCTTCACGATGCCTGCGCAGTCCCGGATGAACATCCCTCGGATCGCACCTCCTCTACCAACCGACGATGAGGACATTGCCTTCGCTCCCGTCAGCTACAAATCGGCCTGGATCGCCGGCGGGCATCTGACCTCGGTCCGGCTGACACGCGTATATCTCGACCGGATCCGCAGGCATGACCCCGCTCTGCTCAGCTTCGCGACAGTCACGGAGGCGCTGGCGCTGGCACAGGCGGAAAGGGCGGACGCCCTGCTGGCTGAGGGCAAATGGCTCGGCCCCTTGCACGGCATCCCTTACGCCGCAAAGGACATCCTGGACACGGCTGGCATTATCACTGGGTGGGGCGCCGAACCATTCGCAAAGCGGATCCCCGATACTGATGCCGAGGTGGTTCGCCGGCTTGGCGGTGCTGGCGCGGTCCTGCTCGGAAAAACCAGTGTCGGTGCCTTGGCGTTCGGCGACGTCTGGTACGGCGGCCAGACGCGCAATCCATGGAACACAGAGGAAGGATCCCGCGGTTCGAGCGCGGGCTCCGCAGCCGCCACGGCAGCCGGTCTCGCGGCGTTCGCGATCGGGACGGAGACGTTGGGCTCCATCGTAGCCCCGAGTGCCCGATGTGGCACTGTTGGCTTGCGTCCTACATTTGGGCGAGTGTCCCGCTCCGGTGCGATGTCCCTCTGCTGGTCTCTCGACAAGATCGGCCCGATCTGTCGGACGGTCGAGGATGCCGCGCTGGTTCTGGCAGCGATCAATGGTGTCGACCCGGCCGACGTGTGCGGCATCGAAGCACCCTTTGGTTGGGACGCAACACGGACCGTCACAGGTTTGCGCGTTGGCTACATCGAAAGTGATTTCACTGATGGGCTCGACCTGGCCGTGCTGGATGCGGTGCGGGGCTTAGGGGCCGCGATAATCCCACTGGCGCTCGCCGACCTTCCATATGATGCCCTTCGTCATATCCTGTTCGCGGAGGCGGCGGCGGCATTCGAGGAACTGACACTCGAGAATACCGACGACACGCTGACCCGGCAGGATCCTGGCGCATGGCCTAACAGCTTTCGCAAGGCACGGTTCCTGTCGGCCGTCGACCATATCCAGCTCGATCGTCTTCGACGCCGGGTGATGCAGGAGATGGACACGATCTTCCGCAAAGTGGACGTCATCCTGGCACCGACGATCACCGGCAAGATGACGCTGATTGGGAACATGACCGGCCATCCCTGCCTCACGATCCGTGCGGGCTTCACTGAGCAGCGCACCAGAGAGATGCCGGCCTATCTGGATGCCCCAATAATGGACAAGGCGGGTCCGGCGCACGTGGTGCCGTATGGGATTACGATCGTAGCGTCGCTGTTCGACGAGGCAGCTGCGTTGACGCTCGGGCACGCCCTGGAAACGTCACTTGCCATCTCGGATCGCCGACCAGTCCTTATGTAAGGACGACACATCCTGCGGCGCTCAGCCAGTGTGTTGATTTTCGGACTGACTGATTGGGGCTGGACCAGGACGAGGTCGTGCTGGCTTGTCGCAATGCAGTAGGTGCCTTATTGTTTGTCCAACCTATAACAACGATGAGCACGATCGAACTCGTCGACTCTGAATTGCGCGATGCGCTCGCGATCTGGCCACTGTAGCCGCTGAGCGCCATCACTCCGACGCATGCTTTTGAGATCGACCCCTCGGCAAGCTAGCCTGACCTTGATCACGGATGGCGGGAAAATCGGGAGGACACCATGAAGTTCATGCTTTTTGTGTTGCCCACCGTTCCGGCGACGCTAGAGGAACGAGAGCAGCTGCGTCCGATCGGACGCAACAACGATCGCTACCAGATGATGCTCGAAGAGCTGCGCAGGCTCGCGGTCTTCGCCGACGATGCCGGCTTCGACGTCATGTCGACCACGGAGCACCATTTCCACTCTGAAGGCTACGAGTGCTCCGTCGCCCCTCTTATGCTCTACACAGATCTTGCAGCACGGACGAAGCGGATCCGTTTCTCCCCACTTGGCCTCGTCCTTCCATCCTGGGATCCGATTCGATGCGCCGAGGAGCTCGCGGTCCTTGATCATCTGACGAAGGGCCGCATCTACGCCGGCTTTGCTCGCGGTTATCAAGATCGCTGGGTCAACGTTCTCGGACAACAGTACCACGTTACCGGCGCGCCAATGGATGGTTCATCGATCGACAACCACAACCGCCGTGTCTACGAGGAAACGCTAAAGGTCATCAAGATGGCCTGGACCGAAGAATCCTTCGAATACGACGGTGAATACTACAAGGTGCCCTATCCGCATGGCGAAGGCATCACGCGCTGGCCTGTCGCGGAATGGACACGGCAGTACGGTGCGCCAGGCGAGGTGGATGCCAACGGGGTAGTCCGTCGCATCTGTGTTGTTCCCAAGCCTTACCAGCAACCGCATCCGAAGCTCTTCCAGCCATTCTCAGTCAGCGAGAACACCATCCGTTATACGGCGCAGTCAGATATCGTGCCATGGATTCTTGTATCCTACCCCAGTGACTTTCAGCGGCTATGCCGTGTCTATCAGCAGGTTGCCGGTGAGGCGGGACGTAACCTTCACTTGGGCGAAAGCGTCGGTGCTTTTCGAGCGGTCCACTTCGGCGAGACAGAAGCCGAGGCGGTTGCCTTGCTAAGAGACACCAACTATGCGGGGTTTCAGAAGTACTTCGGTGGTTTTGGCTTCTGGGAGGCGATGCGCACTCCGGAGGATACCGAGCACTATCCGCTGACGCCCACCTATACACCACTCCCGCCACACGAGTGGACTGTGGATCGCCTGCGCAAGGTCAAATATGGCATCGCCGGCACGGTGGATCAGGTGAAGCGCCAGATTGAGGAACTGCACACAATTGGTGGCCAGGGCGAACTCGAATGGTTTGGCTGGTTCTTTGACCAAGGCTTCATGAGCTGGGACACTGCGGAACGGCAACTCGAGCTATTCGCTCGCCATATCATTCCTACCTTCCGTTGACTGTTCCATCGCCGAGCTAGTTAGTCGTCATGTGCTGGGCGGTAACGGCTGACAGAGCACTGATGCGGGAGGCATCACGATGACCACCTTCGACAACTATGCGATGAAGTACTCATGCATCCACATGCGCCGTGAGAGGGGCATTCTAGAGATGCGGTTTCACACCAACGACGGTCCGCTCCGCTGGGGGCTCGGTCCGCATGGTGAATTACCCGACGCATTTGCAGATGTCTCGCGGGACCGCGAGAACCGGGTGGTCATCCTGACTGGCACAGGTGAAGAATGGTCCGGCGTCCGCGCAACGCCAGGACAGAGCGCGATCAGCTCAGGCATAACCGCCAGCGCCTTTGACCGCATACACTGGGAAGGCCGCGCGTTGCTAATGAACCTGCTCAACATCGAGGTGCCGGTGATTGCCGCGGTCAATGGCCCCGCATGGCGGCACGGTGAAATCCCGTTGCTGTCGGACATCGTGCTGGCGTCGGACACGGCGGCGTTCCAGGATTCCGCACATTTCCAGAACGGCCTCGTGCCGGGCGATGGCATGCACATCGTCATGCCTCTGCTGATGGGAATGAATCGGGGCCGTTACTTTCTATTGACCGGTCAAATACTATCGGCTCAGGAGGCAAAGGATCTTGGCCTGGTGGCGGAGGTCATGCCGCCCGATAAGGTACTGGCACGTGCCTGGGAACACGCGGAAGCCTTGGCCTCAAAGCCCACCCTTCTGTTGCGCTACACACGGCTGATGTTTACGGAGTATCTGAAGAAGCGCATGCAGGATCTGCTTGGCTACGGGCTCGCGATGGAAGGCCTAGCGTTGATGGAACAGGTAGATCCGCCAAAATAGAAGGCCTCGCGCGTGGACATCGCCGCCGGGCCGCCGAACATTATCAATGCGGGGCAAGCCAATATCCTGAGGAGGAAGCTGCAGTGAAGACGATCACGATCGGCGAGGTCACCATCGACGCGGTGATTGAGCGCGAAGGGCCATGGCGCAGGCCACAAGATTTCTTTCCGGCCTACGATGAGGCCACGTTCAAGCAGCATTTGCAGGTGATGGAGCCGGAAGTGTTCGACCTCGCCTCGGGGAAGATGTTCATCACCTATCAGACCTTTGTCGTTCGCACACCACGCCACACCATTTTAGTGGATACCTGCACGGGAGAGGACAAGGGGCATCCGCCGCCATTCGATTTCCCGGGCAAGGAGCGCTGGCGGAAGGAACTGTTCGCTCTGGGCGTCAGCTACGACAAGATCGACTACGTGTTCTGCACGCATCTCCATATCGACCACACAGGCTGGAACACTACGCTGCGCGACGGGCGCTGGGTGCCGACCTTCCCCAATGCGAAATACATCTTCCACAGGAAAGAATATGCGGCCTGGGAAGCGGAGCACGCGCGGGGTGCCAATCCTCCTGGCACGGTGTTTCGCGACAACTGCCTGCCGATCGTGGAAGCCGGGCAGGCTCTGCTCGTGGATGATGACTATGCTTTGGATAACACCATCACGTTGACGCCGACGCCGGGCCACTCGCCTTGCCATTGCTGCGTCAACATCTTCTCGCGTGGCCAGAGTGCGGTGGTGACAGGCGATATGATGCACCACGCGATCCAGTGCCGTGAGCTCGACTGGTCTCCGGGGGTTGACTGGGATCCGAAGGAGGCAGCGGTGTCACGCCGGCGGTTTTTATCGTCCGTCGCGGATACCGATACGCTGCTGTTGCCGATCCATTTCCCGTCGCCGACGGTGGGGCTGGTGACTGCGGATGGTGACCGGTTCCATTACCGATTCAAGCGAGAGTAGCGACCCCTACGCTGGGGGATGGGACGACCGCAGCGCTAGCGTGCGGTGGAGGGTCTTTTGCCGGAATGCCCAGCCAACCTAAAGCTGGGTGACCGCCGCGCGGGCGCAATCCTCGTCCTGTTGTGCCGTGCCTCCGCCGACACCGCATGCACCCTCTATCATGCCGTTGCGGATGATCGGCACGGCACCTTGGCCCATGATCATGTGTCCGCCCTCGGCGGCGGCGATGCCTCGCGGCGTCGGATGGTCGGCGCGATCGGTCAGTTCGCTACTGGGGCGGCCGAACGCTGCCGAAGCAACGGCCTTGCCCTGGCTGCCGTAGACACTGGCCCAGATCGCGTTGTCCATCCGCTGGAATGCCACCAACCGGCCGCCGGCATCACACACTGCGACACTGATTTTGATGCCGAGCTCATCCGCCTTCGCGATTGCACCTGCCACGAGGTGGTTGGCTTCCATGAGGGTCAATGGCATAGGTCGTTGTCCTCCTGCTCAAAGTCAGACTGGCGCGATGCGGCCTGGTATGCAACCGTCGGCATGCAGCCTTGCAGTTAACGGCTTCCCTGAGATGTTCACGATTGTCCGAGAACGTTCCTCAATCGTAGGCAAGTTCCCGAGTGCGTTACGTGACGCTGCTCTCGACCTGATTTGCGGAGGAGAGACGCAGGACGAGGTGTTGACGCCTGCTCTTCATTCTCAGCGCCATCCCAATGTTCACCGCGATCCGGCCAAATCCGGTAGTTGTCGTCAGCAACGTTGGTCGTGGGGCCTGTTGTTACCCTCACACGGCGTCACCATGTCGCAAGCAAAGGGCCAAACCCAGCTGCTTACGACACCGACTCAAACTTGAATCCATCCCCCCAGCGTGTCAGCCGACCCGAGGAGGGCGACGGGAAGTGTGCCGTGCAGATCAATGTGGACGTGTCGCACAGGCAGCCGAATAGCTTACGACGTGACTCTCCCGCTTGTGGCGAACTGTAGTCGACCCGCATGCCAAGTTCAGGATAGCGCGCTTGCAGGGGAGAGTGAATCATATCGCCGGTGATGACCGCATCTGCTCCGGGCGTTCCGACTTGGACCGAGTAGTGATCGATGGTGTGCCCAGGTGTTGGGAGAAGCTTGATGATTTCGCTGAAGTGAAAGTCGCTCTTCACCACTTCCTCGCGCTTCGCGGCGACGATGGGGAGGACCGAGTCGGTTATCCACGGGGCCGCGGAGGGATCCGCTCTTTCTGTTTCAGTCCAATAGGACAGCTCACGGTCAGAGAAGACATATTTGGCCTTTGGGAAGGTTGGAACCCAGCGGCCGTTATCCAACCTCGTATTCCATCCGACATGGTCGACGTGTAGATGCGTGCACATCACATAGTCGATCTGCTCAACGGAAACGCCGGTTGCCGCAAGGCCATTCTGGAACCTGTCAAGGTTGAGCATGTTCCAAAACGGACGTGTCGGCCGCGGCTTGTGATTGCCGACGCAGCTATCGATCAGAATGTTGTGGTGCGGCGTTTGCACCAGGTAGGATTGAATGCAAAGTACCAACTGCCCGCTTTGTCGGTCGAGATAACCACCTTCGGTCATCCAGCCGCGATTTTCTTCCAGTACCTCCTTGGTGAGCGACGGGAAGAACTCAAGCGGATTGAAGAAGGGGCCCTCCTGTTCCACCACACGGTGGATTGTGACGTCCCCGACGACAAATTTGGTGGTAGCCATACCTTTGCCCTCCTCCTCGGCAGTAAGCCGACGTATCACCCGCGTTCCCGATTGTGCTGCGGCAGCTACGTCATCGACAGTTCCCGATAGCCTCCCACCGAAATCGCATCGCAGTGTTGACGGAACGCCGGATGGCCGCCGCTGTAACGCATGACCCGGCGGACCTGTTTGCCATCCACGTTGCGGTTGATGCCAGTCATCCAGGAGTCGACCTCGGTGAACAGCAAGCCCTCGTTGGTTTCGATGACGTGATCGGTCCATGTCTTCGCGGCTTCGGGGGTCGCATCCACGCGGGTCTTGCCGTTGTCGCGTGCGTGGCGGATCAGCGCAGTGACCCAGTCGGACGTGTATTCCACCGCTCGTGGGAAGTTGCCAAGACCGGCATGTGGGCCCATCACCATCAGGAAATTCGGGAACCCGTCGACCAGAATGCCTAACAGCGTCACCGGCCCGTCGGCCCATTTGTCCTTCAGCGACACACCGTCCACACCCCTGATGTCGATGCGGTCGAACGCCCCCGTGATCGCATCGAAACCAGTCGCATAGATGATCATGTCGAACCGGTAATCGGCGTCCGTAGTGCGGATACCGTCGGGCGTGATGCGCTCGATTGGCGTTTCGGTCAGGTCGACCAGTTTAACGTTCGGCTGGTTGTAAACTTCGAAATAGCCACTTTCCAGCGGCACCCGACGGGTCCCAAAGCCGTGTGATTTAGGGATCAGTTTTTCCGCGACCGCCGGATCCGTGACGCGCTGGCGAATCTTCCGTGCCAAATAGTCGGACATCAGCTTGTTGGCCTCGCGATCGATCAGGACGTCGCGGAAGTTGCCCATCCAGATGCCGAAGCCTGGTTCGCCATAGCGCTTCTCCCAGAACGCCTCCCGTTCTTCTTCGGTTACCTCAAACACCGAACGCGGGTCGGCGGTGTGGATGAAGCAGCCGACGGTCTCCTGGCAGCGGGCGAAGATGTCGGCGTAGTTGTCGCGGATTTCGCGCATCTGCTCGGGCGTGACCCTGGAGTTGTGCAACGGCGCCGACCATTGTGCGGTGCGCTGGAACACGGTCAGGTGGCCCGCGGTCTTGGCGATTTCCGTGATGGCCTGGATGCCGGTGGCGCCCGTGCCGATCACGGCGACCCGCTTGCCTGCGAAGCTGACTGGTTGCTTGGGCCAGTTGTGCGTGTGGCAGGACTGCCCCTTGAAGCTCTCAACGCCGGGAATGCGTGGAAGGACAGACGCAGACAGCACACCGACCGCCGTGATCAGGAACCTTGCGGTGCAAGTCGTGCCGTTGTCGAGCGTGACCTTCCAGCTTCGGCTATCTTCCTGGTAATGCGCCGCAGTCACCGTGGTCTTGAACTGGATGTCGCGCCGGAGGTCGAACTTGTCGGCAACATGGTTCAGATAGCGCTCGGTTTCCGGCTGGCCGGCGAAATGCTCTTCCCAATCCCATTCGTCGAGCAGTTCCTGGGAAAAGGAGTAGCCGTAGGTCCAGCTTTCGGAGTCAAACCGGGCACCGGGATAACGATTCCAGTACCAAGTACCGCCGACACCCGAGCCGGCCTCGAACACCCGCGTCGTCAGGCCGAGTTCGCGCAGGCGGTAGAGTTGATACAGGCCGGACACCCCGGCGCCGATGACGATCGCATCGAAATCGGTGGCCACCATCTTGGACAACTCGCACGCAGTTTCCGATATTTTGTTCATGTGCATCACCATGGGTCGATATAGGGATACTTCTTTTCGGTTCTCGGCAGGACGGTCGGCAATCGCTTCAGGCTGTT
>DATJJM010000274.1:0-38769 GCA_035492535.1 Acetobacteraceae bacterium | reverse complement strand
CCCTCGGTCTTGCTCGCAGACGCCGTGCGCTGCACGCCCTGACCAGGGGCTTGCTGCCAGTTGCCGCCGGCACCGCCCTCACCTTCGGTCTTGCTCGCAGACGCCGTGCGCTGCACGCCCTGACCAGGGGCTTGCTGCCAGTTGCCGCCGGCACCGCCCTCGCCCTCGGTCTTGCTCGCCGCCGCAGTCTGCCGCACCGCCGAACCCGGCGCCGGCTGCCAGTTGCCACCGGCACCACCCTCGCCCTCGGTCTTGCTCGCCGCCGCGGTCTGCCGCACCGCGGACCCGGGCGCCGGCTGCCAGTTGCCACCGGCACCACCCTCGCCCTCGAGGCGCTGCGTGCCAGCCGGGCATCCGGTGGCCGCCGGCGCATTATCCGCGAGCGCTGACCCGGCGATCGTCGTACCGAGCAGCAGCGCGGCAAGTGTCATTTTTCCCATGAAAGTCATGGTGATCCTCCAAAGCGGTTTTCAACGGCGGCAGAAGGTCCAGCTGCCTGAACGGCCCACCGCAGCTCTCGTCAGAATCTAGAGCGGGTCGAATACCCGCGTTGCACCAGGAGGTTTGCGCCCACCAGCGCCCAGTTGGATTGAAGGTTTCGGGCAAAAAGGCGCATTCTGGCGGTGCGCCGAATGGCTTTGACTGTAGCCCGCTCGCCATCAGCCGGGCGTCCGCGGGTGCCCACTGATCGCAGTTTTCAGCAAGAAGCACCACCCGCAACAAGACACTGTCGTGCCTCGCCACCACCCTGTGGTCCGGGAGCCGCCACGAATGAACGAGCAATCAGTCGGACCCGAGATGCGCGTCGAACACGGCTCGGATGCTCCGAAGCTGCCGTTCCTGCAAACTTCGCCTCGCCGGGCGTTCCCGTGGCTAGCGACCACTCTCCGACTGTTCGTCCTGTTTCTGATCGGCGCGCTGATCATGTTCGTCTACTACGAGTGGGACTACTGGATCGGCTGGGCCACCGAGCAGACAACGGATGATGCCTATCTCCAGTCCGATCTCACGCCGCTGGCTGCCCACGTGCCCGGCTATGTGGCGCACATCCTGGTGCACGACTACGAAACCGTGAAAACCGGCCAGCTCTTGATCCAGCTGGACGATCGCGATTACCGCGCCCAGCTCGCTCAGGCGCAGGGAGCGGTCGACTCGGCTGAAGCGGCCCTCGCCACCATCGCCCAGCAAAGGATTCTGCAAGGTGCGCTGATCGCGCAGGCCCAGGCCTCGATCGAGGGTAGCAAGGCCGACGTGACGCGCTACCATCTGGAAACGATCCGGCAGAAAACCCTGCTCGCGAGCCGCATAGCCGGCACACAACAGATCGTCGAACAGGCAGTGGACAACGAACGCAAGGCCGATGCGACTCTGGCGTTGAACCAGGCGCAGCTTCAGCAGCAAGAGCAGCAGGTCAATGTGCTGAACAGCCAGGAAGCCCAGGCGCGCGCCACGCTGGCGGCGCAGCAAGCCGCGCGCGATCTCGCCGCGATCAATCTCGGCTACACCCGCATCACCTCGCCGGTGGACGGTATGGCCGGACTTCGCCTGGTGCAGGAAGGCCAATATCTCAGCGTCGGTACCCAGGTGATCTCGGTCGTGCCGCTGCCGCATGTCTGGGTACTTGCCAACTACAAGGAAACACAGATGACCCGGGTGCGGGTTGGCCAGCCGGCAACCGTCACCGTTGATGCGTTCCCCGGTGTCGTGTTGCACGGCCACGTCCAAAGCTGGGCACCTGCATCGGGGTCGCAGTTCTCGCTGCTGCCACCGGACAACGCGACGGGCAATTTCACCAAGGTGGTGCAGCGTATCACAGTGAAGATTCTGCTCGATCCCAACCCGGCAGTAGACGATCTGCTGAGGCCCGGCATGTCGGTCATCCCGACGATCGACACGAAATGAGCGTCGGTCACGAGGTCGCCCACTGGCTTGGCTGGCATCCCGCCGCTCCACGGGATCACTCGCTCTGCCATCCCGCAGACAAGGCTGCCCAGCCAAAACCATTGGCCAGCCCGCATCCGTTCATTGGCACTTTCGCCGTGCTGCTCGGATCAATTATCGCCACGCTCGATAGCCGCATTACCGTCTTCGGCCTTGCCGACGTGCGCGGCGCTGTGCATGCGGGCTTCGACGAGGGTGCCTGGATCACGACCGCCCTCACCGTCGGCCAGATGATGATTGGCCCGGTGTCCGCGTGGTTGGGCGCGGTGTTCGGCGTGCGGCGCGTGCTGCTGATCTCCGCCAGCGTTTTCGGGATCTCCAATTTTCTCCTGCCGTTCTCGCCGAACCTCCACTGGGTGCTGCTGTTTCAGTTCATCAGCGGCCTCACCTCCGGCACCTTCATTCCATTGACCATTGGGTTCGTCGTGCTGAACCTGCCACCCAGGTTGGTCGTGTTCGGCGTCGCCGCCTATGCATTGAATCTGGAGCTGTCGCTGAACGTCGCCGCCTCGATCGAGGGCTGGTTCGACGACCACTGGAGCTGGCACTGGATCTTCTGGGACACGGCCCTGCTCGCGCCGGTCATGCTGGTCTGCATCCATGTCGGCATGCCCCGCCAACCGGTCAACCGCGAGCTTCTGAAGACGGCCGACTGGTCCGGCATCCTCTACGCCTCGCTCGGATTCAGCGTGCTTTATGCCGCACTCGATCAGGGGAACCGCCTCGACTGGCTGAACTCCGGCCTGATCAGCGCTCTGCTGCTTGGCGGCATCCTGCTCATCGGCGCTTTCGCTGTGCAGGAACTCATCACGCCACGGCCTTGGATCAATCTCCGTTACGCCGCCTCTGGCAATATTCCGCTGCTGTTCCTGCTGGTGACTTTCTTCCGCTTCGCTCTGCTCGCAACGGCCTACATTATCCCGCAGTTCCTGGTCACCGTGCAGGGCTACCGCGCGGTCGAGGTGGGCGGCGCCTTGCTCTGGATTGCGCTGCCGCAGTTCATCATCGCGCCTGCCACCGGCTTCCTGCTGCGCTACGTCGATCCTCGCTTCGTGCTGGCTTTCGGCTTCGCACTCGTCGGCGTCAGTTGCTTCATGAGCGGCCAGCTCACCCATGATTGGATTGGCAGCGATTTCCTCCCCGGGATTTTTGTGCAGGCGGTCGGCCAATCCATCGGCCTTACCTCGCTGGTCTGGTTCTTCCTGCGGCACCTGGAGCCAAGCGAAGTCCTGACCTTCGGTGCCGTGCTGCAAACCGGGCGATTGTTCGGCGCCCAGCTGGGGTCCGCCTTTGTGCAGACCTTCGTGCGAGTCCGCGAGCAGGTCTATTCCAACCTCATCGGACAGCACGTCACGCCCGGCTCGCTGGCAACCAGCGAGCGACTGCAGGACTATGCTCATGCCGTGGCCGGCCGCTCCGTCGGCCCACCCGCCGCAGGCCAGCGCGCCAACGCCTTGCTGGCCCACGCCGTGCAAACCCAGGCCAACGTGCTGTCCTTCATCGACGGGTTCATGATCATTGGCTTCGCCGTCCTGGTCGTGCTGGCACTGATGCTCACCCTGCGCGATCCGCCGCCATCCGCCCTGCCGATCTTTTCCAGGAAGTAACGGCACCCCGCCCCTTCGGATAAATCCTGCGCCGTTTGAATAATTCGACGATCACGCGCCTTGTCGCGCCGCGAGTTCTGCTCAATCCTGAAAATTCCTGAACCCGAGTTGGTGAAGTGTCTGGCAACGGGCGTCATCCCGTCTACGCGAATGGTGCGTGGGAGATCGATCTTGCGCGGCGGGAGCTGCGCCTGCGGGGCACGCCCGTCCCGTTGGGCGGCCGTGCCTTCGATATCATCGAGACCTTGGTGCTCGCAGCCGGGATGTTGGTGACCAAGGAAGATCTGATGACACAGGTCTGGCCAGGTGCCGCCATCGAGGACAACACGTTGCAGGTCCACATCTCCACGGTGCGCCGGGCTTTCGGCGCCGATCGCGCGATGCTGGCAACGTCGTTCGGCCGCGGCTATCGACTGCTGGGCGAGTGGGTCGAGCTCGCCGCAGGCGCCCGGAACGGCCTGACCCAGGGAATCACCGAAGCAATCTCGCCTGACGCCGGCCGGCTGACCAACATCCCGCAGGCGACCTCAGAACTGATCGGCCGTACCGATATAACGCGCGACCTCTGCAATCTTCTGGCCGTCCATCGCGTGGTGACGCTGACCGGACCAGGCGGTATCGGCAAGACGACACTGGCGCTGGAAGCGGCCCGGACACTTCTGCCCGGTTTCCAGGGTGAGATTTGGCTGGTCGAATTGATGGCGCTCGCGGACCCGGGCCTGGTGCCGTCTGCAGTCGCGGCCGTGCTCGGCTTGCAGCCGGGCGGTGGCCCCCCATCGGCAGCCTCCGTGGCCCACGCCATTGGTCGCCGGAAGCTGCTGCTCGTGCTCGACAACTGCGAGCACCTAATCGATGCCGCCGCGCGGCTCGCGGAAATGATCGTGCAGACCTGCCCGAATGCCTCGATCCTGGCCACGAGCCGAGAGGTGCTGCGGATCGATGGTGAATGGGTGTTCCGTGTGCCACCGCTCGACGTGCCTGCCGCGGACAACGCCGAACCAAACGACGTACTCAGTCGCGGCGCCGTTCAGTTGTTCATCGCCAGGACCCGCATGCGCAACCAGGATTTTGCGGCGCTGGACAGCGACATGGCGGTGATCGCGAACATCTGCCGGCGCCTGGAAGGGATCCCGCTCGCCATCGAGTTCGCCGCGGCTCGTGCCGCCGTGCTGGGGCTGCATGAGGTGGCCGGGCGTCTCGATGACCGGTTTGACCTGCTCACTGACGGTCGCCGCACCGCGCTGCCACGGCACCGGACGCTGCGGGCGATGCTGGACTGGAGCTACGAGCTGCTCCCCGCCTCGGAACAGCACATCCTGCGGCGCCTTGCGGTGTTCCCCGGCGGCTTCACGCTCGATGCCGCCGCTGCCGTGATGGCGAGCGGCGGAGCGCTGTCGGTGGTGGACGGGGTCGCCAACCTGGTCGCCAAGTCGCTGGTAACGCTGGATCACGGAACGGCTCATGAGCGGTGGCGCCTGCTGGACACCGTGCGAGCCTACGCGCAGGAGAAGCTGGCCCAGACCGGCGATGCCGGGGACGCCGCACAGCGGCAGGCCTCATTCTTCCTGGACCTGCTGACCGGCCCATCGGCGGACAGGGAAACCGACCGCATCGACCGCGAGATCGACAATATCCGCGCCGCTCTGGATTGGGCTTTTTCGCCAGCCGGAGACGGGCAGATCGGGGCCGGACTCACCGCAGCCTGCGTGTCGGTGTGGACGCGTCTCTCGCTGCTAGGTGAATGCCGCGCGCGCGTCGAGACCGCGCTCTCGGCTCTGGATGCATCCGAGGTACCACGTACGGAGATGATCCTGCGCGCCGCGCTCGGCATGGCCCTTACCTATACCAGCGGTCCGGTGGACGCGACCAAGCCGAACTGGCAACGCGTGCTCGACATTGCCGATGCCCTTGGCGACATCGAATACCAGTTGCGCTCCATCTATGGCCTGTGGCTGTACGAGATTCTGATCTGCGCCTATCGCGAAGCGCGGTCGCTGGCGGAACAATTCCTGCGCATCGCGGCGACCGTGTCGGGAGCGCCAGATGTGCCGACGGCCGATCGCATGATGGCGATGGTGCTGCACTATACAGGCGATCAATCGGGCGCCCGCACGCGCGCGGAACGTAGCCTCGCTGCGCCGCTTCCTGCAGACCGCAGCATGCACACCATCCGTTATGGCGTCGATCAGCGAGTCGGAACACTTGTACAGCTGGCGCGCACATTGTGGGTGCAAGGATTTCCCGACCAGGCAATGGACGCCGCGGAAGCCGCGCTTCATGAGGCCAATGCAGTCGGTCATGCCAACTCGGTTTGCCTTGCCCTGGCCGACGGCGCCTGCATCGTGGCGATGCTGTCCGGCGACCTGGGCACGGCCGCGCGTTTTGCCGCGCTGCTGAGCGAACACGCAGATCGCCACGCGCTTGGCGTCTGGCGCACCTACAGTCGTGCCTTGCGGGGCCGGCTGCTGATTGAGGCGAATCCCCTCGGTGGTGCCGCGTTGCTGCGTTCGGCGCTGGCCGATCTGCGCGGCACGCCTTCCGATATCCGGTTTCAGCTCTATCTGGTCTGGCTCACGGAAGTGCTGGGCGCAGCCGGCCAGGACGCAGACGCGCTTGCGGCGATCGATGAAGCGCTGGGACGCGCAGAGCGCACGGGCGAGCGCTGGTACCTGCCAGAGTTACTCCGCCTGCGCGGCGAACTCCTGCTGCGAAGCAATGCTTCGGCTGAGGGATTGTTTGCCAGGTCCCTGGAATTGGCTCGCGAGCAGGACGCCTTGTCGTGGGAGCTGCGCGTGTCGATGAGCCGGGTCCGCATGGCGCCAGAAGATCAGGCCGCAAAGTCGGCTCTGGCGGATACGCTGGCGCGATTCAATGAAGGTTTCGATACGGCCGACTTGCGCGCGGCTGTGCGGCTCTCCCGCTCGATTGGCTGACTGAGCGGCTGCCGTTCAGTACCCCCGCTCCCAGTCGATCACGTTCCGCAATTCTCTCCCGCCCAGCCACGCTCGCAGATTTTCGCAGAACAGCTCGATTCCACCGTGCCTGCCCTCATCGCTCACGCCCGAGACATGCGGCGTGATCAGCACGCGAGGATCGTGCCACAACACCTCAGGCGGCTTGCGCTCGAATTCGCCGACATAAACGTCAAGCACCACACCGCGCAGACGACCCTGTGCCAAGGCATCGACCAAGGCCGCCTCATCGATGATCTCGCCACGCGCCACATTCACCAGCACGACGCCCGGCTTCATGACCGCCAACCGTGCAGCATTGATCAGGTTGGTGGTCTCCTCGGTCCACTGGCAACAAACCGCGACGAAATCAGCCTCCGCCAGAAAACCGTCCAGCGCGCTCGCGTCACCCAACGTGACAAAACCCTCGGGCAGCGGCGTTTCTGCGCTCACCGCCCGCCGCGTTCCCACGACGCGCATGCCCAGGGCCGCACCCAGCCGTCCGACCTCGCGTCCGATCCCACCGGCACCAATCACGCACAGCGTCTTCCCCTGCAGCAGCAGCGGCCGATACGCGCGGTGATCGAACGTGCCGTCGACGCGATCGATCACTGCACGATCCAGCCCTTTGGCAAAATGCAGGATGCCCGCGATCGCGTACTCCGCCATTGGCAGCGGATTGGCAAAGCCGCGCGACGTCGTCACCACCACATCGCTGCCCCACAGATCGCCCATGCGAAGATTGGACGCACCCGCCGGCCGCTGATGGAACCACTTCAGTCGCGGCGCCCGGGCGCGGAGGTCCAGCGGGAATGGCCACCCGCCAAGGATCACCTCTGCCTCTGCCAGCATCGCATCGCGTTCCTCGCGCGTGCCCCGCCCGGCCGCTCCTGCCGTCAAATACCGGGATGATGAATGCGCCGGCCAGGTATCGCGATATTCGCTGTCGAACCAGCCACCTGCGTCTGTCAACCGGACCGCCGTATCGACGGCCTCGATCCGGGCACGGTCCGCCGTGCTGAGGCGCTGGATGGCGAGCACATTCACTGTCATGCCGCCACCGCCCGGCGCAACGCCGCGCGCGCCAGCAGACGCGTCGAATCCAGTGTCGGCAGCGGCGAGTTTTCGTCATTGATGATCAGTGGGATCTCCGTA
Source organism: Acetobacteraceae bacterium (assembly GCA_035492535.1). Classification (GTDB taxonomy): domain Bacteria; phylum Pseudomonadota; class Alphaproteobacteria; order Acetobacterales; family Acetobacteraceae; genus JAMXLO01. The sequence continues at coordinate 31,115 of DATJJM010000274.1, read as the reverse complement.
CAGCCCAGTACCACCGCATCGCACCCTGCTGCCTTCATGCGCGCAATCACCTGTTGATGAAACGCCACGGCCTGCGGCCGAAACACGCCGCACACCAGCTCGTCCATGATGACGCGGTTGAGCTCCGCGCGCTCCCCAGCATCGGGTCGCATATACGTGGATGGATACACCGGCCCCGCCACCAGCCAGCGCGTGCCCAGCAGCCCAATGCGCGCAAACCCGCGTGCGGCCGCCTCCTCCGCCACCGCATCCGCGATGTGCAGCCACGGCAGTGGCGAACGCTCCGCGATCAGTGGCAGCGCCTGATGGATCGTGTTGTCCGGACAGATCAGGAAATCGGCTCCGATAGTCGCCAGCTTCCGCGCCGACGCCAGCATCACCTCACCGACTCCCTCCCAGTCGTCGCGATCCAAATGATGCACGTATTCGGCCAGCGACGGCGTATGCATCGAGACGTCCGGATGCGCATGCGGCCCGAGCAACCGCGCGCCCTCGACACAGATGGTGCGATAGCAGAGCGAGGCCCCTTCGGCGGAACAGGCGACGATCCCGATGTGCTGAGGCATAGGTGTCTCACCGATCTGTTGCCGGAGCCATGCCCATTACCAAGGAACCGTGCGCCCGAGATAGTCCAGGAATTGCCGCCCGGCCCGCCCCCGCGTCGCAAGCAGCGCGCGCACAATGTTGGGGATGCTCTCGTCAACTGGCCGGCGGCGCAGGATCAGAACCCGCTCACCGTCCTGTAGGCCTTGATGGCCTGGGAGGTTGCCGCAAGATCATCAGCCGTCTGGAACGCGCCCGTCGCCTTGCCCCCGAGCAACAGCAGCGCTGTCGTCCGCGCCGTATTGATGCCGGCGAACACGCCTGGCGACTGGAATCCGGATATGGCGCCCGGATAGTACGGCGACAGTTCGAATTCGGATCCCGACTGCATTGCGCCGGCCGTGCTGTATGCGCCCGGCAGCCCGGGCAGATCCGTCTGCGCCACCGGCGGTTCCGGCAACAGCGTTGTCCGTAATGTTGGCCGCCCCGAACCAACCAGACCGGTGAGGATGTTTGCCTCGCTGGCGATCCTCGCCGTACTCGCGTCCGAGCCGGTTGGCGGATTCACCATCGCATTCATCGCATTGATCGAGCCCGTCGCCGCCGCTGTTGCGGTGATCTGCATGACGGGGCTGTCCGTGATGTGCGTCAGTACATCGTTCGCCAGCCGTGTCCCGGTCTGCGCCACGACAACAATATCCTGTTGCGTCCCATTCGCTCCGGCCCGGTACGTGAGGTGCGCGAACTGATCCGCGGTGAAGCTGGTCGTCCCGTTGACCGGTTGGCCGTTCAGCAGCAGCTGTCCGCCTCCGGTACCGGCATCGCTGACAGCAATGCGATAGCCTGCAATCGTCTGACCGCTCGGCGCCTGCCCATGAAACAGATCGTTCAACCGATACGCCGAGCCCGCCACCGCCGTGAAGTTCCCATCGGTCTGTAGCGACGGCCGCCCGGCACCGGCAAAGCCAGTGAAAATGTTGGCCTCGCTGGCAATCTTCGCGATGTCACCCTCCACGCCAGCCGGCGTCCCTATCAACGCATTCAGCGCATTGATCGAGCGCGTGCCGGTGGCGCTTGCTGCGATCCCCACCGCCTGACTGTCCGTCACCTGCGTCAGAGTGCCGTTTGCCAGCGTCGTGCCGGTCTGCGCCACCACCACGATTTTCTGCGGCGTCGCATCGCTACCGACGGCGTAGGTCAGTCGGTCGAACTCGCTCGGCGTGAAGCTGGTTTGCCCATCGACAGGCTGACCGTTCAGCAGCAATTGTCCGCTGCCATTCCCGACCGCGACCCGGTATCCGGCAATCGTCTGCCCGTTCGGCGCCCGTGCCTGGAACAGATCGTCCATCCGGAACACATCGCCGGCCGTCGCGGTAAAGTTGCCATCGGTCTGCACCGTCGGCCGCCCGGTGCCAAAGCCGGTCAGAATGCCCGCCTCGCTCGCGATGCGAGCGACGTCGCCCTCAGCCCCTGCCGGTTTGAGGACCAGCGCCCCGTCAGCATTGATCGAGCCGGACTGTGCCGCGCTTGCGATGATTTCTATCGCGGGGCTGTCGATCACGTGGGTCAGGGCACCGTTGGGTTGCAGCTTTCCGGTCTGGGCAACCACGATCAGGTTCTGCTGCGTCCCGTCCGCCCCAGCCTGGTATGTCAATTGCGCGAACTGAGCCGCCGTGAAGCGGGTCTGCCCGTTCACCGGCGCACCGTTCAGCAGCAACTGTCCGCCGCCTGCTCCCCCATCGCTCAACGCCACGCGGTATCCGGCGATCGACTGCCCGGTTGGTGCGTTGGCCTGGAACAGGTCGCTCAGGCGGTAATTGCCGCCGGTTTCAGCCGTGAAATTCCCCACCGTTTGTACCGACGGCCGCACGGAACCGACGAAGCCGGTGAGGATACTTGCCTCACTCACGATATCCACGATCGCGCCATCCGCCCCGCTCGGCGTATCGACCAGCGCATTCATCGCATTGGTCGAGCGCGTGCCGGTCACGTCAGCGGTAATCAGCACCGGCGCGCTGTCGGTCACATGGATCAGCGCGCCGCTCGGCAATTTGGTGCCGGTCTGCGCCACCACAACAAGATCCTGTCGCGAGCCATGATCGCCAACGGTGTAGATGAGCTTGGCAAAATCGCTGGCGGAGAACGTCGTCTGGCTCGAGACATCAGTGTCATTCAGCCAGAGATGTCCGCTGCCATCGCCAAGGGCCACGCGATATTGGGCAACTGTCTGCCCGCTCGGCGCGCTCGCCTGGAACAGATCGCTCAGTCGATAGCGTTCCCCGCTCACCGCGGTGAAGTTGCCATCCGTCTGCAATGCCGGCCGGCCCGAGCCAGCGAAACCGGTGAAGATGCCAGCCTCGCTCACCACGTCGGCAATGTTGCCATACGGCCCGGACGGTGGATCGACCAACGCATGCAACGCGTTCACCGATCGCGTGGCGCCCACCGAGGCCGTGATCTGCACCGCCTGGCTATCAGCCACCTGGCTCAAGGTTCCATTCGCCAGTTTAGTCCCGGTCTGCGCTGCCACGGTTATGCTTTGCCACGAGCCGGTGGCTCCCGCATGGTACGTCAGATCCGAGAATTCGTCGGGTGTGAATGTGCTCCGGTCGCTGACATCAGTCCCATTCAACAGCAGGCGTGCGTTGGTGTCGCCGCCGTTGTCCAACGCGACACGATAGGCAGCGATCGCCTGACCGCTCGGCGCGCTGCCCTGGAACAGATCGCTCAGCCGGTAAACATCGCCTGGTTCGGCGGCAAAACTGCCGGCCTGCACCGCGTTGCTGATGCTGACCGTATCCACGGGATTGGCCGCCGAAGAACCGTTGCCACCGCCAGTCGACGCCGAACTCCCCTGACCCGGCGAGCCATCCGTTGAAAACGAGTAGCCTGACGGCAGTTGCAAAGTAACGGGAGGAAGGGCCACATCCATGAGCCGGGCGCCTGCGACGCGCTTCATCAACGGTGCCACGCAAAGATAAAGCGATGGTGAAAGCCATCGAACTTCCCGCACGCGCACTCGCCAACCGATTCCAGCGGGAGAGAAAATGCGGTAGCGTCAGGCCGGAGTTCGCCATGGACAAGCCCGTCTTCCCGCCGAATGTCGCCTCGCGCGCCGCCGTGCCCCCGGGCCTCGACGCGCGCTCGGCTGCCGTCCTGCGGGAGATCGTCGAACAATATGTGGAAACCGGCGAACCCGTCGGCAGCCGCACCCTTTCGCGCCGCCTGCCGATGAGCCTTTCGCCCGCCACCATCCGCAATGTGATGGCCGACCTGACCGAGGCCGGGCTGCTGTTCGCGCCCCACACTTCGGCGGGGCGGCTCCCCACCGAGCAGGGCCTGCGCCTGTTCGTCGACGGTCTGCTGCACTTTGGTGAACTCGCCGAGGACGAACGCGAGGCGATCACCGCCGCCCTCGCCGCCTCCGGCCGCAGCCTGGAAGACACGCTGGCCGAGGCCAGTTCCATGCTCTCCGGACTGTCGCAGGCCGCCGGCATGGTTCTCGCGCCGAAATTCGAGGGCGCCATTCGCCACATCGAATTCGTCCCGCTCGGCCCGGGTCGCGCCCTGGTCATCCTGGTGAACGCCGACGGCCATGTCGAAAACCGCATCATGGATACGCCCCCCGGCGTGCCACCGTCGGCGTTGCAACAGGCCAGCAACTACCTCAACGCCCGCCTCTCCGGCCGGTCCCTCCCCGAACTGCGCCGCATTGTGGCCGAAGAGATGGCGGCCAACCGCACGGAACTGGACACTCTGTCCGCCCTGGTGGTGGAGGCCGGCCTCGCCACTTGGACCGGCGAGGGCCGCGCCGGCAGCCTGATCGTCCGCGGCCAGGCCCGGCTGCTGACCGAGATCACCCAGATCGAGCGCCTTGCCGCCATCCAGGCGCTGTTCGAGCGCCTGGAAGCCCAGGAGACAATGCTGCGCCTGCTGGAACTGGCGGAACAATCTGACGGCGTTCGCATCTTCATTGGCGCGGAAAGCGGTCTGTTCGGCACGTCAGGCGTCTCGATGGTGGTTGCCCCGTCGCGCAACGAGAGCGGTCGCATCGTCGGCGCCATCGGCGTTATCGGCCCAACCCGCATCAATTACGGACGCATCATCCCGGTGGTGGATTACACTGCGAGAGTGATCGGCCGGCTGTTGGGTTGAACGTAACACGTCAAACTCGTCCTCCCCCTTCGCGTATCGCAACCCGGCGTTTACCCATTTGCGCTATGCTGGCCACGCCGCATCGCAACCTGCTCGAGACCGCTTGTCCCCACACCGCCGCCATCCTAATTGATCGCCGAAATGAGCAACGAAACAGATCCAATGCATCCAGCCAACGACGCAGCCCCACTACCGGACACTCCTCGCTCGCCCGAGGAGCTGATGCAGGCCGCCACGGCCCGCATCGCCGAGCTCGAGGCAGAGGTCCAGGAGATGAAGGACCGCTGGATGCGCGCCGAGGCCGAAACGGCCAACGTCCGCGCCCGCTCCCACCGCGAGGTCAACGAGACCCGTCAGTACGCGGTCCAGAAATTCGCCCAGGATGTCGTCGAAGCTGCCGACAACCTGCGCCGAGGCCTGGAATCCCTGCCCGCCCCTGCAAAGGGCGACCCGGACATCGTCACTAAGCTGCGCGAGGGCATTGAAGGGATCGAACGCAACTTCCTCGCCATCCTCGAGCGCAACGGCGTCAGGCGGGAGGACCCGACCGGCACCCCGTTCGATCCCAATCTGCACCAGGCCATGGCCGAACAGGAAAGCGCCGCTCACCCTCCGGGCAGCGTCATGCATGCCTGGACTCCGGCCTGGACCCTGAACGGCCGGCTGCTGCGCCCCGCCATGGTCGTGGTCGCCAAGGCACCGCCCGAGGAAATCGGCGCCAACGGCAAGCTGAATACGACTGCATAGCTGGCCGCTGGCGCGTTGCAGTCGTCGCCCGCGTGGCAGGTCTCGTACCCGAGTAGCCTGTTCCGGGACGTCAACGGAATTCGTGCTGGACTTGTAAAGATAAAGGTGCGAACTCAGCGCCATGGCTGGTTCCGGGCCTGGCATTTTTTCCTCGTCGTCGAACGATACGCAATCATGATAGCCACGACGGTGAATTGCTGGAGAACGGAAGGAATGCCACGAAAATGTTGGCTCGGACCTTGCCGGCCGGCCCAGGGGTCAATACATGCTGAAGAACCAGTGCCTAGGGGCGCCCGCGGTGCTTCGGGTCGCGCGCGTCCGCTGAAAGGAGCAAAAGCATATGGCTAAAGTCATCGGCATCGACCTCGGAACGACGAACTCGTGCGTCGCCCTGATGGAGGGCAAGGACGTTCGCGTGATCGAGAACTCCGAGGGTGCGCGTACCACCCCCTCGATGGTTGCCTTCAGCGACAACGGCGAGCGCTTGGTCGGCCAATCCGCCAAGCGCCAGGCCGTCACCAATCCATCCAACACCCTCTACGCCATCAAGCGCCTGATCGGCCGTCGTTATGACGATCCGATGGTGGGCAAGGACAAGGGCCTCGTCCCTTACGCCATCGTCCGCGGCGACAACGGTGACGCATGGGTGGAGGCCAAGGGCCAGAAATACAGCCCCAGCCAGATCAGCGCCTTCATCCTCGGCAAGATGAAGGAGACCGCCGAGGCCTATCTCGGCGAGCCGGTCACCCAGGCGGTGATCACCGTCCCCGCCTACTTCAATGACAGCCAGCGCCAGGCCACCAAGGACGCCGGCCGCATCGCCGGCCTCGATGTGCTGCGCATCATTAATGAACCCACGGCCGCGGCGCTCGCCTACGGCATGGACAAGAAGACCAGCGGCACGATCGCGGTCTACGACCTCGGCGGCGGCACCTTCGATATCTCCGTGCTGGAAATCGGCGACGGTGTGTTCGAGGTGAAGTCCACCAACGGCGACACATTCCTTGGTGGCGAGGACTTCGACGCCCGCGTTATCGATTACCTGGCCGACGAGTTCCGCAAGGAGCAGGGCATCGACCTGCGCAAGGATAAGCTGGCACTCCAGCGGCTGAAGGAAGCCGCCGAGAAGGCGAAGATCGAGCTGTCGTCCTCGAAGGAGACCGAGATCAATCTGCCCTTCATCACCGCGGACGCCTCCGGGCCGAAGCACATGGTGATGAAGCTCACCCGGGCGAAGCTGGAATCGCTGGTCGACGACCTGATCAGCAAGACGCTCGAGCCCTGCCGCGCCGCGCTGAAGGACGCCGGCGTCACCGCCGGTGAGATCTCCGAGGTGATCCTCGTCGGCGGCATGACCCGCATGCCGAAGGTCATCGACACGGTGAAGAGCTTCTTCGGCAAGGATCCGGCACGCAACGTCAACCCCGACGAAGTCGTGGCCATTGGCGCCGCGGTGCAGGGTGCGGTGCTGTCCGGCGACGTGAAGGACGTGCTGCTGCTCGACGTGACCCCGCTGTCACTCGGCATCGAGACATTGGGCGGCGTGTTCACCCGGCTGATCGACCGCAACACCACGATCCCGACCAAGAAGAGCCAGGTGTTCTCCACCGCGGACGACAACCAGAACGCGGTGACCATCAAGGTCTATCAGGGCGAACGCGAGATGGCAGCCGACAACAAGCTGCTGGGCAACTTCGACCTGACCGGCATTCCTCCCGCACCACGCGGCGTGCCGCAGATCGAAGTGACGTTCGACATTGACGCCAACGGCATCGTCTCGGTCCAGGCGAAGGACAAAGCAACCGGCAAGGAGCAGCAGATCCGCATCCAGGCCTCCGGTGGTCTGTCCGAGAGCGACATCCAGCGCATGGTGAAGGAGGCCGAGGCCAACGCCGAGGCGGACAAGCAGCGCCGCGAGCAGGTGGAGACGCGCAACCACGCCGACGGCCTGATCCATCAGGTGGAGAAGAACCTGAAGGAGCACGGCGACAAGCTGCCGGCCCAGGAGAAGGGTGAGGCGGAAGCGGCGATCGCCGCGGCACGCTCCGCCATGGAAGGCAGCGACCCGGAAGCCCTGAAGCAGGCCACCGAGCGACTCAGCCAGTCAGCCATGAAGCTCGGCGAGGCGATGTACAAGTCGTCGCAGCAAGCCGACGAGGCGGCGCAGGCGGCGGCTCAGGCCGGCAGTGCGCAGCAGCCTGGCGGCGGCGCCAGACCGGAAGATGACAAAGTCGTCGATGCCGAGTTCGAGGAAGTTGACGAGAAGAAGAAGAAGTCGGCCTGATAGGTCCGGGCAGACAGGTATGGTGAGTCGCGCCCGCGCTTCCTGGAAGGCGGGCGCGACTTCATTCAGCGCCAGAGAGAAGGGCTGAGATGGCGAAGCAGGATTTCTATGCCACGCTTGGAGTGGCGCGCGAAGCGGGCACCGAGGACCTCAAGAAGGCGTATCGCAAGCTCGCCATGCAGTACCACCCCGATCGCAATCCGGGGAACCGGCAGGCGGAAGCCAAGTTCAAGGAAATCAACGAAGCGTACGACATTCTGAAGGACGACCAGAAGCGCGCTGCCTACGACCGCTACGGCCACGCCGCGTTCGAACAGGGCGGACAGGGCGGCTTCGGCGGCGGCTTCGACTTCCAGGCCGCCGGCGGCATGGGCGACATCTTCGAGCAGATGTTTGGCGAGTTCATGGGAGGTCGCCGCGGCGGTGGTTCAGGCCGTACCCGTGCCGGCAACGACATCCGCCAGGCCGTCGAAATCGAACTCACGGAAGCCTTCTCCGGTACCAAGTCAAGTCTGCGCGTGCCCACGCGCGTCACATGCGACGCCTGCTCCGGCACCGGCTCCGAGGACAAGATGCGCGCCGCCGACACCTGCGCCACCTGCAAGGGGACGGGCAAACTCCGCAGTCAGCAGGGCTTCTTCCTGGTCGAGCGTACTTGCCCCACCTGCGGCGGCGCCGGCCGCACGATCCGCAATCCCTGCAAGGTCTGCCACGGCGTCGGCACGGTCGGCCGCGAGCGCACGTTGCAGGTGCAGATCCCACCTGGCGTGGAGGACGGCACGCGTATTCGTCTCGCCGGCGAAGGCGAAGCAGGCGGACAGGGCGCTCCGCCCGGCGATTTGTATGTGCACGTGGCGATACGCCAGCATCCGATCTTCCAGCGCGACGGATCCAACATCCTGATGCGCGTGCCACTCCGTATGACGCAGGCGGCGCTGGGCGGCGATGTCGAGGTGCCGTCGATCGATGGCAGCAAGGCGAAGGTGAAGATCCCTGCCGGTACGCAGACGGGCGACCAGTTCCGCCTGCGCGGCAAGGGCTTCTCGGTCCTGCGCAGCTCGGTGCGAGGCGACATGTATATACAAGTCTCGGTCGAGACGCCGCAGAACCTGACACGCCGCCAGCGCGAGCTGCTCGAGGAATTCGAAGCGGAAGCCGAAGGCCACGGTAAGGGCAGCCCCGAAAGCGAGGGCTTCTTCTCCAAGGTGAAGGAATTCTTCGAGGGCGGCCGCGGCTAGGCCGACCCGCCTCGACCGGGTCATCGGTGTCGGGCGCCTGCTCGCCCACCTGATCCGGGATGCCGCCCGACCCCGCCCCACCGTCAGCTTGCAGGACCGTCTCGCGATGGTCCCGCGTGAAAAGGCGCCGCTCGATCGACCGGTGACGATACACTGGGACGATCACCAGATCCCGTTCATCGAAGCCAGCACGGACCACGACGCGGCAACCGCACTCGGGATCGTCCATGCCCAGCTTCGTCTCGGACAGCTTGAGGTGCTGCGCCGCCTGTCCCACGGCCGCCTCGCCGAAATGATTGGGGCCGCTGGAGTCGACATCGATCGCCAGCTCCGCACGCTTGATTCGGGCCGTGTCGTCCCCGGCATGCTGGCGATGATGCCCTCCGCGACACGCGATTGGCTGGAAGCTTTCGCGCGCGGCATCAACCATCAACTGATGCGCGCGCCGTCCCTGCCCCCGGAGTTCTCCCTGTTCGCGTTGCAGCGCGAACCCTGGACCGCAGCCGACGTGCTGACTGTCGGCCGACTGATGAGCGCCGACGTCAACTGGCTGGTCTGGCTACGCCTGCTGCAATTTCGCAGGGATCCAGATTGGCCCGCGCTGTGGCGCAAGCTCGCTGAAGCCGATTCGCTTTCATTCGATTCCGCTGAGTTGCTCGGCGCGCCGATACGTTCCGGCAGCAATTCGCTGGTCATCGGGGCCGGCCGGACGCAAAGCGGCGCGCCGGTGATCGCCAATGACCCGCACCTGCCATTGGTCCTGCCGAACCCATGGCTGATCGCCGCGCTCAAGTCGCCGTCCTACAACGTGGTCGGATTGATGCTGCCGGGACTCCCTTTCGTGGCGCTCGGTCGCAATCCGTGGATCGCGTGGGGCGGCACAAGCCTGCATGCGGCAAGCAGCGACGTGGTTGCTGTCTCGAACGGCATCGAAGAAACCGAGCAGCAGATCAAAGTTCGATGGGGCAGGCCGCGAACAGTCAAGGTGCGCAACTCGCCCTCGGGACCAGTGATGACAGAGACATTGGCCCTGCGTTGGATGGGCCATCGTCCCAGCGATGAAGTGACGGCTATGCTGGCGGTGAATCGTGCGCGCAACTGGGATGAGTATCGCGCCGCGCTGGATGGATTTTCGGTTCCTGGGCAGAACATGTTGTACGCCGACACCGAAGGGCATATCGGCAAGCTGATGGCAGTGCACCTGCCGCGCCGCGCCAGGTTTCCCTCCGACGATCTGGTCCTCACGCTGGATCGCCAACAAGGCTGGGACAATCCGATCACCGGCGGCGATCTGCCGCACGAGTTCGATCCTGCGCACGACTTCATCGCCTCGGCCAACGAGCGCCCACCGGACTGCGGCATCTTCATCGGACACCAGTTTTCGCGGCCCGATCGCAGGCGCCGGCTCGATCACCTGCTGTCCTCGACCGATGCCGCCACGATCGCGAGAGCAATAGGCATCCAGGGCGACGTCCACTGGCAGCAAGGCCTCGCACAGTGCCAGCAACTCCTGCGCTGGTTGCCACCCGTTCCTGCCCGTCAGCAGCAGCTCGTCGATGCATTAGCCTCCTGGGACGGCAATTACACCTCGAACTCACGAGGCGCCCTTGCCTTCGAGCTGCTCAACCATGCGATTGCACACCGGCTCGTCAGCAAGCGGCGCCTCACCGCCTATAGTCTCGCCTGGGGAACCCCCCGCCGCCTGGTCTGGAGCGAGATCGTCACAGCCCCGTCCGAACGGCGGCAGCGTGCCTTGCAGTGTGCGGTACGCCAGGCCGCCAGATCTTTTGGCCCGCGCGCCACCTGGGGCAGTCGCCATCGGCTGCGCCTCGGTCATCCTCTCTCCATGCTTCCCGTCATCGGGCGGCGCTGGCGCTTCACCGACCTCGCCATCGGTGGCGGCAACGACACGCTGATGAAGACCGCGCACGGCCTGACGGATCGTATCCACGGCTGTGGCTACGGCTCCACGGCGCGCCACATTTCCGACCTGTCCGATCCGGATCTCAACCTGTTCGCGCTCGCCGGCGGCCAGGACGGATGGCCCGGCAGCACGACCTTCATCGACCAGGTCAGGCCGTTCGTGCGCAACGAATACATCGCCGTGCCACTCCGCGCCGAGACAGCACGTGCGACATTCGCCCATCGCATGGATCTGACGCCGTGAGTCGTGTGCCGTTCGATGCAACCTTTCTCCTGCGCCACTACGCCCGCAGGCGCCTGGCCAGACTCGCCGCCCTGGATCCCGTCGCCGAACAGCAGCGTCAGCTTCTGCAACTGGTGCGGCATGCCAGCACCACGCGCTTCGGCCGCGATCACGGATTCAGCGATATCCGGAGCGTTGACGACTTCCAGGCCCATGTCCCTCTGCGTCGCTATGAAGACATGTGGCAAACCTATTGGCAGCCCAGCTTCCCCCGACTGACAGACTGCTCCTGGCCAGGCACCGTCCCATTCTTCGCCCTGACCTCTGGCACCACGAGCGGCACGACCAAATACATCCCGTGCTCCGTCGCAATGAACCGCTCGAATGCACGCGCCGCGCTCGACATCCTGGTGCACCATCTCGCGAACCGGCCACAAAGCAGCGTGCTGGGTGGCAAGAGCTTCATGCTCGGCGGCAGCACCGATCTCACGGAGCTTGCGCCAGGCATTCTTGCCGGCGATCTCAGCGGCGTCGCCGCGCACCAGACACCGTGGTGGGCGGGGGCTTATACATTCCCGCCGCGCGATCTCGCCCTCCGCACCGATTGGGAGGAAAAGGTCGAACGGCTTGTGTCCGCCTGCCGCGATCAGGACATCCGCGTCATCAGCGGCACGCCGAGCTGGCTGCTCATCTTCTTTCACCGTCTCTCAGACGGTGTTCCTCAGGCATTTCCCAACCTCGAACTGCTGATCCATGGCGGGGTCAACTTCGCCGCCTATCAGGACCAGTTCGTAGAACTGCTGCGCGGAACCCGCGCCGAATTGCGCGAGGTCTATCCGGCCAGCGAGGGCTTCATTGCCATCGCAGACAGCGGCTCCGGAGACGGCATGCGTCTGCAAGTCGATAACGGCATCTTCTACGAGTTCGTTCCGGTGGCTGAAGTCGATGCCGACAAGCCAGCTCGCTTCTGGCTCTCCAACGTGACGACAGGCGTTGATTACGCGATCGCCGTCTCCACGAACGCTGGCCTGTGGTCCTATCTTGTTGGCGATGTCATCCGCTTCGTCGATCTCGCACCACCACGCCTCCTGGTGACCGGACGGCTGTCATACTTCCTCTCTGCATTCGGTGAGCATCTGACCGGCGAGGATATCGATGCAGCGATCAGTCGTGCCGCCGCTGGAACCGGCGCCAATGTCACGGATTATGCCGTCGGTGCCGTGTTCCCGGACGCATCGGATTCGCGCGGCGGCCACCGCTATATCGTCGAGTTTGCCGCCCGCTCACCGGACCTGCGGCAGTTCGCAAAGACGCTCGATGCGGAGCTGTCCGGCAGGAACGATGACTATCGCGCCCATCGTTCGGCAGGGTTCGGGATGCGGGATCCCGACATTGTTGCCGTACTCCCAGGCACCTTCGCCGCCTGGATGAAGCAGCGCGGCCAGCTCGGTGGTCAGCACAAGGTCCCTCGCGCGATCTCCGACCCGACCCTGTTCGGGTCGCTATGCCGATTTGTCGCGAGCGTCCAGAATGGACACGACGAGGGAGGGGGACATGGCACCTAGGATTGGCATTGCCGGTATCAGCGGACGCATGGGCCAACTGCTGGTCGAGGAAGTGCGTGCGGCCGGTGCCGAACTTGCAGGGGGCACCAGTCGCAGCAAGGCGTCCCCGTCCGGCCTAACCTTGTTCCCGGACATCCCTGCCCTCGCTGCCGCATCTGACGTCGTGATCGATTTCACCCACGCCGCCACGGCGCAGCCCACTGCCGCCGCCATGGCGAAATCCGGCAAGGGCTGGATTCTCGGCACGTCCGGCCTGTCCGATGCGGACGAAGCCGCTGTCGCGGACGCCGCTCGCGGCATCCCCGTTGTTTACGCCTCGAACTTCTCCGCCGGCGTCAACCTGGTGCTGGCGCTCGCCGAACGCATGGGTGCCGCCCTCCCGGCGGAGGCGTATGACGCCGAGATCATGGAAATGCACCACCGCCAGAAGGTGGACGCCCCCTCGGGCACCGCGATCGGCATGGGCCGCGCCGTCGCCAAGGGCCGCGGAGTCGCCTTGTCCGACGTGATGGAAAGCGGCCGCCACGGCCACACCGGCGCGCGCAAGACCGGCGCCATCGGCTTCGCCGCACTCCGCGGCGGCCAGGTCGTGGGCGAGCACACTCTGATCTTTGCTGCTGCCACCGAGCACATCGCCCTCACCCATCGCGCCTTCGATCGCCGTGCCTTTGCCACCGGCGCCGTGCGCGCCGCCCTCTGGGTGGCCGGTCGCAGGCCGGGGCTCTATTCGATGATGGACGTGCTGGGGATGGCTTGAACGACGGCGTCACCCGATTTGCCTCCCGCTACCCTGTCGTCTGGCACGTCATCGAGGCGGAGGGTGCCGGCGACTGGCTGCCCAAGACCGGTCTCTTGCCCACCGCTGAATTGTTCCGGATCGCCGGCGTCGCCGACGATGGCGCCAACCGCGATGACTTCCGCACGCTGCCCCTGGGCCGGGGACGCATCGCGGTCATCCGGCCGCAGGTCATGCCGGACGATCGCCTGCGACCCACGCTTGCCGGCTTGTTCCGGGACCAACCGAATGCCTGGCGCCGGCACATCAACGGCCACGTGTTCTTCTGGACCGAGCCGCGTCGGCGCGATGCATTTCTCCGCGCCTGCCAGCGGTGCCGTCCCCATGCCGACGCACCCGTCGTGTTGGAGTTCGAGACCACAAACCTGCTCGGTTGCCATGCCGGAAGTGTATTCTGGTCGCGTATCAACACGGGCTCAACAGTGCGCGGTGGCGCGCACACCCGCCGCGACGGCAACACGCTGCAACCGATCGCCAACTATCGCTCAGGCCCGGTGGCGGAACTCGCGGTGCGCGGGCGCGTGACAACGGCAGGACGTCGCCCTTGACCCTCCCAGACGTTTCCGCCAAACCCCGACGATCCTCCCGCGACCAGAGAGAACCCATTCATGCGCGACACGGGCGAGTTCCTGTTCACCTCCGAGTCCGTCTCCGAGGGCCATCCAGACAAGGTTGCCGACCGGCTGAGCGATACGGTGCTGGATGCCTATCTCGCCGCTGACCCTTACGCCCGCGTTGCCTGCGAGACCCTGGTCACCACCAACCGGGTTGTGCTGGCCGGCGAGACCCGTGGTCCCGACACCATCACCCCCGAGTACCTGACGCACCTGGCGCGGATGGCGATCCACGACATCGGCTACGACCAGGAAGGGTTTTCCTGGAAGCACGCCGAGGTCAGCGTCCACCTGCATGCCCAGTCGTCGGACATCGCCCAGGGCGTGGACGCAGGCGGCAACAAGGACGAGGGCGCCGGCGACCAGGGCATGATGTTCGGTTACGCCTGTCGCGAGACACCCGGCCTGATGCCGGCCCCGATCTTCTATGCCCACGAGATCCTGCGCCGCATCCGCGAACTGCGCCACGCGCGCGACAAGTCTGTGGCTGGCCTGCTGCCTGACGCCAAGAGCCAGGTCACCCTGCGCTACATCGATGGCAAGCCGGTGGGTGCCACCGCTGTCGTGGTCTCCACCCAACACGTCGAAGACCTGGAACAGGCCGAGATCAAGCGAATGCTCTGGCCGATCGTCGAAACCACACTGCCCGCCGGCTGGATGCCGCCAGAGCGCGAGTTCTACGTGAACCCCACCGGCAAGTTCGTCATCGGCGGCCCGGACGGCGACTGCGGCCTGACCGGGCGCAAGATCATCGTTGACACCTATGGCGGCGCCGCCCCGCACGGCGGCGGCGCGTTCAGCGGCAAGGACCCCACCAAGGTGGATCGCTCCGCGGCCTATGCCTGCCGCTACCTGGCGAAAAACGTGGTCGCGGCAGACCTCGCGGACCGCTGCACCATCCAGATCGCCTACGCCATCGGCGTGTCCCAGCCGCTGTCGGTCTATGTGGACCTGCAAGGGACCGGCAAGGACGTGGACGAGACCCGGATCGAGAAGGCTCTGCGCGACCTCGTGAACCTCTCACCTCGCGGCATCCGCGAGCACCTGCATCTGAACCGGCCGATCTATGTTCCCACCTCGGCCTACGGCCATTTCGGCCGCGAGCCTGACCCGGAAAAGGGCACGTTCACGTGGGAGAAGACCGACCTTGCACCGGGCCTGAAGGCCGCTCTCAGGCGCTGAAGCCGCCGCCCGAGCGGCTCTATGGCCGCGCCCGCGGCCACCGTCTGCGGTCGCGGCAGGAACGCCTGCTGGAAGTGACCTTGCCGCGTCTGGTCTATGACCCGTCCTGGCGTCCTGAGACCCTCTGGCTGGAAGTGGGCTTCGGCGGTGGTGAACACGCGCTGGCTCAGATTGTTGCACACCCCGATGTGGGGCTGATCGCCTGCGAAGTCTTCGTCAACGGCATTTGCTCGCTGCTGTCCCGTCTGGTGCCGGAAGGCGGTGAGGCAACCGCACCGCTGCCAGGCAACCTGCGCCTGTGGCAAGACGATGCGCGAGTGCTGCTGCGACAGCTGCCGGACGACTCGCTGGATCGCCTATTTCTGCTGTTCCCGGACCCGTGGCCCAAGGCCCGCCACGCCAAGCGGCGCTTCGTCCATCCGGCGATACTGCCTCTGCTGGCTCGCGTGCTGAAACCGGGCGGCGAATGGCGCGTGGCAACCGATGACCCGACCTATCAGGCCTGGGTGCAAGAGGTGATGGCCGGGACGACGCTGTTTCGCTCGGCAACCCCTGCTACCGAACGCCCCCTGGACTGGCCGCCGACGCGCTATGAGGCAAAGGCACTGCGCGAGAGACGGTCGCCTCGCTACTGGACGTTCACTGTCGCCAAGGCAATGCCACGGCCGTAACGCTGGGCCGGCAGCTCGATCCATTCGTGCAGCCACCATGCCGCCAGCAGTGGCAGCACTGTGGCTCCCGGGAGCCACAGCACGGTAAACAGCGTGACATTGCCACCCACCAGCAGTGACAGCGAGACGCCAAGAAGTTTCTGTACCGGCTCGTTGACCAGGTAGATGCAGTAGGACACCGCACCGAGCCAGACCAGCGGTCGCGATTCGAGCACAAGAGCCACCAGGCGGAGCACCTGTCCCCGCTCGAGTCGGAGGCGGCTGGATAGGGCGCCGACATCTGTTGTATATGCGAACGTAGCTGCATCCTGTTTCTTGGCCGAAGGTGTGGATGAGACGTATTGCGCCGCCAGACACACTGTCCAAACCAGAGGCGGCAGCAGCTTGTCGATGCCACCCTGCACACCGCAGGCCAGCAAAGTCGCAGCAAGCACCGGCCAATACGCTTTCCACCCACCGCGCATCACCACGGCACTGACGATCCCGAGGGCAAAGTACTGTGCCTTGTTGGGAAGGAACGCCCGACTGAACTGCCACCCCTCTGGCACCGAGGCCTGCCAGGCCACCGCCACGGCAGCCATCGCCAGAAACAACCAGGCCATCCGTATCGACCCAAGCCGCACGCCCACCAGCAGCGCCAGCACATAGAACTGCCACTCGGTGGACAGGCTCCACGCCGCACCGAGGAATCCCACCCACAGGTCCGGCAGCACCCCGTTGGGGAACAACCCGTGCGTCATCGTGAGATGCGTCACCACGAACACGCCCCACGCCGATGGCCACCCTCCCGACCAGATGAACCTCGCCGGGTTGTCCGGCCCGATCCACGCCATCCGCTCGAAGCCCGTGGCGATCGGCTGCACCATCACCGCGAGGGCAAACACCACCAGGAACACAGGATAGATCCGCGCCACCCGCGCAATCAGGAACGGCTTCGCGCGATACCCGAAGCTGTCGAGCGATTGCACGATCACCAGGCCGCTCAGGATGAAGAACACATCGACCCCGGCGCCGCCGTGCTGGAACAGCCAGTGCAGCCAGTGTGGCAGCGGCGCGAATGGCACCGTGTGGCTGAGCATGACGTAGCAAGCCAGCACGCCGCGCAGCCCGTCCAGGCACACCATCCGCCGCATGCGTGCAGCATCGGTGCAGCGTCTTAAGAAATCCTGAGTGCGCCCGGCTCAGTCAAAGAACGCAGCATCCTCCGCCACCAGATAGGGCCGCGCCTTCTCTGGATTGATCTCCACGCCCAAGCCCGGCCGGTCCCACACCTCGATCCGCCCGTTGCGCACGATCGGATCGGGCAAACCATCGACGATGTCATACCACCACGCCGGATTGCCGCTCGGGTATTCGAACGCGATAAAGTTGTTCGGCAGCGTCGCGCACACCTGAACCAGCGCGGCCAGCCCCAACAAGCCATCGCCCGTTCCGTGCGGCGCCATCAACACGCCGTGCAGGTCGGCGAACTCCGCGATCCACTTCAGTTCGGCGATCCCGCCGACGTCGCACGGATCGGGTCCGATGACCCGCACCGCATTCCGCTCGATCAGCTCCTTGAAGTTCTGTCGCAGATAGATCTGCTCACCGGTGTGGATCGGGGTTGCGGTCGCCTGCGTCAGCTCACGATAGAGATCGGCATTGACGAACGGGCTGTAGTCGCCCGTCAGCATGTCTTCGAGCCAGACCAGGTTGAACGGCTCCACTGCGCGCGCGAAGCGGATCGCATCAGGCAATGCCCAGCCCGGCCCACAATCCAGGGCGAGCCCGACAGCGTCGCCCGTCACCGCCTTCATCGCAGCGACGCAATCGATCAGGTGCTGCATCCCGCGCCCGGTCAGCAGTCCGCTATCGTGCCAGCCATGGAACGGTGCCTCGACCGGCTCGCCGAGATAAAAATCCGGAATCTCCCGCCGCATTGGACTGTGAAACGCGATCGACTGCTTGATGAGGGTGAAGCCCTCGTTGAGCGCCATCATGCGGCGGCAATCCGCTGCGTAGTGCTCCGGCGTATAACCACCCAGCGGCACGCGCAGCGAGCCGTTATATGTGCGCACGTGATCGCGTACCTTGCCACCGAGCAGCTTGTAAACAGGCACTCCCGCCGCCTTGCCGGCCAGGTCCCACAACGCAATCTCGATCACGCTGACAGCGGCACCCCACGGCTTGAATGCGCCACGCTGACGGATACGCTGCATCACGCGTTCGATATTCGTCGAATCCTGCCCGATCAACGCGTCGCGCAAAGCCAGGATGTGCGGCTTCAGATACGGCTTGAACGTCTCCACCTGAGCAAAGCCGCTGATCCCCGCATCCGACACGATGCGCACGACCGGACTACGTCCGATTACCGCGCTTTTCACGTCGATAATTTTCATGTGCGCTCGGACGCGTCCGCGATCTTCATTGTTCACATCCTCCAGCGCTCATTGTCGCATTGCGCCCCGATGTGTAGCCTTCCCCGCAATTCAGCGGAAGCACCACACGCACGGCTCAAGAATTTCTCACCGATGCCGGCGCAGGCCATATAGCCCGCTCTCTCGAACTGCAAGGAAGCGTCGCCGTAATGACTGACTGGTCTCACCTCGCCACCCTCGGTAATCTGGATGCGCTGAAATGGCGCTGCATCGGCCCGGCACGCGGTGGCCGCGTGGTTGCCGTTGCGGGTGATCCCGTCGACCCGATGGTGTTCTATTTCGGTGCCTGCGCCGGCGGTATCTGGAAGACCATCGACGGCGGTATCTATTGGCGCTGCATCTCGGATGGCTTCCTGCGCAGTGCCGCCATCGGTGCGATCGCGGTATCCTCGGCGGATCGCAACGTAATCTATGCGGGCACCGGCGAAACGGAAATCCGCCTCGATGTCTCCTATGGCGATGGTATATACAAGTCAATGGATGCCGGCCGTAGTTGGTCGCATGCGGGTCTGGGCGAAACCAAGCATATCGGTCGGATTTGCATCCACCCTCGCAATCCCGACATCGTCTATGTCGCCGCCCTCGGCGACATCTTCGGTCCGCACCAGGACCGCGGCGTATTCCGGAGCCGCGACGGCGGCAGGACCTGGGAAAAGGTGTTGTATCGCGATGCCGATACCGGTGCGATCGACCTGTCGATGGATCCCAACAACCCAAGGATCCTGTTTGCTGCTTTCTGGCAAACCCGCAGGAATTTCTGGAACATCTCCAGCGGCGGTCCTGGCAGCGGGCTGTTCCGCTCGACCGACGGAGGCGACACGTGGGATGAACTCACACGAGCACCCGGGCTGCCGGATGGCCCGATCGGCAAGGTCGGCGTCGCGGTATCGCCGGCGAAGCCAGGCCGCGTCTGGGCGCTGATCGAAACTGTTGGCAACAGGACAGGTCTCTATCGCAGCGAGGATTTCGGTGCCCGTTGGGTCCTGGTGTCCTCGAACCGCGACCTGATGCATCGTCCGTGGTACTACACCCATGTCTTCGCCGATCCGCGCAGCAGCGAGACCGTCTACGTGCTCAATCTACAAATGTGGAAATCGACCGATGGCGGCACCAGCTTCACCGAAATCCCGACGCCTCACGGGGACAACCATGATCTCTGGATCGACCCGAACGCTCCGGCCCGCATGGCGCAGGGCAACGACGGCGGCGCCTGCATCTCATTCAACGGCGGCATCACCTGGTCGTCCATCTACAATCAGCTGACCGCACAGTTCTATCGTATCGACACCGACGACCGGTATCCGTACCGCGTGTTCGCCACGCAGCAGGACAACACGTCGATTGCCGTGCCCAGTGCCAGCTATTGGGGCGCCATCACGCTCGGTGATTGCAGCTATCCGGGAACGGGCGAGAGCGGCTTTATCGCCGTCAAGCCGGATGACTCCAATATCGTCTATTGCGGTGCTGTCGGCTCCAGCCCCGGTGGCGCCGGAGCCCTGCAGCGTTATGACTATCGCACCGGCCAGATCCAGCTCGTGAATGTGTGGCCGGAGGAATCGACTGGCATCGCGCCGAGGGACATGAAATACCGCTTCGCCTGGACCTTCCCGATCGTCTTTTCTCCGCACGACGCCAGTGTCCTGTACGCCGGCGGCAACCATGTCTTCCGCACCAGGGACGAGGGCATGAGTTGGGAGGAGATTTCTCCGGACCTCAGCCTGAACGACAGGTCGCGTCAGGGGCCGTCCGGCGGCGATATCACCGCTGAGAGCGCGGGCGCCGAAGTCCATGCCACCTGCGCCTGCGTGGTCGAGTCCCCGCATCGCAAGGGCGAGATCTGGGCATCGACGGATGACGGCCTGGTACACGTGACGGACGACAATGGTGCCTCGTGGCGGAATGTGACGCCACCTGCGCTGCCAGAGCTGGCCTATGTCGGCTGCGTCGAAATTTCGGCGCATGACGCAGACACCGTTTACATCGCGGCGACACGCTACAAACTCGCGGATTACCAACCCTACCTGTTCCGCACGACCGACGGCGGACGCACCTGGCGTTCGATCACGGGTGACCTGCCACGCAACGAGATCACCCGTGTGATACGCGCCGATCGGCGTCAGCAAGGATTGCTGTTCGTTGGCACAGAAACGGGCATCCATTTCAGCGCCGATGACGGACAAACCTGGATACGCATGCGAGGCGGCCTGCCTGTCGTTCCCGTCTACGACCTCAAGATCAAGGATGCCGACCTCATCGCCGGTACGCATGGCCGCTCATTCTGGATCCTCGATGACATCGCGCCGCTGCGCGCGCTGGCGGATGGCAGCACCGCCACGCGCCTGATCCCACCGCGGGAAACAATTCGCACCAGGCTGCATTTCGGCTCGATGGCCGGCGTGCGAGGCCCCTATGCCTTCGCAATCACCTTCGGGATCGGCGGTGGCATCGCGACGCACGAACTTCCTGATGGCACCAGGCACCGGGAGCATCTGGATGTCGGTGAAAATCCCCCGAATGGCGCCATCGTGTACTACTGGCTGGACGACACCATGTCCGGACCGATTTCGCTCAGCATTCGCGATGCGAAGGGCGCGCTTGTCAACACGCTGAACAGCGATGATGCCACGCTGCCAGTTGCCCGCCGACCCACCACTCGTCCAGGCCTCAATCGCTATATCTGGGACATGAAGCATCGCGGTCCGGAACGCATCGATTCCCCGTGGGCCACGCAGAAGAACAAGCCGCTGACCTCCGAGCCTGAGCCACAATCGGGCCCAACGGTGTTGCCCGGCAATTACCGCGTGGAGCTGTCAGTCGGGGACGCGACGCACGTCGCTGATCTCCTGGTCACAGGGGACCCACGGCTCAGCACAACGCACGACGACTACGCAAAGCAGTTTGCGCTGCTGCACGAGCTGAATGCCAAGACCTCCGCGCTGAACGCTGCGGTCAATCGCATTCGTCGCCTCCATTCCCAGCTCCGCGTGTTGATCGAAAAGCTTGGCGAGAGCCACGCGGATTTGACCGAGAAGGCCAGATCCACCGCGACAGCCTTGTCTGGCATCGAGCGCGTGCTAGTTGATGTCGATCGCGAGTCGCCACGCGACACACTGCGCCATCCAGCAGGGTTGAACGACACGCTGGTAGACCTGATCAACACGGTCGCCATTGCCGATATGGCACCGACTGCTCCAGCCACTGCGGTATCGCGGCAGATCATGGATCAGGTTGATGCGCAAATCGCAAAGCTGGATGCGATCGTGTCGGGGGACATTGCCGACATCAACCGCTTCGCCGCCGACCGGTCGATCTCCCAGGTCATCGCTTGACAGACACTGACCACGCTGGAACGACTGCACATCACCTGACAGCTTGGAGCGACGCGAATGGATTTCATCGAGCGGTGGTTTGGCATCTCGCCAGACGGAGGCGATGGATCGCTTGAGGTCCTTTGGATCGTCGGCATCGTCATTGTCGTGGCTGCGCTGATGTTCCGTCGCCAGGTCATAGGCTGGTTGTCTTCACGCAAAGAACGGCAGCGCTAATGAGGCTCGCCGTTGTCCCGTCCGGCCTCACTGTGTAGCCTCCTGCGAAATCTGGAGGAGGTCTCTTGAGTCCGTCGTCGAAGACGGTGCCCTACGCAGGCGTTGCGCCGGCAATAGCGACACCAGCGACAGATACAGGCGAAGTGCAGCGATCGGCGTCGTCGGGCAGCGGATGGTTATCGCGCGCGCTCGATCGCGTGTTCGTGTTGCTGGCGATATCGCCAACGGCACTGACCATGTTGCTGGTGTTCGGCCTGCCTCTGGCCTTCTCACTCTATCTCAGCATGGAAGGCTGGAGCGCCGACGAAACGCTGTTCGGTGGCCAGTTCGCCGGCATCGACAACTACCAGGCGCTGCTGACCGATCCAGCCTTCATCGGCAGCCTGACCCTGACGCTCGGGTACACCGCGGTCACCGTGCTCGCAGAACTTCTGTTGGGCCTCGGCGTCGCTCTGTTGCTGAATCTCGATCTGCCGCTCATCACGTTCTTCCGCACCGCGCTGATTGTGCCGATGATGATGACACCGATAGTCGCTGCGCTGTGCTGGAAGCTGCTGCTTGATCCGGACCACGGCATCATCGATTATCTCATCGGCCGAAACGTCATCTGGCTTGGTCATCCGTGGCTGGCGTTGATCTCAGTGGGCTTTGCCAGCGTGTGGCAGAACACGCCATTCGTCACGATCTTGGCGCTCGCCGGCCTGCGCTCGTTGCCGCATGAACCGATGGAGGCCGCGGCGATTGATGGCGCCAACGCGTTGCAACGCTTCTGGCACGTCGTATTGCCGCTGCTGCGGCCGTACCTGCTCGTTGCACTGCTGCTGCGCGCGATCTTCGAATTCCGCGCCTTCGACAATGTCTACGTGATGACCGGCGGAGGCCCGGCGAACGCGACATTGCTACTGTCGGTCTACACGTATCAGGCATCATTCGTTCAGTTCGATCTCAGCCTCGGCGCGGCAGCTTCGTGGGTGATGCTGCTGATCGCGTTGGTCGCCTGCCTGGCGTTCGTCGCGCTGATCGGCCGCAAGGGGACACGCTGATGCGCCGGCGCAAGATCATCGGCGGCATCTCCGCCTATGCTGCGCTGCTGGCATTGCTGGTGCTGTTCCTGTTCCCGCTGCTGTGGATCGTCGGTCTGTCGTTGAAGACGCGCATGCAGGTGTTCGCGTCGCCGCCGTTGTTCCTTTGGACACCGACATTGCAGAACTATGCCACGATGCTGGGCACGGGCGCGTTCCAGACCGCGTTCATCAACAGCCTGCTGATCTCCATCGAGGCCGTCCTGCTCTCCATCTGTGTCGGCGTGCCCGCCGCCTACGCCTTCGCGCGATTCCGTTTTACCGGCCACAGCCCGCTTTTCATGGCGCTGTTGGTCATGCGCATGCTGCCACCGATCGCCGTGCTGGTCCCGATGTACGTGCTGTTCAGCAAGCTCGGACTGGCCCACACGCGGTTCAGCGTGGTCCTGGCCTACACCACATTCAGCCTGCCGCTGGTCGTGTGGATCATGCGTGGTTTCTTCGAGGAGCTGCCACGTGAGTTGGAGGAAAGTGCCTGGGTCGATGGTGCCAGTCGCTTCGCCGCTTTCCGCTTGGTGGTGCTGCCACTGGTGCGTCCAGGGCTGGTCGCGGCGACCATCCTGACACTGCTGCTCGCATGGAACGACTTCATTTTCGCTGCCGTGCTCACCACCGATGCGACGCGCACATTGCCGGTGCTGATGGCGAGCTTCTCCGGCGATGTCGGCGTGGACTGGGGCGCCATGACAGCATCCTGTGTGCTTGTCGTCCTGCCGGTGCTGCTGTTCTCATTTGCAGCACAGCGTCATCTCGTTGCCGGCCTGTCGTCCGGCGCGGTCAAAGGCTGAGAACGAACCACGGGAGGATAACAATGGACACGCCACACGGACTGTTCCGTCGCCAGTTGCTGCAAGCCTCGTTGGCCGCCGGAGCGGTCGCAACCACGGGACGCGTGGCGCGTGCGCAGACCAAGCCGGACAAGCTGGTCTTTGTCGGAGACAACGGTCCCTGGCACAAATGCCTGGTCGAGGAAGTGGCACCCGCCTTCGAGAAAGCCACAGGCATCAAGATCGAATACACGCTGCTGCCGATCGACGCGCTGGTTGCACGGCTGAAGGCCGAGCTGAGCGCGGGCGAAGGCGGCATCGATATCGTGCAGTGGGATGCCAGCATGGCCGGCTGGGTCTCGCGCCATATGCAGGACCATACGGAACTGCTGCACAAGGCTGCGAGCAAGCATGCCGATTTCGACTGGGCGGATTTCCTGCCCGCCGTGCAGAACATGGCAACATATGACGGGAAGCTGTCCGGCATTCCTTATCGTGTCACCACCGGAATCTTCTTCTACCAGAAGAAGCTGTTGGAACAGACCGGCATCAGCAAGGTGCCGACCAACTTCACGGAGCTGTTGGCCGCAGCGGAAGCCACCACGAAGCAGGGCGCACCAAGCCGTTTCGGCTTTGGCTGCATGGGGCGGCAGGGGCCCGCTATGCTGGGCAGCTTCACGCCGTTCCTGCGTTCGTCGGGCGGACACTATTACGATCCAAAAACCGGCGAAATCTTCGTCAACCAGCCAGCCGCCGTCAGTGCATTGCAGTTCTACGGCGACATGATGACGAAGTACAAGGTCACCAATCCCGCATCACTGACCTGGGAGTTCGACGGCATCATCGCCGGCGGCCAAGCCGATCAGTTCGCCATGACAGTGACTCTGGCGCCATATGGCGAGGCGATGAACAACCCCGCCGTCTCGAAGACGGGCGGCGCTTGGTCGTTCTCTGTGATGCCCGGCAAGGACGACATCAAGCAGACCAGCACATATCTCGCTGGCTGGATGCTGGGCGTGCCTGAGAAGGCAAAGAACACTGACTGGTCGTTCGAGTTCATCCAGATGGCGGCGTCGAAACAGTGGCTCAAGCGCTCCATCGAGCTTGGCAATTCGCCTCCACGCGTGTCGGTGCTGGAGGACCCGTCCGTGCTGGCCAAGCATCCATGGGCGCCGGTCGCCGGTGAGGCGTTCAAGACCGCGGTGCTCGATCATCGCGACCCACTTTGGGCGGCCGCGCAGTTGACGCTGCGCACCGGCATTTCGCAGGTCCTGCTGGGGCAACGCACGGCGCAAGAGGCGCTCGACGAAGTTGCCGCTCAGTGGCGGCGCAGCTTCAAGCTGGCCGGGCTTAAGGGATAATCGGCCCGGCATCATGCCGCGCCGCTCTGTGCCTGATAGTGGAGAAGCACGCGCGCAAAGCGCTGCCTGCGCGCTGATCTGCGACGAAGTGCTACCGCGGCTGCTGCGGGCGGTTGCTGACGCCGAACTGGAAGCATCGGGCGTGCTGGCCGCGATCAGACGCCGCGTCGATGCGGCACGGCGCGCGGATGGCGACACTGTCGACACGCTGAGCTTCGTCAGGCGGATGATCGAGGCCGCGGTCAGCGAAGAAAGGCGACGACGGATAAGCGAGCTCGGCACCGACGGAACGCCCTGACGGTGCACGCCTGTCACCCAGACTGCTGCGCCCTGGTGCCCAACCACACCAGCATCAACACCAGTGCCGCGGCCACAAATACCAGCGTGACGACCGTCAGTCCGGCAAATCCGGCGGCACCGAACACGACGCCGGCCAGCGCAGAACCGACCGCCGCCGCCAGTGACGTTGCGGCGTTGAACAACCCAACGCTCTCGCCACGCGCCGCAGGCGCCAGCCGGACCGACAGCGAATTCGCCCCAACGGCGAGCAGCGGCCAGACGAATTGGATCAGCGCGAACCCGACCAGGATGGCCCAGCCGACCCAACCACCACCGAGCAACGTCGTCAGAGCGACCGCGACCAGCAGCATCAGCCGCGCCGCTATGCCAAGCATCAAAGTCCGCGTGCCACCCATGCGATGCGTTGCCGCGCCAATCGGCGCGTAGAGCAGAAGGCTGGCCCCAACGCCAATGGCATAAGCGCCGGACGGCAGGATCGGGTCCATGCCGAACTCATGCGTCATCGCGACCGGAAACAGAGTGGCAAACCCGTTCATCGCCGGATAGGCGATCAGCCAGACGATCAGGAAGCGTCGCAGCGGTTGGTTGATCACACTGAGATACGCGCGAAGTTCCTCCCATGACACGTGGTGTCCACGGTGATGCGGGCCGGTGACGCCGGCATCGCCACCCATCATTGGCCGCGGGGGCGGCTTCGCATCGGCCGAGCGCGCCGCCCGTGCCGGCGCCGAACCTATCGCCAATGCGCCCGCAGCAAGCAGGACGAGGCCAGCAGCCACAAAGCCCCGGGCGGGGTGGCCTTGCGCCAACACGCCGGCACCTACAAGGCCGATCACCTGTCCGGCACTCACATAACGCTGCAACAGCGCAACGCGCGTGTCCCATTCGGCTTCCGCCGCTCCCTGGATCGCCAACACATTCCCTGCGGTGGTCGCCGCCATCGCCCCGAGACCGGCACCCGCTGCCAGCACGATGCGCAGCGGCTCGGACACCCAGGCGAACGGCAACAGCAGGAGGCCCGCGCCGATCGTTCCACAGATCAGCAGGTCACGATGCCGCCCTGTATAGTCAGCCCAGGTCCCCAGCACCGGCGCGAGCAGTCCCAGCAGCGAGAACGCCGCATAGGTCAAGCCCGCCGCCGATCCGCTCGGCGCGACCAGCGGCATCAGCACCGGCACCAAGCCGTTCTGCGTCAGTCCAAGCAGACCGTAGGAGACGAACCATGCTTTCGTGCGCAAGACGCGATCAAACCACCGCTGATGGCAATTCCCGGCCGGCAAAATGCGCCACCAGGTTGGCCAGCACCAGATGGGCCATCGCTGCCGCATCTAAACCGTGGCACTCGCATGCTGGGGCTGGCCCAGCGGCTGCCGTGGATGCCCGTTTCACTCACGGCGTGCGTGTTTTGAAGAACGCTCCCTGCCGTACGTCCGTTACCGGACGATCAGGAGAACGAGATGACCAGGATGACGGTATAGTCCTTATTGGCCTTCTTCACGCTGGAATACGTGTTGCCCCAGCTATAGATCTTGCTTCCGTATCGATACATGTAATGACAGAGACCGCCATACATCGGCCGGTCGTCGCGCTTTACGCCGATGATGCCGTTCGCGCCGGTTTCAAATAATGAGAGGGTCGCTTTCTTCTGCCACATGCGGTTCAGGTAATCCACGACCGCCCGAGGCGGCATGCCGATCGAGTGGAGTTCCTCGTCCCTGAGTTCCTTGTCGCTCTTGCCCACCGCCAGATTGATACGGTCGATATAGCCGTCGATGGTGAAGGTGCTGAAGTCCGTACCCTTTTGGGTAGGCGGGAAGGCTCGGGTGAAGGTCTGGATCTCATGGAGCAGCCCAAGCTGGCCTTCGGCCTTGAGTGTCATCAGGTAGGTCTTGATTTCCGCCAGCACCCTGGTGGTGACGCCGCCGCCGTGGAGGAGCGCCCTCCTGCCGGTGTTGAGCTGATAGAGCGCCGCGAACGTGCTCGTGAACCCACAGACGCCCCAGTAGCTGTTGGCGATACCGACTCGTTCAATCTCGGTCTTGCTGCCGGACATCGTCGTCCCCTCTGGCTTTGATTCCAGCGGTTGATTCGGAGGCGCAGCGGAAGTTGTCAAGAGCCATTACGCTCGCGGCGGCTTTTGGTGGGCTGGCAATCCACAGAGCCTAGGATTCGGGTGGCCGTTCCAGATCCCGTGCGACCTCCGGCTGGTGCAGCAAGCGATCGATCTTCGTCGCATAATCGATTGCATTGTCAGGCTGGAACGTCAGGTCCGGCGCGAACTTCAGCCGCAGCGCATGCGCGACCTGGCCACGTAGATACGGCGTCGCACGCTTCAGCGCAGGCAGCAGCGCATCCACGTCCGGGCGTCCAAGCCGGGACACAAAAGCGGTCGCGTGCTTCAGGTCGGGGGCGATACGCACTTCAGCGACAGTGATCTCAGCCTCGGCCAGATCAGGGTCCCGGAAATCACGCCGCTCGAACAAGGCAGCGAGGACATGTCGGATCTCCTCCGCCACACGCAACTGACGCTGCGTCGGACCCGCCGTCTCGCGCTTGCTCAAGCGGGCACCATCTCCGTCTCGAAGCACTCGACCACGTCGCCTTCCTGAAGGTCGTGGAAATTGGCGAAGGACAGGCCGCATTCATAGCCACGCGCCACTTCGCGCACGTCGTCCTTGAAGCGCTTCAACTGCGACAGCTCGCCGTTGTGGATCACCACGTTCTCGCGCAGCACGCGCACGCCCGCGCCGCGCTTGACCAGGCCATCGGTGACCATGCAACCGGCGACCTTGCCGACCTTGGTGATGCTGAACACCTTGCGGACCTCGGCATAGCCAAGGAACTTTTCCCGAGCCTTTGGCGCCACCTTGCCCCGCACCAACTGCTCGATGTCGTCGGACACCTCGTAGATGATCGAGTAGTAGCGGATGTCGACGCCTTCCTTCTGCGCCAGGTCGCGCGCCTGGGATGTGGCACGCACATTGAACGCCAGCACGTAGGCATCCGATGCCTTGGCAAGCTGCACGTCGCTCTCAGTGATCTGACCGACCGAGGCGAGCAGGACGCGGACCTTCACTTCCTCATGCGCCAGCTTGAGCACGGTCTGCTGGATCGCCTCGGCGCTCCCCTGCACGTCGGCCTTGATCAGCACGGCGACTTCCTTCTGCTCGCCCGCCTGGATGCGGGCCAGCATCTGGTCCAGCGTACCCCGAACGCCGCCGGTCGCCGCGGCGGCCTTCTCGCGCTGCTTGCGGGTGCGGAATTCCGTGATCTCGCGGGCGCGGCTTTCGCTGTCCACCACCACGAACGGCTCGCCCGCCGAGGGCACACCAGCAAGCCCCAGGATCTCCGCCGGCGTCGAAGGGCCGGCCGCGGACAGCGCACGCCCCTTGTCGTCCAGCATGGCGCGGACACGGCCCCATTCGGCCCCTGCCACGATGATGTCACCCTGCTTCAGCGTGCCCTTCTGTACCAGCACCGTTGCAACGGGGCCGCGGCCACGATCCAGGCGGCTCTCGATCACCGTGCCTTCGGCGGCACGCTCCGGGTTCGCCTTCAGGTCGAGGATTTCGGCCTGCAGCGTGATCGCCTCGGTGAGGTTGTCGAGGCCGAGCTTCTGCGTCGCGGACACTTCCACGTCCTGCGTCTCGCCGCCCATCTCCTCAACCACGATCTCGTGGCTCAGCAGCTCCTGGCGGACACGGCCCGGATTGGCGTCCGGCTTGTCCATCTTGTTGATCGCCACGATGACCGGCGCATTGGCCGCCTTGGCGTGGCGGATCGCCTCGATCGTCTGCGGCATCACACCGTCATCGGCGGCGACCACCAGAACGACGATGTCGGTGACCGAGGCGCCGCGGGCACGCATGGCGGTGAATGCCTCGTGGCCCGGTGTGTCGATGAAGGTGATCTTCGCCCCATCCGGCATCTGCACCTGATAGGCACCGATATGCTGGGTAATGCCCCCAGCTTCGCCTGCCGCCACGTCCGCGGAGCGCAGCGCATCCAGCAGCGACGTTTTGCCGTGGTCGACGTGCCCCATCACGGTGACGACGGGCGGACGGACCTTCAGCTCATCCTCGGTATCGAGCGAGCCCTCCAGCCCCAGTTCGACGTCGCTCTCAGAGACGCGGCGCGCGCGATGGCCGAATTCCTGCACCACCACTTCGGCGGTATCGGCATCCAACGCATGCGTCGCTGTCGCCATGACGCCCAGCTTCATCAGCGCCTTCACCACGTCGGCGGTGCGCGCAGCCATGCGGTTGGCCAGTTCCTGCACTGTGATCGTGTCAGGCAGGATGACGTCGCGCACCACTTTCACCTGGTCGGAGCGCAGACGCTCGAGCTCGGCCTGACGGCGCTCGCGTTCACGCTGCCGGCGAACCGAGGCCAGCGAACGGACGCGTTCGTCCTCGCCCTCGATCGCTGCCTGAACATCAATGCGACCGGCACGGCGCGCGTCAGTGCCCTTCTTGGCCACCACCGTTTGCGGCTTGCGAGGGGCGACGATGCCGCCTGGCCGGCGTGCCGGCCGTGACTCTTCCTCTTCCTCGGCACCACGGGCCCGCAAACGAAGCGTCTCGGTCGGCGTAGAAGGCGTTGTCGCGGGTGCCTGCGGGGCCGCGGGGCTCTGGCGTGGCTGTTCGGCTTGCCGTGCCACT
Source organism: Acetobacteraceae bacterium (assembly GCA_035492535.1). Taxonomy (GTDB): domain Bacteria; phylum Pseudomonadota; class Alphaproteobacteria; order Acetobacterales; family Acetobacteraceae; genus JAMXLO01. The sequence continues at coordinate 1,041 of DATJJM010000274.1, read as the reverse complement.
GCCGGGGCCGAGGAGCCATCTGCGGCAGCCACCTGCGCTGCCACGGCAGCTGCTTCGACTGCCTGACGCTCAGCGTCCTCCGCTTCCTGGCGGGCCGCCTCTTCGGCGGCGCGGCGCGCTTCCTCTTCGGCCGCCTTCTTCGCTTCTTCCTCGCGGCGCCGGGCTTCCTCGGCCGCCGAGAGGATCGAAATCTTCTCTTGCTCCCGACGCTCCGCCTCGCGCCGGGCAGCTTCGCGCTGCTGCTCGACCAAGGCACGCTGGCGCGCTGCCGTTTCCGTCGCGGTCAGAGCTCGCGGGACGCTGGTGACGGCTGGGCGCTCCGCTTGTGCCGGACCACGAGCTGCTGGCGCAGCCGGCGCCGGCGTACCGGGCGTGGCGGGCGCAGCACCACCGGGCCCGATCGGAGCGCGCTTCTTGCGCACCTCGACCTGCACCACTTTGGAGCGTCCGTGCGAAAAACTCTGCCGTACGGAACCGGCATCGACAGTCCGGCCGAGCTCCAGGCGACCCGCTGGCCGCAGTGAGAGCCGACCCTTGCCGGCGTCCTGATCGTTGTTCGTTTCGCTCATCTACCGCTCGTTGGCCCCATCCAATCGTGCGACCGGAGAAGTCTCCGATCCTCTGTTCCGCAGTCCATTCAACCGTTCCGCCTCGACCGCTAGCCGTTCGCCCAGGCGTCCCGACGCGATCGCGACGTGTACCACATGGTCACGCCCGAACACCTGACCAAGCACCATCGCCGGAAGGGGGTCCAGTACCCCGACTGAATCCGCCGCTCCGGCGAGAAAGCGCGCCCGCTCGGCCGCGCTGCCGTCCGATGCCTGGAGGATCAGCCGTCCCCGACCACTCCGCAACCACTCACGCGCCTTGTCGAACCCCGCGACAGCCTGCCCCGCGCGCCTGGCGAGTCCGAGCAACTCGCCGATCCGCCGGACCAGCGCCGCTTCGAGCACGGCAGGAAGATCTGGGGGCACAGTGACAGGACCGCGCGCGGCCCTGGCGAAGGCACGCCCCAACCCTCCCTGGGCGCGGGCAGCTTGT
>DATJJM010000273.1:0-2220 GCA_035492535.1 Acetobacteraceae bacterium | reverse complement strand
GATCTGCTCGACGGTCCATTGCGGGTTCAGTGCCGCGTCGGGGTTCTGGAATACTATCTGGATCGCCTGCTGCTGTGTCCGCTTGCGTCGTCGCACATCGGCGGACAGGACCTCGTTCTCCAGCCGGACGTTGCCGTCATCGGGCACGATCAGCCCTGCGACGCAGCGCGCGAGCGTGGTCTTCCCGGAGCCGCTTTCGCCCACGACTGCCAGCGTTCCACCCGGCGGCACCTCCAGCGTCGCATCATCGACCGCGATCACCTCGCTTCTGACGCGCCCGAACGGCAGTATCCGCCGCCCGCCGAACACTTTGCGAAGGGCAACAATCTCCAGCCGGCTGCGCAGATTGGAAGCAGCCACGGCCGGCCTCGCCGTGTCCGCATCGACGGGGTTCTCCGTCCGGCGTGCGTTGATGGCAATCTGGTCGAAATGGCACCGGCTCTGATGGAACGGTGCGACCGTCCGCAGCGGCGGCATGATGCTGCGGCACGGATGGTCCGAGGCAGACGTGCACCGCGCATTGAACACACAGCCATCCGGCACGGCGCGCAGGTCGGGCAGTCCGCCGGGAATGTCGTTCAGCCTGCGGCGGCGCGTCGCCAGCATCGGCAGCGCGCCCATCAGCCCGATCGTGTAGGGATGCTGCGGCGCATGCAGCACACGCTGCGAGGTGCCCTCTTCCACCAGCTGCCCGGCGTACAGCACGCCGACACGGTCGCAGACCTGGGCCACGACGCCGACGTTATGGCTGATGAACAGGATCGAAACGTGCATCGCGTGGCGCAACTCGTTGATCAGCGAAAGGATCACGGCCTCGGTGGTGACATCGAGCCCGGTGGTCGGTTCGTCCATGATCAGCAGCCGCGGCTCGCCGGCAAGCGCCATGGCAATCACCACGCGCTGCTGCTGCCCGCCGGACAATTGATGCGGATAGCGATGCGCCATTTCGTCGGGCAGCGGCAGGTGCACCTGGGTCAACAGCGCAACGCTGCGCTGCCAGGCGTCGCGTTGGTCCGCGCCGCGATGGCGGCGGATCACCTCGGCGATCTGTTCGCCCACCTTGATGGCAGGATTGAGCGAACTCATCGGGTCCTGGTACACCATCGCCACAACACCGCCACGGATCACCAACAGCTCCGCAGCCGACATCGTGGTGACGTCGCGATCGCCCAGCAGAATGCGGCCGGATGTGTCGCCGCCGCGCAGATAATGCATCGCCGCATAGGCGATGGAGCTCTTGCCTGATCCGGACTCACCGATGAGGCCATAGGCCTCGCCTGGCGCGATCTGGAAGGAGACGTCGCGCACTGCCTTCACCGCGCCTTCGCGCGTCGGGTAGGTAATGGACAGGTTCTGTACGTCGAGCGTGAGAGACGGGGACGCAGTCCCGGTCATCGCACCCGCTCGCCGCCGGGCAGCACGATGGAGCGGCGCAGCCGTTCGCCAACCAGCATCGTTCCAATGGAAACGATCGCCACCGCCGCACACGGGAAAATCACCAGCCAGGGTGCCAGTTCGATGAACTGCTGCCCGTCGCGGACCATCAGGCCCCACGCCGGTGTCGGCGGGGTTACGCCGATGCCGAGATAGGCCAGCGAGGCCGCGAGCAGGATGGCCGCGGTGACCCTCAGGCTGAAATCCACCACGATGATCATCAGCACGTTCGGCAGCAGTTCACGCGTGATGATGAACAGTTTGGATTCCCCGCGTGAACGGGCGGCAGCGATGAACTCGCGCTGCACCAGGTCCACGACGACGCTGCGCACCAGGCGAGCCGATCGCGGCCAGAACACCACGCCGATGGCTGCTATGACGTTCACTGCCGACGGTCCCATCATGACGACCACCAGCATCGCCAGGATCAGCCCGGGGAACGACATCAGCACGTCCATGGTGCGCATCAGCGCCTCATCCAGAACGCCGCCAGCCGAGCCGGCGACCAGCCCTGTCATGGCGCCCAGCAGCACGCCCAGGGCAGCCGCGGAGATGGCCAGGAACAACGTCGGTCGCGCGCCGATGATGATGCGGCTGAACACGTCGCGGCCGAACTCATCAGTGCCGAATGGGAAGTTCTGACTTGGCGGCTGCAACGGATGCAGGGGGTGGAACTCGGTTGCCGAATAGGGCGCCAGGAGCGGACCGAAGGCAATCACCACCACGACCAAGGTAATGAACGCGACGTGCAGCCAGTCGCCGACACGCAACTGCTTCAATTGTGCG
>DATJJM010000272.1:0-3652 GCA_035492535.1 Acetobacteraceae bacterium | reverse complement strand
GGTGCTGTGGCGCTCTAGCAGGCCCTGCGCCACAAGCCCATCGATCGCCTTTCGCACCGTCATGCGGTTGGCGCCCAGAATCTCTGCCAGCGCGCGCTCTGACGGGATACGGTCGCCCGGACCGAATTCGGGACCGTTGATCAGGTCACGGATGTGCTGCTCGATCCGGCGGTAGACCGGGACTTTCCGCGGATTCGCGGCGATGACTGGCTGGTCCATGGCTGGCCTATACCAGTCGACCGCGGGACTTTCGAAGCTTTTTCGATAGGGATGGTATAGACCTATTGCCACCATCTGTCTGAATTGGTATAGACCAATAAGAGCGGACAGGAGAGCGCCGGTATGGCGATGGATGTCGATCCGGTTGGCATCATCAACGGCCTGCAACAGGCTGTGTCGACCTTGCCCGGCGCTTTTGCTCTCGGTCGATCGCTCGCGCGCAGTATCGACCGCATCTATCTTGTGGCCCATGGCTCGGCCAACCGTGCGATGCTCGGGCTTGCCTATTGGATCGAACATGTCAGCCCGACCCTGGAGGTGCGGCGCTATTTCCCCTCGGAATTCATCGCCCAGAATCCCGCCAAGCTGGACGCCCGGACGCTGGTCCTGATCGCCTCGAAGTCTGGCACCACCCCGGAGACGGTCGCCGCCGCTGAGTTTCTGCGCGACAAACCGTGCACGACCATTGCGTTTACGCTGACCGGCGAGTGTCAACTCGCGGGTTTGGCGCAGACTGCCCTGTTGGCGGGCGATACCTCGGAGAGCTTCATAGCGCTGTTCATGCTGATGCAGGCGGTGGTGGGAGGCATTCTGACCGGTCGCAGCGAGTGGGCGCTGGGCGAGCGGCTGCTGACATCGCTCTCTCGTCTGCCAGAGGCAGTGGCAGACGCTGCGGTTGCGAACGACCCGCGCGCCACCGAGGAGGCGCACCGCTACAAGGACGACCGCATACTCTACCACGTAGCGTCCGGTCCGGGATTCACCACCGCCTATGTGTTCGGCGTGTGCATCCTGATGGAGATGCTTTGGCTGCATTCCTATCCGATCGAAGCGGCCGAGTTCTTCCACGGTCCGTTCGAGATCGTCGATCGCAACACGCCGCTCATCCTGATCCTGGGTGAGGACCCGAGCCGCCCGTTGATGGAACGCGTGGTGCGCTTCTGCAAGAAACACACAGAGCGACTGATGATCTACGATTCGCGAGACTTCGCGATGCCTGGGATCGACCCCGCGATCCGCCCTATTGTCGCGCCTTACGTCCTGCAGGCGGCGCTCAAACGGCTGTCGAGCCGGCTATCGGTCTGGCACGGCAAGCCGCTCGGCACGCGGCGTTACATGTGGCAGACCGAGTACTGACGGCGATGCCCGGCGTCCTTGGCCTCGGTGATAACACCGTAGATACGGATGTAAGGGCGGCACTGCAGTATCCCGGCGGCAATGCGGTGAATGTGGCGGTACTGGCGCGCCGTGCCGGAGCAGATACAGGCTATCTTGGTTGCGTCGGCAACGATACGGCGGGTGCGCTGGTGCTCGATGCGCTGGTCGCAGAAGGCGTGGATATATCGCATCTGCGCATCCGGGAGGGCACCAATGCTCGCGCCTTGCTCGCCTACCACGACGGCGATCGCCGTTTTCTTGGTTCTCGCCCGGGTGTGCGCGGACAGTACGCACTCGGCGCCGCTGACTTCGATTACATAGCCGGCTTCGACCTTACCCACAGCAGCATCTTCAGCGAGCTGGAATTGGAACTGCCGCGCATCCGTTCTGCGGCACCACGGTTGTCCTTCGATTTCTCGGATCGCTGGACCGATGCGCTGCTGCGGCAGGTTCTGCCGCAGATCGACATCGCGTTTCTCTCTGCCCCGGACGCAGACGATGCGGCATGCGCCATGCTGCTGCGTCGTTGCGTCAGCCTCGGGACGAAGTTGGTGGTCGTGACTCGCGCCGCGCGCGGCGCCATGGCCGCGGATCGTGCCGCCATCACCGAGCAGCCGGCATTGCCCACATCGGTCGTGGACACGCTCGGCGCGGGCGACGGCTTCGTCGCTGGCTTTCTGGTGGCGCATCTGGAGGGTGCAGGCTTGCCCTCGGCGCTGCGTGCCGGCGCGGCGATGGCGGCGAACGTCTGCACCTGGCGAGGCTCATTCGGTCACGCCGCACGATGGGACGGCGAGCTGCACGGGATCATGATGCGAGAGCAGGTGTAGGAGAGAGCGGGATGGCCTGGCGTATCGGTGTCGATTCTGGTGGCACCTTCACGGACGTTTGCCTGTTCGAGGAACAAAGTGGCCGCGTCGAGGTGTGGAAGGTGTCGTCGACGCCGGATGATCCCTCACGCGGTATCGCTATGGGGGTGGAAGAAGGAGTGGCCCGCGTCGAAGCGACGCCTGCCGATATCCGCTATTTCGGTCACGGCACTACGGTCGGCACCAATGCCCTGATTCAGCATCGCGGCGTGAAGACAGGCATCGTCGTCACCGACGGGTTTCGCGACCTGCTGGAAATCGGTCGACAGAAGCGGCCGGAACTATACGACCTGCTCGCCGACAAGCCGCCGGTGCTGGTGGCGCGTGACCTGCGCCTCGAGGTGCCAGAGCGCCTGCGCCATGACGGAACAGTCGAGACTGCACTCGATGAGCAGGCGGTGCGCGAGGCGGCGCGAGCGTTGAAGGCCGCAGGCGTGCAGGCGGTGGCGATTACCTTTCTCTATGGCTTCATCCAGCCGGAGCATGAGACGACAGCCCGGCGCATCATTGCCGAGGAGATTCCCGAGGCCTTCGTCTGTGCCAGCCACGAAGTGGCGCCGGAATTCCGTGAGTACGAGCGGATGAGCACGACGGTTGTGAACGCCTATCTCGGCCCGGTGATGCAGGGCTACATTCGTCGGCTGGCCGATCGCCTGGCGCAACTCGGCATGACCGCGACGCCGCATCTGACGCAAAGCAATGGCGGTGTGATTGGCTTTGAGCAGGCGGCGCGGTTGCCGGTTCGTACGGTACTTTCGGGACCGTCAACCGGCGTGGTGGCGGCGCAGGAAGTCGGACGCATCGCCGGCTTCTCTGACCTCATCACGTTCGACATGGGCGGCACATCCACCGACGTGGCACTGCTGGCGCAGGGCCAGTGCCGGTTGACAGGCGAAGCGACGGTGCACGGCTATCCGATCAAGGCACCGATGCTGGACATTCACACCGTCGGCGCCGGTGGCGGCTCGATTGCCTACGTGGACAGCGGCGGGCTGCTGAAAGTGGGACCGCGCAGCGCCGGTGCCTCGCCAGGTCCGGTGTGCTACGGCAAAGGCAATACGGAACCGACAGTCACCGATGCGAATGTCGTGCTGCAAACTCTCAACCCGACCCATCTGCTGGGTGGCCGCATGTCGGTGCGGCGGGATCTGGCCAGACAGGCCATCGCCCGGCTGGCGGATCCGCTCGGCATGGACGTCCTGGCGACAGCGCAGGGCATTCTGTCCGTTGTGACCGCGAACATGGCGCGGGCGATCCGAGTGATCTCGGTGCAACGCGGCCATGATCCGCGCGACTATACGCTGATGGCATTCGGTGGCGCCGGACCGCTGCATGCGGCGCGGCTGGCTCGGGAACTCGACATCGCGCGCGTGCTGGTGCCGCGCTCGCCGGGGATCCTGTGTGCG
>DATJJM010000271.1:0-2487 GCA_035492535.1 Acetobacteraceae bacterium | reverse complement strand
AGCGGGACCACGCGACTGGCATCCGATGATCCATATCCCCGCCGGTGTGCTGAAGCTGCTGCATCATCCGGTGGTGAACTGGAACTATGCGTCGGCGCCGGAGGCAGGGACGGCGGGTCGCTCGATCCATTGGCCGCGCGGTAAAGTGCTGGGCGGGTCGAGTTCGATCAACGGCATGCTGTATGTGCGCGGCAATCCGGCGGATTTCGATGGCTGGGCGCAGATGGGCTGTCGCGGCTGGAGCTTCGATGACGTGCTGCCGTTCTTCCGCAAGTCGGAACACTATGTGCAGGGTGGCGACCCGGAGGTCCGCGGCAAGGGCGGCCCGCTGAAGGTGGAGGACTACCGCACCATCCTGCCGCTCACGCATCGCTTCGTGGAGGCGGCGCAGCAGGCAGGCTTTCCGTTCAGCGCCGATCTGAACGGCAAGATGCAGGAAGGCGTTGGCTATTCACAGATGACGCGCAAGGGTCGGTTCCGCGGCTCCACGGCGCAGACATTCCTGGCCGAGGCGCGCAGCCGCGACAACCTGCGGATCGAGACCGATGCGCTGGCCACGCGCCTGCTGCTGGACGGCAAGCGGTGCGTCGGCGTGGCGTTCCGGCAGCGCGGTTCGGATCGCGAGGCGCGTGCGGGACGCGAGGTGATCCTCTGCGGCGGCGCGGTGAACTCGCCGCATCTGCTGCAGATCTCGGGCATCGGCCCGGCCGAGCATCTGCAATCGATCGGCGTCGCGGTGGCGCATGACCTGCCGGGCGTCGGGGCCAATCTGCAGGACCATTACGTCGCGCGGGTGTCGCATCGCGCGAAGGACGCGACGTCGATCAACCAGCTTGCGCACGGTGTGCGCCTTGCCGCGGAGGCGGTGCGGTTTGCCGCTACCGGCCGTGGCGCATTGACGTTTGGTGTCACCAGCGCACAGGTGTTCTGCCGGTCGCGGCCGGAACTTGCCAGTCCTGATCTGCAACTGCTGTTCACCCCGGCAAGCTATGATGCAGCGCGCTTCGGCGAGCTGGAGCGCGAGGCCGGCATGACCGTGGCGGTATGTCCGGTGCGTCCGGACAGCCGGGGCACGATCATGGCAAAGTCGCCCGACCCGCTCGCGGCACCGTTGATCACGCCGAACTATCTTTCGGACGCGAACGACCAGCGTGTGCTGACCACGGGGATGCGGATCACGCGCAAGATCTTCGCTGCGCCGGCCATTGCGAAGCACAGCGTGGTGGAGATGCTGCCGGGACCTCGCGCCGAGTCGGATGATGAACTGGCGGATTATTCGCGGCGGTTCGGGACGACCATCTTTCACCCGGTGGGGACATGCCGGATGGGGGAAGGACCGTCCGCGGTGGTGGATGCACGGCTGCGCGTGCATGGCATAGGCAGCCTGCGGGTGATCGATGCGTCGGTGATGCCGACGCTGACCACCGGCAATACGAACGCGCCGACCATCATGATTGCCGAAAAGGGAGCGGCGATGATCCGCGAAGACGCGGCATAAAGCCTGCGCGACGTTCAGGCGTCGGCAGTGGCCGCGATACGTGCACCCAGATGCTGCGCGACCGCTTCGGCTGCTGCGATGGCAGTCACCAATCCTGGCGAATAGCCATGTCTTGAAAGCTCCGGCGCGTCGCCGCGGCGCCATACCGTCCAGTCCCAGCCATTATCGGTGGGCAGTCGTTCGACGATCAGGTGATAGCGTGCGCCGCCGCGCCGCGCGAGAAGAGTCGCGAAAATGGCATCATCGGCTTTGCGCCACGGTGACTTGAGCAACGTCAAACTCCGGTTCGGGGCTGCGACAGATGACCACCTGAACCTGCTTCATGCTGTGATCCAGGTCACAGGTTCGAGGGAAATGTCGGCGGCCTCTGCGGCTATGCGGGCCATCCGCGCTGCTGGTACGCGCTGTCCCAGAACAGCCACTCGTACTGGGTCGACCGGATGAAGGCCGTCATCATCCGCTGCTGGACAGCCTGCGTGGTCCCGGCCGCGGCATCGTCGGTGATGGCGATGACGGCCCGGACAGCTTCCCCGAAAGCCTCATCGGCATACGTGTCTATCCAGGCACGGTAGGGATTCGCCGCGGCGGCAGTCTTGGCAACGCGGGAGCCGACATCCCAGTAGATCCAGAAACAAGGGAGCAACGCCGCGACCAGCACTTCCCAGGGCTCGTGGTACGCGGTGGCGAGCAGGAAGCTCGTGTAGCCGAGGCAATCCGGTGACGGCTCGGCAGTGGCAAGGCGCGCCGGGTCGATGCCGAACTCTGCAAGGTAGCGCTCGTGCAAGGCCTGCTCGACTGCAACAGCCTCCAGCGCGCAGGCGCCAAATGTGCGCAATGTGGCAGGGTCCGGACCGCGCGCACCGGCCATCGCCAGGATACGGGAATACTGCGACAGATATAGTGCATCCTGTACGATGTAACCCTGGAAGCGCTCACGGCTGAGCGTGCCGGCGGCAAGTTCGGTGTTGAATGGCAGCCTGTCGATCATC
>DATJJM010000270.1:0-40625 GCA_035492535.1 Acetobacteraceae bacterium | reverse complement strand
CGCATCCTGATCGCCGACGAACCCACCACCGCGCTCGACGTCACCACCCAGGCGCAGATCCTCGACCTGATCCGCCGCCTGCAGCAGGAACGCGGCCTTGCGGTGATCCTGATCACCCACGACATGGGCGTGATCGCCGAGATGACCGACGATGTGGTGGTCATGTATCTCGGCCACGAAGTGGAAAAGGGCCCGGTGGACGTCATCTTCCACGCTCCGCGCCACCCGTATACGCGATCGTTGCTACGCTCGATCCCCAGCGTGCTGGCCGAGCCACGTGCCCGCCTCGCCACCATCGCCGGCTCCATCCCCCATCCCTACGCCCGGCCGCCCGGCTGCCCGTTCCACCCCCGCTGCACCGACCACATTGTCGGTGTCTGCGAAAAATCGTTCCCGCCCGAGGTCGAGATCAGCCCCAACCACGGGGTCGCCTGCCACCTGTATCCACAGCCCGTAGAGGCAGCGGCGTGACCGGCACGGCACCTGCTTCCCCCTCCCCTCGCGGGAGGGGGCCAGGGGGAGGCGGCCCCGCCAGCCCCATGACCCCCGTCCTCTCCGTCCGCAGCCTGCGCAAATACTACCCGATCCACCGCGGCATGCTCGGCCGCAAGGTGGCCGAAGTCCGCGCCGTGGACGACGTCAGCTTCACCATCGACCGCGGCGAAACCCTCTCCCTCGTGGGCGAATCAGGCTGCGGCAAGACCACCACCTCCCGCTGCATCCTGCGCGCGATCACCCCCACCGGCGGCGAAATCCGCTTTCGCACCGAAACAGGTGCCGAGGTGGACGTCGCCAAACTGCCTCGTGCCGAGCTCCGACCGCTCCGCCGCCAGATGCAGATGATCTTCCAGGACCCGTTCTCATCGCTGAACCCGCGCATGACAATCGCCGAGATCATCGGCGAACCGCTGCTGGTCAACGGCATGAACGACACCGGCGCGCGCCACGACCGCGTCGCCGAACTCCTGGACCTCGTCCACCTTCCTTCCGCCTACCTGAACCGTTTCCCCCACGCCTTCTCCGGAGGCCAGCGCCAGCGTATCGGCATCGCCCGCGCCCTCGCCCTGTCGCCCTCGCTCATCGTCGCCGACGAACCTGTCTCCGCGCTCGACGTTTCGGTCCAGGCCCAGATCGTCAACCTGATGCTGGAACTCCAGGACCGTCTGGGCATCGCCTATCTGTTCGTCGCGCACGACCTCTCCGTGGTGAAGCATGTCAGTCACCGCGTCGCCGTGATGTATGTCGGCAAGATCGTCGAGATCGCGCCGACGCACGAACTCTTTGCCACCCCCCGCCATCCTTACACCGAGGCTCTGCTCTCCGCCGTTCCTGTCCCCGACCCGCGCAAGCGCGCCAGTCGCATCGTGCTGGAAGGCGACGTGGCCGATCCCTCCGATCCGCCGCCGGGGTGCGCCTTCCATCCGCGCTGCCGCTATGCAACCGAGCATTGCCGCACAGCCGTTCCGGACCTACAGGAAGCCGCCCCCGGTCATTGGGTCCGCTGCCACCGCGCCGCCGAACTCAACCTCCAAGGTGTGTCCGCCGCCTGACCGTCATTGCGATGCCCGCAATCCCGTCCGCGCCAGCCGCGGCAACACTTCCCCACAGAAGAACGGCAGCTCGTCGAGATAATTGACAAACGACAGCGCCACGCCCTTCGCCCCCGCCGCGGCGAGTTGCGCCAATTCTGCCGCCACACCATCCGGATCGCCGACGATCGGCACTCCACCCATCCCGTTCGCCTGATGGAACCGCCGCTCCTCAAAATCCTCGGGAAACGTCTCGCGCGTGACACCACGCATCGCCATGATCCGGTCAACGGCTGCCCAGTCGGCGCTATCGATCACGCTATGCCGGTAATACTCCTCGGCCTCGCGCCGCGATGGCCGGCAGGTGATCACGCCCACCGTATACACATCCACCTGCCCCAACGCCTGCACCTTCGCCACGTGCGCGGCGAACTCATCCAGTTTTCCCTTCGGCGTCATCGAGAACAGCGCGTCGCAGTTCCTGATCGCGAACGCCTGCCCCGTCGGCGACGCCCCCGCATTCATGACGATCGGCCGCGTGCCGCCAAACGGCTTCGGCTTCGCCCGCGCCTGCCGCAGCCGGATATGCGCGCCGTCGAAATCGAAATTCTCCACATCCGACCACGCCAGCCGGACCACATCGAACCACTCCTGTGCATACTCGTAGCGCGCCGCATGTTCGCGCATCGTCGCGCCGAACATCTCGAACTCGCCTTCGTTCCATCCGCAGACGATGTTCAGCCCGAACCGCCCCTGCCCGATATGGTCCGCGGTGACGAACTGCTTCGCCGCGATCAGCGGATGGATCAGCGGCGCATGTACGGTGCCGAACACCGTGATCCGCTTCGTCGCCGCCAGCAGCCCAGCCGCCCAGGTCACCGTCTCCAGCGTCTCGCCTTGATAATCCGTGTCCCCGCCATAGCCCTTCCAGCGCCCAACAGGCAGCATGAACTCGATGCCCGCCTCGTCCGCCATCCGCGCCAGCCGCAGGCAATCCTCCCAGTCACCGCTCCACCGCTCCGGCACCTTCGTCACCGCGCGCCCCGAGGAGCAGTTCGCACCGAACAGGCCCAGCTTGAGCCGGTTGTTGCTGTACAACGCCAGCCGATCCTGCATGCTCATGCGAAGGCCGGCGCTACCTGCGCCATGAACCGCGCCATCTCGGCCTTCACCAGTCCATGTGGCTTCAATCCGACATTGAAATACAGGATCACCTCATCGAACCCCGCCGCCCGCACCCTCCCGAGCACATCCACCATATGCGCCACCGAACCCAGCAGCACGGAATTCTCCGTCAGATCCTCCGGCCGAATGGTCTGCAACCGCTGCACAACGTCGATGAAATACCGATAGCTCGGCGGCGCCGTTGCCGGATCGCCGGGAAACGCCGGTATCACGCATTCCTTGTAGTAGCGGATCTGCCGAGCCCGCGCCGCCTGCTGCTCCGCCGCATCATCAGCGAAATGAATGAAATAGCTGCACATCAGCCGCTGCGGCGTCGTGCCATGCTTCGCACACGTTTCGCGATACAGATCATGCACCTGCTGCAGTCCGCCATAGGTCAGCGCCGCCGCGAACGGTGCGACGATCAGCCCACACCCCAACCGCGCCGCCAACTCGATCGACGGCCGCGAAAACGACGCCACATAGGCCGGGATCGGCTGCTGCACCGGGCGCGGCGTGATCGCCAGATCCTCGAACGCATAATGCCGCCCACGATGCGAAATCGGACCCTCGGCCGACCACAGTCGGCGCACGATCTCCATGCCCTCCTCGAAGATCGACTGGTTGTCGTCGAACGACGCTCCCAACGGTGCATATTCACGCCGGTCGTATCCACGCCCCGCCGCGAAATCCACCCGCCCGCCGCTCAGCAGATCCAGCGTCGCCCATTGCTCTGCCACACGGATGGGATGATGCAGCGGCAGCACGGTGACCGCCGGCGCCAGCCGGATGCGCTGCGTTCGCGCCGCTATATAGGCCAGCGCGAGATCAGGACACGACAGCACGCCCAGCGTACTGAAATGGTGCTCGCCGATCCACGCCGAGTGCATGCCCAGCGTTTCGGCATACAGTGCCTCATCGACGATATCCGCAACGAACTGGTTCGGCGCCCGGGCATTGTCGGCATAGTTGTTGTCGCTCAGCGTGAAGTAGCCGAATTTCATCGCAGCAATCCGTGTCCAGAGGAGTGGCCATGCCTGGTGACCGTGACGCAGCAATAGCGCGTGCGCGCAACGTATTCGACAGCGGCAGCTTTGTCGAACGTCTGGGCGCGCTGGTCGCCTATCCCACCGAGAGCCAGGTCGCCGCCCGCCGCGACGATCTCTACCGCTATTGCACGCAGGGATTCGGACCGATGCTGCAGCAGGCAGGCTTCGACACCCAACTCTACGACAACCCCCGCCCGGAGTTCGGCCCCTTCCTCATCGGCACCCGCATCGAGGACCCTTCGCTTCCCACCATGCTGATCTACGGCCACGGCGACGTCGTTCGCGCCATGCCCGAACGCTGGCGCCCGGGCCTCGACCCCTGGCGTATCACCATAGAAGACGATCGTATCTACGGCCGCGGCACGGTGGACAACAAGGGCCAGCACCTCATTGCACTCGATGCCCTCGCGGCCGTCATCGCCGAACGCGGCAAACTCGGCTTCAATGCGAAGTTCCTCGTCGAGATGGGTGAGGAGACTGGCTCCCCCGGCCTGCTTCCCTTCATCCAGCAGCATCGCGACACGCTCGCCGCCGATGCGTTCATCGCGCTGGACGGTCCCCGCCAGAGCCTCTCGATCCCCGACATCACGCTCGGCACCCGTGGCGGCGTGGCCCTGGACCTGCTGATCGATCTGCGCGAAGGAAGCCACCATTCCGGCCACTGGGGCGGCCTCCTCGCCGACCCCGGCTTCCTGATGGCGCATGCTTTGGCCAGCATCGTGTCGCAGGATGGCCGCATCCTCGTTCCAGGCTGGACACCGGCCACCATCCCCAACTCGGTGCGCGACGCCTGCGCCCGCGTCGTGGTCGAAGACCTGCCGGGCACGCCGACGCCGGAACCCTGGTGGGGCGAACCCGGCCTGACCCGCCCCGAGCGTATCTACATGTGGACCGGCGTGATCGTGCTCGCCTCGATCACCGGTCAGCCCGAGGGTCCGGTCAACGCCGTCTCTGGCACCGCCCGCGCCCGCATCCAGATACGCCACACGGTCGACGTGCCGGCCGACACCATCGTCCCCAGCCTGCGCGCCCATCTCGATGCACATGGCCTGCACATGGTTCAGATCATCCCGGTCACCGAGCGCGACAACTTCCTCGCCTCCCGCACCGATCCCGACAATCCCTGGGTGCAGCGCGTGGTCCGCTCGATGACCCGCACCGTCGGTCGCTCACCCAACCTGATCCCGACCAACTCTGCCTCCGGCCCGTCGGAATTCTTCAAGGCAGAGCTGCATGTTCCGGTGATGTGGATTCCGCACTCCTACGGCGGCTGTGGCCAGCACGGTCCCGATGAGCACGGACTCGGCACCCTGTTCCGTGACGGCCTGGGCCTGATGACGGGCGTATTCTTCGATCTCGGCGAGCCCAACTGATTTCGCTCCGGTTTGACCTGGATCAAAGCAACCGGCGGTTGACAGGACCACGATGGATCTGACGCGCGGAGGTGCAGGATGCACGATGCGATCGGAACCGCCGGAATGCTGCGAGGCTGGGTAACCATCTGGACGGTGCAGATGGTGTGGCCGTTGCTGGCGCTGGTGGTTTCACTGGGCGCGATGGCGATTGTCGAGGCGCTGATGGAAGCACTCGGTCAACGCCGGCAGCAGAGGCTGCCCCTGGTGAGCGTCGGCATCGCTCCTTGCCAGGACCCACCACCGGGGTAGCTGGTCAGGACGGGAGAACGGCGATGAAGACCCGTTCATTCAGACCTTGGCTGCTCGCGCTCGGCTGCGCGACGGCGTTGGCGATTGTGTTGGCAGGATCCGCGAGCGCACAGCGGCACAATGGCGGCAACGGCAACGGCTGGCACGGCGGCGGCGGAAGTTCGCATGGCGGCGGCAACTGGCATGAAGGCAACCGCGGTTGGCGTGGCGGCAGCAGCTGGCGTGGCGGCAACAACGGTTGGCATGGCGGCTCCGGGCGCGGCTGGGGTTGGGGCGGCGTCGTCATCGCGCCGCAGTTCTACAACACCTGCGCGTATGCCTATTGCTACGGATACGGCTCTGCGCCACGCCCGTACCGTCCCTACTATCAGTATCCGCCGCCCTATTACGGCTACTGAACGGGCTGCGCTGAATCCACCACGATCATTGCGTCGCCCGCCAGCGGCGTAGGATCGCGGTCGGCCAGCAGCACGCTCGCCAGCCGCGGATCGTTCGGGGCATCCCGCTCGTAATCCGCGTCCAGCACACCATGGCGATCGAGGAACCGGTTCATCGTCGCCGGAATCCGTACGCAGCCTTTCGACGCCGGACGTCCCAGGCGCTGTTCCAGATAATCCGGGTCTGTCGCATGCATCTGCAACCGGATGTCCGCCTCATCTCGATCGGCGCGCCAACCCTGCTCCGCCGTCTGCCAGCCAAAGTCCCAGACACGCATGCCCTTCACCCCGAGGCCGCGAATGTGGTTCTCGTTGAACGTGCCGAGCGCGCGGTAGTCTATAATCTCGGCCGTGTGCAGAAACACGCCGACAGGCGTGATGAAGTAGCCGCGCCGCCCGGCCTGCCCGGTTGACACCTTTGTCCCGCCGATCACTTGCCACTCCCCATAGGGCACCGCCAGCAGGATGCGCATCTCCTGCACTACGGGATTGCGATCGATCACGACGAGAAGTTGGGGACGGTCGATCCTGAAGGCAGTCGCAGCGATGGCTGCCTGCGCGCGGCCGATCCAACCGAGATCGCCGCCGGTCATGACGGTACCATGCTGCGGCACATCTCGCAGCAGAGCTTCACGCAGGCGCATGACCTCTTGTTGTGTATCGAGACGCAATGACAAAGGAGCCCGTGTGGTGGCGCTTTGAAGCAAAATTGGCGCGGACTGGGCCGAATCCGTTCCAGCACACCCGGAGATGAGCGGAAACATGACGAGAGCCAGAAGGAGTCCCACGCGCATGGCGTTGCTCACTGCGCTGCAGTGACAGTCTTCATGATTAGACTCAATGTAGCGGTTCCGTCATTGATTTGGATCAAGAACGGCGTTGAGGATCATGGCCCGCTACAGGCCTACAACTAGCCGAAAGTTAACCGGAACCATCCATTATCACCGATAGCATCACCTCATCACGAGCCGCTGACGCCATGAGCTCCACTGCGTCTGAACAGCTGCCCTGTCCTGCCCGCACGCGCCGCTGGCATCCGTGGGAGCGCAGGAGGCGCCGACGGAGCGAACCACCCGAACGGAATCCTTTTGACGGCATCAGGGCCGGGCCGGTGCTGAGCGTGCTGTCGAGCCGCTACTTGCTGACGACCTGTTTCGTCGTCCTGGGCGCGGGTTGGATGTGGTTCGACCTCGATCTATTCGCCGCCTTTGCCGCGTTCGATGCCGACAACGAAGGATTGTACATTGATCAGATCTCCACGACGCTTGTGGCATGGGCCGTAGCGTGCATCACGATTTACGCGCTGCGCCTTAGGTACTGGCCCGATGGCAGCACCCGACTCGTGGCCTGCTGATGCCTGACAAGTTCATCCAGGCCGCCGAGGATCTCAACCTTATCTCGGAACTGACAATCTCACTGTTCAAACAGGTCTGCGCCGATGCCAACATGTTGCCCGGACGCCACCGGTTCGCTCTGAACCTTTCGCCGATGCAACTGCATGACCAGGATCTGTTCGCAAAGATGCGTGTGCTGTATACACAGGCTGGCCTCAAACCAGACCGATTCGAGATCGAGATCACCGAAGGAGCCCTTGTCGAGAACATCGAGAACGCCCGGGCCACCGTCGATTCGTTGCGTGAGGCTGGCTT
The DNA here is from genome assembly GCA_035492535.1 of Acetobacteraceae bacterium. Lineage (GTDB taxonomy): Bacteria > Pseudomonadota > Alphaproteobacteria > Acetobacterales > Acetobacteraceae > JAMXLO01. Next base: position 33,133 of record DATJJM010000270.1, on the reverse strand, counting down.
CAGTATAGCGCTGGACGATTTCGGGACCGGCTATTCAAGCCTTTACCACCTCAGGGAGATCCACTTCGACCGCGTCAAGATTGACCGGTCCTTCATCCGCGACATCGCCTCGGACGAACGCGCGGCAAGCTACGCCGATGCGATGATTCGGCTGGGCAGAAGCCTTCATCTGAGCGTCACCGCGGAAGGCATTGAGGATCAGGCGGTATTGAGCCGGCTGCGGGAAATGGGGTGCGATGTCGGACAAGGATACCTGTTTGCCAAGCCGATGCCTGCACCGGCGATCGCCGCTGCGTTGGAGAACCTGTTGCACCCAGCTTCATGACCAGCCGCACAGAGGCGGGCAGCTTGGACATCGATAGCTGGTACGCCATCGGCGATTGTCGGCGGTGGCAGCGGCCCCTTCCAGGCTGGCCCGATCGGCGATCCTGACGCGCGCAACGACACGGCTCCGCTCGTACCGGTCCAGCACGTGCTGTCAGACTCTCGACATCGGGCCCCCTCTGGCATCGGCCTCGTGGTTGCCAAGCCTCGGCCTTCCACTACCATGTCCGCCAACACTCGGAGGACAACGCCATGATCACGAAATTCGACAGCCTCTACGCGGGCCATGTCGATCTCGACAACATCGGTTACGCCGGCACGCCGATCAACGACCGTCTGTACGACAACGCCCATCTCTCCACCGCCCTGGAGAAAGCGCAATCGATGGCGGTGCTGATGGACAAGCACGGCTACAACGCCTTCTGGATGGCCGAGCATCACTTCCAGCGTGAAGGCACCGAGTGCATCCCGAACGTACTGATGATGGCGCTCCACCTCACGCATGTGACCAGGAACCTGAAGATTGGCTGCGGCTTCAACATCGCGCCGATGTGGCACCCGCTGCGCCTCGCCGAGGACTACGCGATGGCCGACATCCTCTCTGGCGGCCGCGTGATCTTCGGTCTCGGCCGCGGCTACCACACGCGCGAAGTGGAGACCTTCGGCGCCCCGCTGCTCGACCAGGCCGCCAACCGCGAGCTCTACGAAGAGCAGACCGACATCATCTTCAAGGCCTTCAACAGCGAGTCCTTCAGCCACAAGGGCAAGCACTACACGCTGCCTCCGGAAGTGCCCTATCGCGGCTACGCTCTGAAGGAGCTCACGCTGGTGCCCCGCCCCGCGCGGCTTCCCGTGGAATGCTGGCAACCGATCCAGGGTGGCACCCCGCGCGCCATGGAGTTCATGGCGAAGCACGGCATCCAGGGCATGGTGGGCGGCGGTTCAGCCGAAGGCGGCGCCATGCACAAGGTCGTGCTCGGCTGGCAGCAGGCACACGCCAACCTCGGCAAGCACATCGAACTGGGTGAGCGGCTCTGCTTCGGCTTCCACTTCTACATGGGCAAGAGCAAGGCCGATGGCATCGAGCGCGCCCGCAAATACTACGAAGAGAACATGAAGATGTTCGGCGAACTGCGCCTGGTGCGCGTGATGACCGACGAGCAGGTGGAGATCATGCGCGATCCGAAGCGGGCGCCAACGGCAAACCTGCCGAAGATCGAGGACGCGGTCGCATCGGGCGGCTTCCTCACCGGCAACGCCAACGAGATCATCGATCACCTCAAGGCGCTGGAAGAAAAATACCCCGCGCTCGATCGGATTTCAGTCTCGCTCTCCGTCGGCGTGCCGAAGTCCGAGGCGCTGGAACAACTTCAGCGCTTCGCCGAGGAAGTGATGCCAGCCTTCAAGAAGACCAGAGCGCCGCAACCAGCCCTGGTCAAATAACGCGCTAACAAACCAGCATGCCGGCAATCGCGCTGCCGGACACGGCGTCCGGCATCTCCAGCGCCGGCCGGATCGAGTTCAGCGCTGACCGCAACGTGCGGAAGCGCTGCACCCGGTCCCAGAGCGGCGCCTCGGTCATCACCCAGAAGGCCGTCTCCCGTGGAGAATACACCAGGAACGAGGGCTCCCGCTTCGCCTGCATGACCACCGCGATTTTTCCCAGGTACCGTGGATCGTCACCACGCCGCTCGCTCACATAGGCGCGCGCAACATCCAGGCCATCGCGCTGGGTTGCGGCGAACCATTCGGCGACCAGCGCGCGCTCCCATTGTGAAATGGAACGTGGCGGAAACGTCAGAAGTACGTGGTCCGAATTCGGCATGGGAGGCGCTCGGCGTAGCCTTCAACCCCGGCAACTCTAGAGCGCCGGAGTTACAAATTCGCTGCGCGGCATTCACTCAGGGTCAGCCCCATCGACCGCCGCAAATCCCTTGCCGAACGCCGCATCGCGCTTCTGGAACGCATATTTCACACCATGCGTCCGCATCGTCGCACGGAAGTCGCGAGCCATCGGCGCATTGTGCCCGCGCGCATCGATCTCCGCGCCGATGCGTTGCAGCGTCCGCGCGCCCATCAGCTCCAGTCCCAGATTGACAAGCCGCTTGTTCGCCGACAGCAGATGCGGATCCACCAGCCCCATCCGATCAGCCAGCCGCATCACCTCGGCCTCCAGTTCCGCCGCGGGAACAGACTTCAGCGCCAGTCCAATCCGCGCCGCGTCCGCCCCCGTCACGCTGTCGCCGGTGAACAGCAGCCGCTTCGCCCACTGCGGACCGCAATGATACAGCCACATGCTGCCGGGTGGCGTGCCCAGGTCGCGCACCGGCGGAAAACCGATCCGTGCATCATCCGCAACGATCACCATGTCGCACAGCCACGCCAGGTCAGTACCGATGCCAATACACGTCCCGTGCACTTGGGCGATCACCGGCTTGTGCATGTCGAACAACGTCATGCGCAGCCGCTGCCCCTGCTCCAGCCGCCACACATCATCATCGATCTCCTGCCGCCCGCGATAATCCTCGCCGCGACCCGATGAGTACTCGCTGAGATCGGCACCGGCACAGAAATGCGGCCCTGCACCTCGCAGCACCACACAATGGACCGGGTTGAATTCGTCAGCCTCCAGCAACGCCTCATGCAGTTCCCGCAGCAACCTGCCACTCAGAGCATTGCGCTTCTCCGGCCGGTTCAACGTCACAATCGCTGTCTTGCCCTTCACCTCGTAGGTGATGTTGTCGAATTGCATGTTGCTTCCTCCGCTGTATTGTCGGCACCAACCATGCGCCGAGGAGGAAGCCGATGCCAGAGTTGAAGATCGCCAGGATAGAGACCTTCCTGCTGGACCCTGGCCTCGCCAAGAACCTGTTGTTCTGCCGTGTCGAAACCGAGGAAGGCGTCCATGGCTGGGGCGAAGCCTATGTCACCCCCGGCAAGGAACCGGTGATCGACCACCTGCTCCAGACCCTCGCGAAATACATGATCGGCCGCAGCGCCTTCAACATCCGCCACACCGCACAGGTCGTGTTCGACGATTTCGCCATGCGCCGCGCCTCGCTCGACCTGCTCTCCGCCTGGAGCGCGATCGAGATCGCGCTGTGGGACATCGTCGCGAAGCACGCCAACCTGCCGCTCTACAACCTGCTCGGCGGCGCCTCGCGCGAACGCGTGAAGGTCTATGCCAACGGCTGGTCCAGCGGCAGCGAATCAATCGAGCAGAACATCGAGCGCGCGCTGCGGGTGAAGCAGATGGGCTACACCGCGCTGAAATGGGATCCGTTCCCCGGCCCCTGGCGCAACTTCATAGAACGCGAGGATGAAGATCACGTCGTGCGCTACGTGAAGACGATGCGCCAGGCACTCGGTCCCGACTTCGGCCTGTTCATCGAGGTCCACCGCCGGCTCGCTCCCATGCATGCCATCCGTATCGGCAAACGTATAGCCGAATATGACATCGGCTGGTATGAGGAACCCTGCCTCTGCGACAACATCGAGCTCGTCGCCGAGGTCCGCCGCGCCCTTCCCGGCGTCCCCATTGTCACCGGCGAGGCGATCTACTCGAAGGAAGCCTGGACCCAGGCGCTCGCGGCACGCGCCGCCGACATCATCAACCCGGATATCTGCAACTGCGGCGGCATCAGCGCCATGCTCGACATCGCCGCGATGGCCCAGCCGCACGCCGTCGCGATGGCGCCGCACAACTACAACTCCACGCTCGTCGGTGCCGCGGCCACGGTGCAGCTCGCCGCCTTGATCCCCAACTTCTGGATCGCCGAGTTCTTCATCAACCTGAAGCCCGTCTGCGACGAGGTCGCCATCCAGCCCCTCACGGTCGAGGACAGCTTCATCGAGCTCCCCACCACGCCCGGCCACGGCATCGACATCGATGTCGCCGAGCTCCGCAAGCGCCCCTATCGCGACATGGGCTCGCGCACCGGCAAGACGCTGCGTAGCTACACCGAGGAGTTCCCCCGCAAGAACTACGTGGTCGGCGCCACCCGCACAGGTTATTGACCGAAAACACCTCCCCCACCTGTGGGGGAGGTCGGCGCGAAGCGCCGGGAGAAGGTGCATCCAGGGCAAACACCCTGGGCCCTCCTCTCAGGCTGAAACCGCCCGACATAACCGCACCATCAGGGTGCCGCGCCCGGTAGCCCGCGGCAAAGCACGGCGCCCAGCAGCCCCAGGCAGGCGATCAGTCCCATCACGCCCGGCAACCCCGCGACCGAAAACATGATCGCTCCCACGCTCACGCCGAGACTGCCAGCGAGAAACGTGCAGGCATTGATCAGCCCTGACCCGGATCCAGCCGCGTCCGGCGGCAAGGTCGCCAGCGCGAGCCGTGGCGCTGTCGCATAGGGCAATGCCAGACCGGTGCCGATAGCGAACAATCCGATCAGCAGTGTCGCCCAGTCCTGCCACGCCACCGCACCCGCGATCACCATGCTGCCGACCGCGATAAGCAATGTGCCGCCACCGACGGCGCGGCAGGCGCCGAAGCGACGCACCAGCCCAGGGGCAGCGAACGCGAACGCCAGCAGCCCGAGGCTCATCGGCAGCAGCGACAGGCCGGCGCCCACAGGCGTTAATGCAAGCCCGGCCGTGCTTTGCGCATCGAGATTGTAATACAGCAACAGCGACAGAATGCTGCCCATGGCGACAGCGCCCAAGGCAACGGCGCGGACGAAGGCCGATTGCTGGAACAGTGCGAGGTCGATAAGCGGATCAGCAAGCCGGTTCTCCAGCTTGACCAGGGCGATGCAAGCGACCACCGCCAGCGTGCCGAAGCCCATCACGTGTACCGGTGCACTGGCCAGCGTTGGCAACGCCTGCAACGCCAGGAGCAGGGACGCCATGAAGACGGCCAGCAGCACGAAGCCTGTCCAGTCGAACCGCTCGCCGTGCCGTTTGCCGGTGCCAGCGGAGGCCCCCGTGAATCCAGCAACGGCCACAAGCATGGCCAAACCACTGGCCCAGAAAATGACCCGCCAGTCGATGAAGTGGGTCAGCGCGCCGCCGATCAGCGGGCCGAGACTGAAGCCCAGCATCAGGAAGCCAGCCCAGGCGCCGATAGCCGCGGGGCGGCGATCAGGTGCGCTGGCCTCATTGATCGCGGCAAGTGTGGCCGGCACGCCGAGCGCCGCTGCCAGCCCCTGCAAGGCGCGACCGGCCAGCAACGCCGCGGGGACCTGCGCCGTCGCCACCACAACAGACGCGACCGCGAACAGCACCAGCCCGATCAGGCAGATGCGCCGCGCCCCGACGCTGTCGCACAGCTTGCCGCCGGGGATGATGCAGGCGGCAGACACGATGAGGTAGGCGTTGATCGCCCACTCGAGTTCGCCCGCGCTCAGTCCAAGGGCATGACGCATGGTCGGCAGTGCCGCCATGATCGCCGTGCCATTCACACCCAGCGTCAGCATAGCGAGACAGGCGGCGACGAGGGTTGTTCGCGCGCGCCGATCAGGAGCCGCCGATAACGGCTTGTCACTCATGGCATGGTCCGACAGCTGCCGCTGCAACGTCCCTGTAGGTTGGAGGTATGGACAGTGTCATGTCGGCGCACAGTTGTCAGCCGTGCTCGCTTATCCGGTCAGGGTCACCACCTCGGCGCTCGTCAGAGGCTCAAGGCGGACCGACACCAGCCGCCAACTTCAGCGGTTCAGCTGCACGCCCATGCCGGTCACTCCGCTTCATTGGCGCACGGCCGGAAACCGGACATCAGCGCCGTGGCACCTGTTCCGGCTTTGGCAATGCGGTTCTGGCCATCGCAATCTCCGTAAATACCGGGAGCTATACCAGATCCAGCACCTCGACGACCGGACGGCGCGGCTTCTGCGACCAGTTTCCCGGACGCACCGCCCCTACGGACAACAGCATGACCGGTACTTCGTCCTCGGCCAGTCCGAACTCGCGGTGCACCGCTTCGGCATCGAAACCGATCATCGGCGTCGAACCCAGGCCCATCGAGCGGGCCGCATAGATCATCGCCGCGGCGCCGAAGGTGGCGGTGCGTACTGCCTCGTCGCGCCGGCGCTGCGGGTACTGCATATACAGATCGCGTGCGGGGATTTCCCAGTCCGGCACCATCTTTGCCGGCATGATGCCCGCTTCAACCAGCGGTGCCAGGCGCTCTGGTATTACGCTGGAATCGGCCAGCTGGCCGCAGACGATGAAGGTCACGGCTGCGTCGGTGGTCGCGGGTTGATCCCAGGCAATCGGACGTAGCCGCGCCTTGGCTTCAGACGTGCGTACGGCGATGAAGCGCCAGTTCTGCAAGTGGAAGGATGTCGGCGCGGTGGTGCCGATACGCACCAGCTCGCAGATCTGGTCGTCGCTCAAGGTGGCGGCGGGGTCGTAATATTTGGCGGCACTACGGCTCACGATGCATTCGATGACGGCGTTGGTCATGGTCATTCCGTTGATCTAGGTTGGTCTATGGGTGAAGGGATGGGTCGCTCACGGACGAACGCGGATGATCGTATTGCCCCTGCGTCGCTTGGTCGGGTTCAGGGCGGCGACGGCATCGTCGAGGGTCGAGACGTTGCCGATGTTCGTTCGCAGTCGTCCGTCTCGCACACGCAGGACGATCTCAGTCAGCTGGGCACGATCGGCCTCGACAACGAAGTCGATCGCCAGTCCGTCGGCGGGCCGCGCCTCGGCCGGCCCGACGATGGACACAAGCGTTCCTCCAGCTCGAATCAGGCGTGCGGACCGCTTCTGGATGTCGCCACCGATGACATCGAACACCAGATCGATGCCGCCGATGTCTTCCAGTGCGTCGTTGTCGAGATCAACGAACTCATGCGCGCCGAACTCGAGCACCTTCTGACGGTCGGCCGCGCGTCCGGTGCCGATGACGTAGGCGCCGGCCTCGCGAGCGAGCTGCGTCACCATCGAACCGACGGCGCCGGCGGCGCCGTGCGCAAGGACGCTCTGTCCCGCTTGGACGCGGCCGTGCCGGAACAGTCCCTGCCACGCGGTGAGGCCGGAGACTGGCAGGCTTGCGCCCACCGTGAAGTCGATATCGCCCGGCAACGGCGCGAGGTTGCGTGCCTCGATGGCGACATACTCCGCCAGGGTGCCGTCGCGATACCAGTCGGCGAGGCCGAACACCCGCTGTCCTACCGACAGTCCCGTCGTGCCGTAACCCAGAGCAGTGACCACTCCGGCCAGCTCATGCCCAGGGATTGACGGTGTGCGGTCACGGTCGCGGCGATCGGTCCATGTCGAGGGCCACTCCATCTCCGTCGGGACGAATCCCGACGCATGGATCTGAACGATGACGTCGTTTATCGCCGCCGGCGGATTGGGCCGCTCGGTGAGCTTCATCCCGCTCCTTCCAGCAGCCTGCTCCGTCACAATGATCGCCTTCATGATGATTTCTCTCCTCGGTCATTTGTTTCTTCGATGGATATGCGCATTGTCGGTCGCGTCATTGCCCAATCTCCTGTTAGTATTGGTTGAAACGGTTGCCCTGGGCGTTACGCTATGCGCCTGTCCAATCCAGAACGTGTCGCGACCAGCTCCTCAGGCGCGTTAAAGACTGACGTCGTGAGCACGACAGCGGCAGCGAGGACCCAGTAGTACCAAGCGGCGAGCCCGGCGAATTTGAGAGCAAGCGGTGCGATGAAAAACAGCACCCCGACGGCGCGGTCGACCCAAAGGTGCAGCCAGTAGGTAATGATGCGGACGAGCCCGGTGGCGTGGTCGGTCATTGCAGCCAAGAGCAGTGCGGCGATACCGACAACCACCGAAAGCCACATTGCGGCCGGTCCGCTCTCGCCGAGCTTCAGTACGAACGGCGCTGCGATCAAGACGATCGCGACGGGATAGTCTATCAGGTAGGCGTGGACAGACTTGGTAATGAAACGGAACGACATCGGCGACTCCTATGTGCCTGGTTGCTCGGGTGTTCGGTCACTGTCGAGGTGATCGGTCGAGGTCGAGGGCGACGTCAGCTCACCCGAAACGAACCGACGCATGAACCGGAACGGAGCCGCCGTTTATCGTTGCCTGCAGCTCGGTCCTTCATCGTCCACCTGCCTGTGTTCAGCAGGTCGCCATCCTCCCATTTCCTCGCTGACAAAACCGCCTTGCGCGGTGGCGAAGAGATGCGCTCGCCTCAGCGATAAGACAGGACCAAGATCGGCAAATCTGACTGTATCAAAGTTGGGCACGCTGCGTTGCGCGGGAACCCTTTGACTCGGGTTCCCCGACTTTGCGATGCGCGGTCCTGCGCTGCTCGGCGATCCGCGACACAGTCGCTTGACTGACGTTGTAGAGACGCGCCCTCCAGGCATCGGATTTGTGAACCAGAGGCGACGCTTTCGACGATCTCACTCCGCGTGCTCGCATTCAGCTTCTTGAGCCCGATAGCCGCCGTTGCGAATGTTTTGCACTCGTCGGCGCCGGCCCTCGAGAAGGGCACGGACGTCGCAGATGGTGGTGGCGATGATGGAGAGTGCCTTGGGACGAACGCGAGGACTTCCCGTACTGTCCGCCTCGGAGCAGGGCCTGTTCGTATCCTTGCACCGCCAGAGGATCAATTGAACGCGCCGCGCCACGCAGGGAACGTCCTGCGCGTCGTGTCGGTAGCGTCCTCGAGGCGGATTGCTGTGATGAACGTGTCCACCGGCACAGCGGTTTCCAGCCATCTTGACGCGCATGATCAAGACGCCGATCCCCGCACATGCAACAGCGCCGCATTCGGCAACGCGGAGTATCCGTCCAGCGATGGCCCCGTTCCCACTCGAGCTCGATCGTGCGGGAAGGACACCGCTGGCCGCACAGATCTACGGAGCGATCCGCGAAGCCATCGTCACAGGGCGACTTGTTCCAGGATCGAAACTCCCCTCCTGGCGCGATCTGGCGATCCAGCTGGGCGTCTCACGCGGCACCGTCCGTGTCGCCTACGAACGTTTGATCAACGAGGAACTCGCGATCGGCAAGGGCGCGGCGGGCACCCGCGTCGCACAGAGCCCGCCCCGCAGCGCGATCGCACACGTGACCTCCGAAGCGCCGCCTCTGCCCAAGCTCTTCTTCTATGGTTTTGGCGCCGCACCCCTGGCCTTCCAGATGGGCGTGCCTTCTCAGGACGCGTTCCCGTGCAAACTGTGGTCACGCATCCTGAGTCGCGCTGCCCGCCAAGCCGCGGTGGCGCCGGTTGCCTATCCTGATCCGCGCGGTGAGCCGGACCTGAGGAACGAGATTGCGGCGTACCTCGGCATCACCCGCGGCATCCGATGCCATCCCTCGCAGGTCCTGGTGACGGCGGGATTGACCAGTGCACTTTGCCTCGCGGTGCGGGGACTTCAGCTCGATGGATCGACAGCCTGGATGGAAGAGCCCGGATTTCCCATCACACGTAGCGCGCTCGGCTTGACCGGTATGACCGTGGCAGCCATTCCGGTCGATCCGGAGGGGCTGGATGTCGCGGCAGGCATCCGGAGCGCCCCCGAAGCAGCGCTGGCAGTCGCGACGCCAGGCCAACAGGCGCCGCTCGGCATGACGATGTCAACGCCGCGGCGGCTCGCACTGATCGCATGGGCTCGACGGAACGACGCCTGGATCATCGAAGACGATTACCTGAGCGAGTTGCAGCTGGAAGGACGGGCGGCACCGGCTCTCGCTTCTCTGGATAGCGGCGGACGCGTGCTGCATATCGGCAGTTTCAGCAAGACCATCAGCCCGACGCTTCGCCTTGGCTTCCTCGTCGTGCCGCCGGAACACGCCCGCCGGTTCGGCGAGCTCGCTGCCTGCCTGGCCCCGGCGCCCTCCGCGCCGGTGCAGCACGCGGTGGCCGTCTTCTTGCGGGAAGGTCACTACCTGCGCCATCTCCGTCACATGAAGCGGCTTTATGCCGCCCGGCGCGCTGCGTTGCTTCGTTGCCTGGAAGAGCTCGCATCCGACTCGCTAAGGGTGACAGCGATGGCGGGCTTGGCCGTGGTGACCCACCTTCCCGAGTCCGTCTCCGACGTGGCCGTCGCATCGCGCGCGCTGTCGTTCGGCCTGGCGCCTTCTCCCCTTTCGTCCTGGTACATGCAGGCTGCCTCGCCGCAGGGACTGCTGCTCTGCGTGACCAATCTCAACGAACAGCGGCTGCCTGCCGAGTGCCATAAGCTGGCGGAACTGGTCCGATGACGTGTCGAAACCGGAAGGCCCGCTATGCCGCCTTCGCGTAACTGACAACCTCGTACTCGATGCCGTCCGGGTCCAGAAAATAGAAGCGGCGCCCAGGCACATAATCGGCGTGGCTGAATGGGATGAGCCCCGCGGCGATCACCCGCGCCTCGGTCGCATCCAGATCGTCAACCGCGACGCCGATATGGTTCAGCGGTCTCCCTTTGACGAAGCCCGCGGAACCCGGAGCCGCGTACTCCGTGGCATAGAGCGCGACATAATGATCGTCCGACCCGACATGCACCGTATGCCCGCCATTCTGCGCCGGCCCGCTCCACCTTATGTGCCAATCGAACAGCGCTTTCATAAGACCGGCCGTGCGCTCCGGATCCGTCACCGTGACATTCACGTGCTCAATGCGGGGTACCGACATCTGCTTCTCCTGCCTGGCTCAAGCGGGGATCGCTCGCCGGTTGAGATTGCTAGGACCTCAACCTAACTTCAGGTCAAGGTCTTTCTGGACAGGCGTCATGCCCCCACCCTCCACGCTGTCGATCGGCCAGCTCGCCCGACGGACCGGGCTTTCGGTCTCCGCGATCCGCTTCTACGAGACGCGTGGCCTGGTCAGGGCGACCCGTGGCACCGGTAATCAGCGGCGGTTCGAGCGCTCAGATATCCGCCGCCTGTCGTTTGCGCTCATCGCCCAGCAGTTGGGACTGACGATTGCCGAGATCGAAGCCGAGCTCTCGACACTGCCGCACGACCAGGCGCCGACCCGCGCGGACTGGCGAGCCATCGGCGAGCGCCTGCGCGGCGTTCTTGCTGCAAGGATCGCCACACTGCAGAGGACGCAGGAGCTGCTGGATGGCTGCATCGGATGCGGTTGCCTGTCGCTGGATCGCTGTGCCCTCTACAACCCGAACGATCGCGCCTCGCGCGCCGGCCCAGGGCCCCGCTTCCTGCTCGGCAACAAGGCCTCCGACTTCGAGAACGGCTGCTGAACCCTCGCCGAAGAAGGGGTGCGGGAAGCGAGCCGCCCCGCCTCAATCCTCTTCCGGCGCCGACGCCGCATTCAGCAGCGTATACCGCTCGATCCCCATCTGCTTGATCAGGTCGAACTGCCGCTCGATGAAATCGACGTGGTCTTCCTCGCTTTCCAGGATCTTCAGCAGCAGGTCGCGCGAGACGAAATCGCGAACACTCTCGCAATAGGCTATCCCCTCGCGCAGATCGTTCAGCGCCTTCTCCTCCAGCACCTGATCGGCCTTCAGGATCTGCTCGACATCCTCGCCCACCTGGATCGGATTGAGCCGCTGCACGTTCGGCAGCCCATCCAGGAACAGGATCCGCTTGATCAGCGAGTCCGCATGCTTCATCTCGTCGATGGACTCGGCGTACTCACGCTTGCCGAGCTTCCCCACGCCCCAATGCTCCAGCATCCGCGCGTGCAGGAAGTACTGGTTGACCGCCGTCAGCTCATTCGTGAGCTGGATGTTGAGATGTTCGATCACCTTGGCGTCGCGCAGCATGGCTTTCCCCGCTGTCTGGTGCACGGCGACCTATCGCCGCTGGGCCCACGTATCAATCTGTGGCCACAAGCTCCGGCCCCACAGCCCCCTCGCCACGCAGCAATGCCACCAGCGCCTTGACGCACTGCCCGCACTGAGCGCGGCAGCCACAGGCCTCATAAATGCCGCTCGGCCTGATCGTTCCGGCCGACGCAGCGGCCGCCTTCACCTGACGGTCGGTCAGCGCATTGCAGAGGCAGACATACACGGGCGGGCAACCCTCTCTGGCGACAGTGCATAGTAGCATCCCAACTTCTACATGAAGATGCGAATTAATTGCAACTCAGTCATCCCCTCCCCCGCTTTGCGGGGGAGGAAGGGAGGGGGTGCCGCTACCCCTGCGCCCGCTCCAGATACCCCGCCGCGTCCTCCTCCAGCAGCAGCCGATCCCGTACCAGCGCCTCGACCACGTCCCTCACGCGCGCCACATACGCGTCCTTCGACGGATACCGCTCTTCGCCAAACGCCAGGTACGTCCCCTCCCGGTCCGCCAGTTCCCCCTCCGGCATCGGCGCTCGATACAGGTTCCAGCCCGTGAACATCCCGGTCGGCACCGCGATATCCGGCAGCCTCACCCCCGCGATCTCGTTCCCGTCCGCATCCACCTGCGGCACCAGTGCCTGCCACGTCTGCACGGGCGCCTTCGGATCGGTCCAGTCATCCAGCGCCACCACGTCGTTCGCGGCCCAAGGCGGCACCAGCCCCGCCACCTTCGGCCACGCCACCGCCTCCGCCTTCACCAGCGTCCCGTCCTCTATCCGCGGCAGCCGCGACGCCGGCGGCTCCCGTCCATCCGCCACCCACTCATCCAGCGCCACCACCAGCGCCCGCACCGCCGGCATCGGATCATGCCAGTTGCGCGGGTTCACGCACGGCCCGGCGTCGCGCGGCATCCCCGCCTTCCCGCCATGCTGCGTCCCCGGCATCAGGAACCCCCGCACACCCGGCGCCAGCGCCACATCGCGCGTGCCATCCGAGTGCAGCAGCGACGCCCCCTTCTGCCAGTATTCGGTCGAGGTGTTGCTCTCGATCACCTTCACATCGTCCGCCGCCGTCGCGAACGGATATTCGATCTCCGGGAAATCATGATCCTCGTGCCAGGTCCGCGTCCGCCCGGGCTGGCCGAACGGCGTATTGCAGAACACCCGGCCGATCCCGGCGACATGCGTGTAGATACCATCGAACACACGGCCGCCGGCTTCGTCACGATTGAAACCCTGCGCCAGGTGGTCGCGCAGATACCGCCCGGCCTGCGAGATCCCGAACGCCAGCGCATGCGTGGCCTGCCGCCCCAGCAGATCGCGCCCCTCCGCACTCCCCCGCAGATGCGAGATCAGGTCGCGCGTCGCGGCAAACCCGATCCCCAGGACCCAAGGATTGGTCGCACTGTACCGCAGCTCATAGATCGACCCGGGCTCTGGCGTCCCCTCCGTCAGCCGCACCGTCCGTGCATCCGCGAACGCGAGCCCCACCGGCTGTCGAGTCGCATTCTGCGTCCGCCGCACCGTCAGCACCGCATCGTCCTGCGACGCCGCCTCATACGAAAGCCGGAACTGCTCCAGCACTCCGCCGCGCGAACCCGAGATGAACTCCTCGCGGATCCGCTGCACGATCGGCGCCCCGCCATCGGTGGCCACCGGCGCATCCAGTCCCAGGCCGCCATTCGCGCGAGGCGCCCCGGGATCCCACCCCGACCACACGAGCGTGAAGCCACGCTTCAGCGGCAGCGCATTGCCCAGGTCAGCCGCGGTGGCCGGCTGGTTCCCCACCTTCCCCGCGCACAGATTGGCAAACAGCATGATCCGGCCGCGGTTGTTCACCTCGTACAGGATCCGCCCGTTGCCCTTCGCCGCATCGACCGGCCGCAGGATGCAGACATCGCTGCGATACTCCACCCGCCCCCGTGCATTGCGCGGCGCCTTGTCCAGATTGACGATCCCCCGGTTCGCCGGATGCGCCGGGTCGAGCTCGCCCACCGCCACGCCATCCAACCGCTCATACGCGCCAACCGCGCCAAAGCTCGCCCCGCCGACGAACGGCGCACGCGACTTGATTTCGATCGCAACGATCATGCCTGTCTCCGCCCTCGCCACCACTCACGCTTCGTGCAGCTTCGCCTCGGTCCGCGCCTGCAAAGCCTCGAGCGTCATCCCCGGGATCATTTCGCGCACCACGAACCCGCGCGGCTCCACATCGAGCACTGCGAGGTTCGTATACACACGCTTCACCGTCCCCTTCGCCGTCAGCGGATAGGAGCACCGCTGCCTGATCCGTGACTGCCCGTCCCGGGTGACATGCTCCATCACCACCCACAGCCGCTTCGCGCCGATCGCGAGGTCCATCGCGCCGCCCACCTGCTTGACCGGCTCGTCGGCCGATCGGGCCCAGTTGGCGATGTCTCCGTTCTCCGCCACCTCGAACGCGCCCAGCACGCACAGATCGAGGTGCCCGCCCCGCGCGATCGCAAAACTATCGGCATGATGCACATACGAACCACCCGTCCGCAGCGTCACATGCGTGGTGCTGGCATTGATCAGGAACGGATTGACCTGGTGCGGCGCCGGCGCCGGCCCCATGCCAATGACGCCGTTCTCCGCATGGAAGATCACCTCGCGCCCAGCCGGCACGAAGTCCGCCACCAGCGTCGGAATGCCGATCCCCAGATTGACCAGCCACCCCTCAGGAATGTCGCGCGCACACCATGCTGCCATCCCGTTCCGATCCAGCGGCGTGAACTCCATCAGATCCCTCTCACAGCGGCACGTGCAGCACGCGGTTGACGAAGATGCCCGGCGTCACGACGCTCTCGGGCGCGATCTCTCCCAGCGCCACCACATTCCGCGTCATGGCGATCGTCAGCCCGGCCGCCATCGCCATGACCGGGTTCAGGTTCCGGGCGCTGTCCCGATACGTCAGGTTCCCCCAGCGATCCGCGCTCCACGCCTCGATCAGCGCCACGTCACCCGGCAACGGGTACTCCAGCAGGCACAGCTTGCCACCGATCTCGCGCGTCTCGCGCCCTTCGGCCAGCAACGTGTCCGCGCCCGTCGGCGTATAGAACCCCGTGATCCCCGCGCCCGCGGCGCGCATCCGTTCCGCCAGCGTCCCCTGCGGCACGATCTCCACGTCCAGGTCGCCACGCTGCAACAGCCTGCCCGCCAGACTCGCCGGCCGCACGAAGCTACAGATCAGCTTGCGCACCCGTCCCAACGCCAAGAGCTGCTCGATCGCGCTGCCATCGCGCCCGCCCGCCACCGCCACGATCGTCAGCTCTCGCGCTCCCTGCACGATCAGCCCGTCCAGCAGTGCCGTCGGAATGCCGACATCGCCGAACCCACCCAGCAGGATCGTCGATCCATCGGCAACGCCCGCCATCGCATCCGCCATCGAATGCACGAACTTGTCGATCATGCCGGTATCGTAGCCCGCCGCCGCACCAGGGTCGAGGCGATCGGTGAGCGGGTTTCCTCCAACACCACGCCGCCGGACGCCCGCCATCGGATTGTGCGAAATGGGTGGTGCCGATATCTGATCGCTGGTGAACCGGAGAGATCTGCCCGTGGATGCAATCATTGTGGTGGATATGCAGGTCGGTCTGCTCGATGGCCCGCCCAAGCGCGATCTGCCGGGCGTGATTCAGCGACTCAATTCGCTGACCGGCATGGTGCGTCGGCAAGGTGGGGCGGTGATCTGGATCAGGCACACCGGCAAGGCTGGCGATGGCTTCGAACGTGACACAAGAGGATGGTCATTCCTGCCCGAACTGACCCGTGAGCCAGACGACACCGTGGTCGAGAAGGTACTCAATGATCCATTTGTTCGAACGCCCTTGCCAGCGATCCTCGAACGGCTGGGGCCGGACAGGATCCTCGTGGCGGGTTGGGCGACTGACTCCTGTGTTGATGCGACCGTCCGATCCGCCATCTCACACGATTACCACGTCGTCGTTGTCAGCGACGGCCACACGGTGAGTGACCGGCCGCACCTGGATGCGGCCACCATCATCCGGCATCACCACTGGATATGGAGCGATTTGCTCACCAACCGCTCCGTTCGCATCATGACCGTAGCCCAGTTGATCGAGGAAGCTGCAAGCTAGAAGCTCCGCACAACCGACTCGGTCTCTCGCACCGGCGCTCCCGGCTTCCCCTCCGCGGATCGTGCAGATAGCCTTCAGAAACATCGTGCCGGGCCGGCACAACGGGGGGAACAGCCAATGACAACATTCGTACTCATCCACGGCGCATATCAGGGTGGCTGGATCTGGCAGCACGTCGCCACGCGCCTGGCCGCTTCCGGTCATCGCGTCTTCGCGCCGTCGCTCGATGGCTGTGCCGAACGCGCCCACGCCGTCCGCCCCGGTATCACCACGGAAACGCACGCCGGGGAGCTCGCCGAACTCCTGTTCTATGAAGACCTGCACGACGTGGTGCTCGTCGGCACCAGCAGCGGCGGCATGGTGTTGTGCAAGACCGCCGAACTCGCCCGCGACCGCATCGCCCGCCTGGTCTTCGCCGATGCGCTCGCGCTGTTCGACGGCGAATGCATCCCCGACATTGTAAAGCGCGTCGGCGCCGTCACCTCCGAACTCACCACCGGCCCGTCGAAACAGGATGCCGCCGGCCGCATGTTCGCCAGCCTGGAAGGCGCACTGAAGGAATGGACGCTGGCGCGCTACACGCCGCATCCCGTCGCGGCGATGAACGACCGCGTCAAGCTGCCCGACTTCTGGCAGCAGAGCTGGCGCGCCAGCGTCATCTACTGCAAGCGCGCGCCCAACCCCGGCGAACCCCACCAGCGCCGCTGCGCCGAAAAGCTCGGTGCGACATGGCACGAGCTCGACACTGGCCACTATCCCATGCTCACCACGCCCGACGAACTGGCACGCCTCATCATCACCCCATGACGCCGTCCCAAATGCCGGCCGCCATTGTCACCGTCCCAAGCTGCTCCAATGCAACAGCCGCGCACGCCGGCACCGTGATCGTTTCAGGCTCGTACGGCGGCAAATACAACGCCTTCAATGCCGCCAAATGGGGCATCCGTGGCGTCATCATGAACGACGCCGGTGTCGGTGCCGATGACGCCGGTATCGTCGGCCTGCCCTATCTCGATCAGATCGGACTTGCCTCTGCCACCGCCGCCGCATCGAGCTGCCACGTCGGCGACGGCGACCACACCTTGGCCCACGGCATCGTCAGCCATGTGAACGCCACGGCCGCAGCCCTCGGCTGCATCCCCGGCGAGACCGTGCGCGCCTGCGCCGAACGCATGCGCGCCGCCCCCGTGCCGCACGCCGTACCACCTCCCATCACCGAGGGCACCCGCTTCGTCCTGCGCGACATCCCCGGCGAACCGAAGCTGATCTGCGCCGACTCTGTCGGCATGGTGCGCCCCGAAGATGCCGGCCACATCGTCGTCACTGCCTCGCACGCGGCACTCCCCAATGGCCGCCGCGACACAATCATCCCACTCGGCATCCTGGCCGTGTTCTTTTCCGATGCCGGCGTCGGGATGGACGACGCCGGCATCGCCCGCCTGCCCGTGCTGGACGAGGACCGCATCGTCGCCGGCACCATCTCGGCCGCAAGCGCCCCGATCGGCGATTCCCGCGCGCTCTATCAACACGGCGTGTTGTCGCATCTCACCTCGACCGCCGTGCAGGCCGGCGGCACAGTCGGCATGCCGCTCAAGTCGTTCATCGATCGACTGTTGGCCGCTGCCCGCAAAGGCCTGCTTTCATAGGGCCCTGAGTCGTCGAAGGATGCGACGCCGGCACGGTCAGGCGTCTCGCGTATATGCAGGCTATCCTGGCCCCGGACCAGGAGCCGGATCCATATCGTCCCTTTCATCCGGGGATTGACAATGCTCTCGCTGCACAGGCTGTCTTGATCCTGACGCGTCAGGAACCGCCACATTCCCCGCGCAACTCCGATCGAAACCGTTTTCCCGAAGGCCACGCAGTGGAGAGCGAGACCTACATCTTCCGATCATTCGAACTGGACCCGGAGCGGCGCCTTCTGCTCAACAACGGCAGGCCCGTCAATCTGGGCAGTCGCGCATTCGACGTTCTGACCACGCTGGTCGAGGCTGCGGGTCAGACCGTCAGCAATGCCCGCATCATGGCGCGCGCCTGGCCTTCGACAGTCGTCGATGAAGGATCCGTCCGCGTTCATATCAGCGCGCTCCGCAAGCTGCTCGGCGACGGTCGGGGAACCGATCGTTTCATCTCCAACGTTCCAGGTCGCGGCTACTGCTTCATAGCGCCAGTCGCGCGCGGCCAGGGCGGCGTCGCTGTCACGCCGACGGCGCTGCCAACGCTTGCGCGTCTGCCACCACAGTTGACGGGCATCGTCGGACGCACGGACACGATTGCCCGGCTGGTCGCGCAATTGCCCCGGCGCCGGTTTCTGACCATCGTCGGCACCGGAGGGATCGGCAAGACAACAGTCGCCCTGGCGGTCGCCGAGGCCGTCGCCGCCTCATATCCCGACGGCGTCTGGTTCGTCGCTCTCGCATCCCTGCCTGCCTCCGGGCTGGTCTCCAGCGCCATCGCCGCAGCACTGGGAATCGCGACATCCGGTACCGACCCGCTTCCCGCGCTCATCGCCTCGCTGCGCGACAAACGGGCGCTGCTCATTCTCGATAACTGCGAACACGTGGTTGAAACCGCCGCCGAAGCCGCAGAGACGATCCTGAGGGCGGCTCCACAGGTTGGCGTCCTTGCCACCAGCCGCGTTCCGCTGCGGGCCGAGGGAGAATGGCGACATCGTCTGGAAACCCTGCCGTCACCGCCCGCTCGCGACGGCATCACCGTCGCCGACGCATTGGCCCATCCCGCCGTGGAATTGTTCTGCGAACGTGCCAGCGCGTCCCACAGCGAGTTCGCCATCACCGATGCAAACGCGCCGGTGATCGCCGACATCTGCCGCAGGCTCGACGGAGTGCCGCTGGCGCTGGAACTGGCGGCCGCTCAGGTGGAGACCTTCGGCATCAGCTTTCTCGCGCGCGGTTTGCACGACCGCTTCAACCTGTTGACGACTGGCCTTCGTACCGCCCTGCCCCATCAGCGGACACTGCGCGCGACGATGGACTGGAGCTATGACCTGCTCTCTGAAGCAGAAAAGCTTGTGCTGCAGCGGCTTGGCGTATTTCGCGGTGACTTCACCATGGAAGCCGCCTCGGCCGTCGTGGGCGACGAGCGACTGCCTGGCGATCAGGTGATCCTGAATCTCGCGAACCTTGCCGCGAAATCCCTCGTGACCACCGACATCGGTGCCAACGACACCCATCTTCGCCTGTTCGAATCGACGCGTATCTACGCACTCGACCGGCTGAGGGAAAGCGGCGACCTGTCCGACGTCGCTCGCCGCCACGCGAACTATTACCTCAATCTGCTCGCCACCTTGGGCGACACCCGTCAACCCGCTTCAACCGACGAACATGTGGCAGCGCTGCGTCGTCACGCCGACGAAATCCACGTGGCGCTCGACTGGGCCTTCTCTCCCACAGGCGACCCCGCGCTTGGATTGGCACTGACCCTTGCGGCGATCCCGTTGTGGTTTGACTTGTTCCACATCGCCGTAGCCAGCACGCGCCTCGAACAGGCCTTGAGTCATGCGGCGCCGGACTCTGAAGATGAAATGCGGCTCCACATCGCGATCGGCCACGCGCATTGGTACATCGGCTCCGCCTCAATCTCCCTCGAACCAATATTCGCGCGCGCACTGGAAATCGCCGAACGCATCGGCGCGACCGCCGCGCGAACGCAGGCGCTCTGGGGACTGTGGGCGGCATGCCGTGGCCGCGGCGATTATCCCGCTGCGCTGGCCATGGCGCGCCGGTTTGCCGATGTCGCGGAAAGCACCGGTGATGTTGGCGCGCTGCATCTCGCCGACCGGATCCTCGGACTCACCCACCATTTCCTCGGCAACCAGCCGATCGCGCGTACATTGACCGAGCATGCGCTGCGTCACCCGGAGCATCTCGATGCGTCGCTGGGACTCGGCTATCAGGTCGAAACACCAGTCGCGATGTCCGCGCAGTTGGCGCGCATCCTGTGGCTGCAAGGCTTCCCCGACAGCGCCAGAAGCGCGGCGAACGACGCGCTGGCAGCCGCGCACCAGAGCGGCCATCCCTTCGCCATGATCTACGCGCTCGCGTTCGCCAGCGCACCGGTCGCACTCTGGGCAGGCGATATCGCAGAGGCAGGCCGCCTGGTCGAACGGCTCGTCACCCGCACCGCCGGCAACCAGCGTACCGAACAATGGGTGCGGTATTTTGCGAATGTGCTGACGCTGCGGAACGGGAATGAAACCGACGTGCTTGTCGCGTCGTTCGTCGAGCCACGCGTTGATCTTTTTCCCCCCCGACTGTTTGACGGCCTCGTCTCACAGGGAACCATTCCAGTCCCCGTGCCAGGCCCCGAACCAACCGATGTGTTGTGGAATACCGCCGAACTGCTGCGCGTCGATGCCGAGCTGCTGTTGTGGCATAACGCGCCCGATGCCGCCTCCGCCGCGGAAGCCAGGCTCCGGCGCGCCCTGGCAATCGCGGCGGAGCAGACAGCCCTGTCGTGGGAACTCCGCGCCGCCACGAGCCTCGCGCGCTTATGGCAGCGCCAGGGACGTCCCGCCGAGGCCTACGATCTGCTCTCCGCGACATACGGCAAGTTCAGCGAAGGCTTCGGCACCGGCGATTTGATCCGCGCCCGAAGCCTCATCGACAGCCTCCGGCACGACAGGCCACAGACGTAAGTCCGCCCCATCAGTGATGGAAGTCGAACTGCACGATGCACGTTTCGCCACGCCGTATTGCCGTCGAGCGATCCGCGTTATGGCGCAACAGGTATCCCGCAAGCTGCCGCACACCGTCCTCGCTGTGGGCGATTTCGTCGATCGTTGGCCGCTGCTCGGGCAATGTCAGCAATTCGCCCGCGTAGCGCGCCTCGACCGCAAGATCGAACTCATCGAAGCTGCCCGACAGCGCGATCGGTCCTTTCGGCGCGCAGTCGTGAGCGATGACCTCAATGAGCTGCTGCGCGGCATAGCTGGCGCGTGCGATCACGTCGCGCCGTGCCCCCCATGTGCCGCCACGGTCTTCCATGAAACTTTGGATGGCAGCGAGATCGACCCCGTCCGGATCCACGTTGAGCACCGCACGCCGCCGGGTGCCGATGCGGAACACCGCATTCAGCGCGAAGCCGACGAACGTGCCCAGCACCAGAGGTGAATCAACCAGCGGCTCGATCGAAGCGGGAACCGCATGGAAGAACCGCGGAAACGCTTCAACCGCCAGGCCGGTCATCAACGCCAGTCCCACCACCAGCGTCCGCCGCGCATCCAGCATGCGCGAGGCGATCGTCTCGATACCGCCCTTGATGATCGCGCATGATGTGAAAATGAACGTCGCCCCGATCACCGCCGCAGGCATCAGCGTGAAGAAGCGCACCAGGTCCGGGATGAACGCCATCACCACGAAGATGCCGCCGATGGCATAGGCGACGACACGCGACGCGACGCCACTCGCCTCGCTGAGCCCGACCGATGACGCGCTGATGTTCACGCCAAACACGCAGAACGCACCAGACAGCACGGTGGTGATCCCATCCGACAGCACGCCACCGCCAATTTTCTTCAGGTTCGGCCGCACCCAGTCAGCATCGGTCAGCTTCTCGGTCGCGGTCAGCAGTGCCGCCGCCTTGAGCGTGTTGGCCAAAGCCGCAATCAGGAACGGCGCAATCAGCACCGGATCGAATGACCACGCGAAATAACCGACGCTCGGCAATTGCAACGGCGGCAGGCTGGCAAGCTCTGCCAGCTGCTCATGCGGCACCAGGCCGAGCGGCAGTGCGACGCCATAGCCCACGGCGATACCGACAAGCGCACAGGCCGCACGTGGGACGCCCTTACCCCAGATGTTCAGCGCGATGGTGATCAGCAACGTGACGGTCGCCACCGCCCAATGGCGCATATCCGCCTGATCCCCGCCGGACACCAGCAGGTAACGAAAGCCAACCATGCCGTTGCCGATGGCGACCAGCAGGATCACCACGCCCGCCAGTTCCGGCGGCAACAGCGAACGCAGCCGCTGCATGGAACGCGACAGCAGCGCCTCGACGGCACCGCCGAATATCGTCATCCCTCCCATCAGCGCGAGGCCACCCAGGCGCACCGCTTCCAGCGACGGACTGACATAGACCGCCGTCATCACCGAGGGCGCGAGATATCCACTGCCGATCGGTCCCTTCGGCAGAGCCTGAATCACGGTGCCGATGGCCAATATGATCATCGACCAGCTCAGCACGCTATCGGCGATATCCGCCGACACATGCGCCTCTCGCGTCATGATCAGCGGAAACACCAGAAAGCCCGTCAGCACTGCGACATATTGCAGCGCATTGACGACGATGACGGACGCCGGTGGCACTTCATCGACGCCGTATTGCAGGCCAGGGGGTTTCCGGGTCATGGAGCTCGAAGGTATTTACCGACGATAGGCACCGTTCACCCGGCCTGCCAAGGCTTCTACTGTCACCAAACGTTGCAGCCCTGGCGGCGCGGCGCTGTGCGTGCTCAGTATGACCAAAATGCGCTGTTCAACAACGATGGGAAATGTCGATGGTCCGGACCCACTGCGTCACCGCTGTTGTATCCCTGTTGGCGTTCCCTGCGTGGGCCGCCAACGGATCGAGCGGTCCCGGCGCTCTGGCGTTGGCCACGCTCGTCTCCGACCATTCACCGGCGATCAGTCACTTCGACAAGCGCACACTCACAAAACTATTCACTGGCCACACGAATGTTTCCTACCCCGCGGGCCATACCATTACTGTCAAGGCGGATAAGATCACCTGCAAGACTTCCGACGTAGATATTACCTTGCATTCGTGCGATCTCGTTTTTGGCCCTCGAACATTCACAATCACCGCGCGCGCGGCCCACGAGTTGTACACGACGCTGGCCGAGAATGGTGTGCCGGGAGGAGCGGCGGCGGGCACCCAGTACGAAGCGCTTACCCAACTCAGCTGCACGATCGATCCCAATGTGATCGTTCAGCGAGCCGGCGGAGGCGCCACGTGCACCTACACACCGGCACCCTGACCTGACCGGACGGCCAGATTTGAACCGGACTTCTGGCACCGGACGCCGCCAGTCGCGTTCCTATCAGATGAAGGATGATGACCTGATCCGACGCAACCGCGGGCTGCTCGCGAGGGAGTCAACCCGAGAGGCCGTTGCAGCGGTGCTTGACCAGCGATCCAAAAGCGATCACGCCCGCAGCAGAATGCGCAAACAATCGCGCGCCCACGCGTTGTGGCCGCATTTCATGCAGCGGCTCATCGGCGTGCCGAAGCACGCGCCGGACGCCCGTCGCACGGCAATATTGCTGGAGGGATCGACAGAAGTCTTCTGCCTCTGATTGCGCCCACAGCCGAATGCGGTGCTCACCCGTGCCACGATGCAGGAGATGCTGACGCCCGTAGGCGTCGGCTATCACGCCGTCGGCTGTTCGGTGAGCCAAACGGCGACCGCACCCTATCAGCCAACCCGCCGGACTCAGATCAAGCGCAACGACCAGGGTGACAACGACCTAATGCAGCGGCAAGAGATGCGGGTTGATGACGCCAAGCGCGCCGATGGCAACTCCCGCAAGCGCGAGCAGTCCAGAGACCCAGGCCAACGCGAGCACGCCAGTGATGATGGTCCCCGACGCAAGCACGATCGCGATCTGGAATGCGGCGGAACCGAGTTCGAAATGATGATACCTGGCAGCCGCAAGATCGCGCTCTGCCTCCGCGTGCTTGGCACGCGCCGATAGTTGCTCGGTGCCCTCGCCGGTTTCGGGTTCGGAACTGTAGCGGGCCGCAGTCCTCCGCCAATCCTCGATCTGCTTTTGTATCGCGGCCCTGGCCGCTTCGTCGCCGGCCGCACCAAGCAGGATCCTGGATTCCTCTGCCGCCGTCTGCACGACTGTTCGGCGAATTGTTTTTGCCTGATAGAACGACCAGAGATCGGATGCCTCGACATTCTTGCTGATGGCCTCGGTTTGCGCGCTCTTCCCAAGCGTTTCCGATAGCGCAAGGCACAGTGCGATCACCGCGATCAGCAAAGCGATCGCTCTATTCTCGCGGGCCGCTTCTTTTGCGTGATCCGCATGCTCCAAACTCTCGCTCATGAATTGCCCCCAGGACGCGTCCGCAACCTCGTTCAGCGAATGCATGTAGCTGGATTCGGCTCGCATGGCATGGCTCCAGCGGGACGACGAAACGCCCATCTGCTGAAGGCTGCCATCGACTGACGGCCCGGCAAATTTCCAATCGTCATCCGGCTTCAGGGGTCGCTAAGCCCGCGGATGCGCCTTCCGCCACACCTCCAGCAGCCGCGCCTCATCGACCGACGTATAGCGCTGCGTCGTCGACAAACTCGCATGCCCCAGCAGGTCCTGGATCGACCGCAGGTCCGCGCCTCCCGCCAGCAGATGTGTCGCGAACGAGTGCCGCAATGCGTGCGGCGTCGCGTGTTCCGGCAGACCGTTCAACCGCCGGAACTGCCGCAGCGTCCGCTGTGCCACCGCCGCATCCAGCCGCCCGCCGCGCGCTCCCACGAACAGAGGACTGTCCGGAGCCCGATCCGGATGCACCGCCAGCCACCCCGCCACTGCCGCCCGCACCGCCGGCAGTACTGGCACGATGCGCTCCTTGCTGCCCTTCCCCACCACCCGCAGCATCGCATCCGGTCCCGGCACGTCGCGCACATCCAGGGCCAGCGCCTCGGCGATCCGCAGCCCGCATCCGTACAGCAGCACGAACAGCGCGGTATCCCGCGCCTGCATCGCCGCGGTGTCGGTCATTTCGCCGATGCCGTCGGTCACCGCCCGCGCCTGCCCCTGCGCCAGCGCCCGAGGCACCGGCTTCTTCGCCCGCGGCGTTGAAATCAGCCCGACCGCCGCATTCTCCACCCCCAGTCGCCGCGCCAGGAACCGGAAGAATGTCCGCACCGCGCTCAGCCGCCGCGCCCTCGTCGCATTTCCCGCACCCGCCGCCGCCTCCGCCGCCAGCCACGCCCGCAGATCGGTCGGCCGCAGCGCACTCAGCGCCGCCAGGTCCGGCTCGCCTCCCAGGTGCTGCGTCAGGAATCCCAGGAACCCTGCCAGATCGGCCCCGTAGGCCTCCACTGTCAGAGGCGCCGCACGACGCTCCCGTCCCAGCCATTCGAGGAAAGCGGCCCGCGCTTCCTCGGCGCGCATCAATCAGCGCCCCAGCGCCGCGCCCACCGCGCGGCCAAGGAACGCCAATGGCCCGGCCCCCTGCGCCGGATCCAGCAGATGCCTGTCGCGTGCCAGCAGCGCGATCAGCACCGGAGGCCCTCCGCCAGGAACCCGCACAAGCGCATCGTGCCGCGCCAGGCCCGCTGCCTCGGCATGCAGCATCCGCGCATCCGCCGGCTCATCCCGGAACACCACCTGGTGCCCATTGAGCACCCGCCCCACCGTCCCGGGCGGCAGCCACCGCGCCCCTGGCCAGTCCGCCTCCACGCACAGATGTGCCGCGTCCACCGCCAGGATCCCCGGCATCTCGCCGCTTACGCAATCGGCAGGATCTGCGCACCGGAGCAAAGCCAGCACCGCGTCCTGCACGCGTCCCGCCAACCCGGCGGACGCACGCCCCGCCGCCAGCAAGCCATCCACATTCGCCCGCTGCGCCCGCAGCATCGCCGCCATGTGGTCCGCCAGCCCCTCGCCATGCACCCGGCGAGGCGGCTCCAGCACGTGGTACAACTGCGGATGCTCCGCCAGCCACGCCGGGTTGGCGCGCAGGAACGCCTCGACGAATTCCCCCTCCGTCAGGCTCATCAGGCGATCTGCTGTCCCGTCTTCGCCCAGTCGGCCAGGAACGCCGCGAGCCCCTTGTCGGTCAGCGGATGGTTGAACAACTGCCGCAGCACCGTCGGCGGCACCGTCGCGATATGCGCCCCGATCTTCGCCGCTTCCACCACGTGCATCGGGTTCCGCACCGACGCCACCAGCACTTCGGTCCTGAAGTGGTCGTAGTTCCGGAAGATCGTCACGATATCGGCGATCAGCGCCATGCCGTTCTCGCCCACGTCGTCCAGCCGCCCGATGAACGGCGACACGAAGGTCGCCCCCGCCTTCGCCGCCAGGATCGCCTGGGCCGCGGAAAAGCACAGCGTCACGTTCACCATCGCGCCATCATCCGTCAGCCGCCGGCACGCCCGCAGCCCGTCCGGCGTCAACGGCACCTTCACCGCGATGTTCTTGGCAATGCCGCGCAGCACGCGCGCCTCGGCCATCATGCCGTCGAACTCGGTCGCGGCGACCTCCGCACTCACCGGTCCGGGCACCACCGAGCAGATATCGGCCAGCACCTCCTGGAACTTCTTCCCGGTCTTCGCCATCAGTGACGGATTGGTCGTCACCCCATCCAGCAATCCGCTGGCGGCCAGAGACTTGATCTCCGCGGTATCCGCGGTATCGACGAAGAATTTCATGCCAGCGCCTCCCTATGCGGTCAGTGGATCATACAGGATGATGGGCACGTGCCGGAAGGAATGACAGCGCCGTCTCGCCGGGTCCCGGTTCTGCTGCCCTACCCGTTTCCCGGGCCTTTCGACTACCGGGTGCCACCCAACCTGTATCCAGAACCCGGCGATGTCGTCCTGGTTCCCCTCAATCGCCGCGAGGAGATTGGCGTCGTCTGGGACCATGGCGCCGACGACGCGGTCCCGGACCGCAAGCTGAAGCCCATTGCCGGCATGATCGACACGCCGCCCATGCTGCCGGCGCTCCGCCAGTTCGTGGACTGGGTCGCCAGCTACACGCTCTCGCCCCCCGGCGAGGTCATGGCCATGGCGCTCCGCATCATCACCCGCACCACCGCCGCGCCTCCCTCCGGCTGGCGCCGGGTCCTTCCCCCTCCCGACGCCCGCATCACCGCAGCCCGCCAGAAGGTGCTGGACGCGCTGGCCCAACACGAACCCAGCTCCACCAGCGAGCTGGCGCACACCACCGGCACCAGCCCCGGCGTCATCCGCGGCATGGCGGATGCCGGGCTGCTGGAACCCGCCATCCTCCCCACGGCGGCGCCCTTCGCGCTCCCCGACACCGACCACCCGGGCACCATCCTCGCCCCCGACCAGGGAGCCGCCGCCGCTGTCCTCCGCGCCGCCGTCGCCGCGCGCACATTCAGCGTCACCCTGCTCGACGGAGTCACCGGCTCCGGCAAGACCGAGACCTACCTGGAAGCCGTCGCGGAAACCCTCCGCCAGGGCCGCCAGGCGCTCGTCATGCTCCCTGAGATCGCCCTCTCCTCCCAGTGGCTGGAGCGCTTCGAGCGCCGCTTCGGCGTCGCCCCCGCTGTCTGGCACTCCGACCTCACATCGCGCACCCGCCGCACCACCTGGCGTGCCGTCGCCGAAGGCGCCGCCCCCGTCGTCGTCGGCGCCCGCTCCGCGCTGTTCCTGCCCTTTCCCGACCTCGGTCTCATCGTCATCGACGAAGAGCACGAGACCGCCTTCAAGCAGGAGGAAGGCGTCGTCTACCACGCACGCGACATGGCCGTGGTCCGCGCCCGCTTCTGCGCCGCCCCCGCGGTGCTGGTCTCCGCCACTCCCTCGCTGGAAACCCTCTACAACGTCGAGGCCGGCCGCTACGGCCGCATCACCCTGCCGACGCGCCACGGCGGCGCCGTTCTCCCCGCCGTCGCCGCCATCGACATGCGCGCCACGCCCCCCGAGCGCGGCCACTTCCTCGCCCCTCCCCTGATCGCCGCCGTCCGCGAAACCATGGCCCGCGGCGAACAGGCCATGCTGTTCCTCAACCGCCGCGGCTATGCGCCGCTGACGCTCTGCCGCCACTGCGGCCACCGCATGCAGTGCCCCAACTGCACCGCCTGGCTGGTCGAGCACCGCGTCCGTCGCTCCCTGCAATGCCACCATTGCGGGCACGCCATCCCGATCCCCGACGAATGCCCCGCCTGCGCCGCCCGCGACACGCTGACCCCTGTCGGCCCCGGCGTGGAACGCATCACCGAGGAAGCCGCCGCCCTGTTCCCCGACGCCCGCCGCCTGGTGATGGCCAGTGACACGCTGCCCGGCCCGCACGCCGCCGCCGCGGCCGCCCACGCCATCGAGGCCCGTACCGTGGACCTGATCATCGGCACCCAGATCGTCGCCAAGGGCTGGCACTTCCCGCATCTGACCCTGGTGGGCGTGGTGGACGCCGATCTGGGCCTGGCCGGCGGCGACCTGCGCGCGGCGGAACGCACGGTGCAACTGCTGCATCAGGTCGCCGGCCGCGCTGGCCGCGCCGAAGCCCCCGGCCGCGTCCTCCTCCAGACGTTCTCCCCCGAGCACCCGGTGATGCAGGCCCTGGTCGAGGGCGACCTCGCTGCTTTCATGGCCCGTGAGGCCGCCCAGCGCCGCCCCGGCCACTGGCCCCCCTTCGGCCGTCTGGCCGCGCTGATCGTTAGTGCCGACACCGCGGCCGAGGCCGATGCATTGGCCCGCGACCTGGGCCGCACGGCGCCCTACGGCAATGGCGTGGAGGTACTGGGCCCCGCCCCCGCGCCGCTGTCGATCCTGCGCGGACGCCACCGCCGGCGGTTATTGCTGAAGGCCCGGCGCGATGTGGCGGTGCAGCCCATCTTGCGCGAGTGGCTGGCGAAGGTGGCGGTGGCACGAAGCGCGCGGGTGGAGGTGGATGTGGACCCGGTGTCGTTCTTGTGAAGTTGCTGTCGAACTCGATCGTCTCTCAGGGGCGGGAACCTGAATATCCTTATGTCAATACGACAGTGTGTCGGTCATAGAAGAGACGAACCACGGTAATCTTATTCCGTGGACGAACACCAAGGACGAAAGCCTCCAGATCCAACGTCGATGACCTGTGCGATGTCACTCTTCCCATGGACCATCTCTGAACGGCACCGCAAAGTGGTTTGGGTGGTCTCGTGAATATGTGGTTTGGAAGGGCTGCCGCGCAGCACATGAAGCGCCAAACCGCTCGGCACACGACTAAAACCTTGCTCCTTGGCCCTGTTTCGTCGCAGCATCGCCACGTGTCGAAAAGCCTTCTGCGTCGGTCGGCCAGATCGTCCGACGCCATGCGCGTAAAGCAGCGAGTTCCATCTCGAAGCAAGCAAACATCGACCCCAGGGAGAGCGACATGTCCGATCCGGTCTATAAGGTCGTTGAAATTGTCGGAACCTCGGAGCAAAGCGTCTCCAAAGCGATCGACAATGCGATAGCCAAAGCCTCGGGTACTTTGCGACGCCTTGGATGGTTCGAGGTCATGCAGATCCGTGGCAATATTGATAGCGGCAAGGTCGACCGATACCAGGTCACGTTGAAGGTCGGCTTCACCCTTGAATAAGGGATGTCGGCTGCCGCTTATTTATATCGCGGCGAGCCTGCCGTAGACCTTCGCTTACATGTACCGGGGTGCTCCGGGTTCGCTGCAAACGAGGGCGTGAACCACCCATCACCACGCCCGTGCGGTTCGCAGCAGACTTGGTTCACACGGAGAACACGGAGGCGGTCACGGAGACCACAGAGAGGAGTCCGGGCCGCAGCCACAATGCGCGCGAAGCGCATCGATAGCCCCTTCTCCGTGAACTCCGTGTCTCCTCTGTGCCCTCTGTGTGAAATACGTCAGCTGCCACCATGCCAGTCCTCGACATGGCATGAAAATATTCCTTGACCATCCTAACAAATGTCTGTTATTCACACCAACTACATGGAAACAGCCTCACTCACCGCGCCGTCCGCCTCCCCTCCCGATCCCCCACAGGATGACTCTGACTCCACCCTCCCCAACAACATCACTGTCCTGCTCCACGCCTGCCGCACCTTGCTCACCTACGGCCGCCACCTGATCGAGACCGTCCGTCACCGCGCCACGGCGCCCAACTTCAACGCCATCGCCGCCTGCTTCGGCACCGGCAACCTTTCCACCATCGTCGCCCACTTGCACCGGGGCCTCCTGCGGGCCGCCGCCCTCGAGCGCGTCTTGCTCGCCCGCGCAGCCACCGGCCGCGACATCGACTTCGTCGAGCGCCGCATCCGCGCACCCGAACCACCCACCGCCCCGCTCGACGCCCAGGCGGAGCAACCCGCCCCACCCCCCGCCGCGCGCAGGAGCACGCCGCGCCGCTCTCGCCCCGCCGGCTGGGACAATCCCGAACTCTTCATGCCCACCCTGGAAGATCTCGAACGCCAGGCACGCCGCAGGCCCATCGGCCGCACCATCCTCGACATCTGCCTCGATCTCGCCGTCGTTCCCGGCTTCTGCCACGGCCAGTTCTGGAACGAACTGTTCGACATCATGAACCATTTCGGCGGCAGCGTGGACCAGCTGATGCGCCAAAAATCCCGCCGCCAGCAGGCTTTTTCCAACGAGCAGGACCGCAAGCCCGACGGCAACTGGAACTGGTTGCGTCTGAAACGGGATGAGCTCCGCCAGATCCTTGGCTTCTTCATCGGCGAGCCACCCGTCAACCCGCTCGACCCGGCCACAGCCATCGCCACCGTCCCGCCCTGACCTGGCACGCGTCCTGCCCGGGTGCGATCCGTCGCTCCCGGCCTGTGAAACATATCATAGGGACCGGACCAGGCGTCGGCTCTACTGCGCGTGCAAATCCGCCAGGCGGAGCAGGGGGACACGATGTTTGGCCTTCTCGTCGACAAGGATTGGATCCGAGACCGCGCGGGACCCCAGCGGCGCAACGGCAGGCGCTCGCGGCTTCCGGCATACCTTGCCTGCATCCTCGCATGCGGACTGCTGGTCATCGGAGGGATCCTGCTGGCGAGCGCCGATCTCGGTGGGCGTTCCGATCCCCCTCCAGCAGCCAAGTCACACATCCGGCTGATGTAGGACACGTCGCCAGGCGCGTGGTCCTGGCCTGCCATCCCTCCCCCGGGGCCGACACGGCGCGGGTTCAAATCCGCGCAGCCCCGACCATATGTCGTTGAACCCGAGGAGGAGGATCAACGATGAAGGCAACCCTGAACGGCCACCAGATCGCGGCCAGCGATGACATCGTCGAGGCCGGCGGCTACCAGTATTTCCCCCCCTCCGCCGTCCGCATGGACTGGCTGGAAAAGTCGCCGAGGACCGCTGACGACCTGAAATGCCCGCACAGCGTGCAATTCTACGACGTCGTCGTTGACGGCGTCCGCCATGCCCGCAACGCGTGGATCTACGAAGCCCCGCAGCCGAAACTCGCCCAGGTCAAGGACCGCGTCGGCTTCTGGGAGGACGTCGAGCTCGCCTGACCCTACAGCTTCGGCAACCGATAGCGGTCCTGCGGATCGTCCCAGCCTTTGAACCGCGGCGGCCGCTTCTCGGCGAACGCCGCGCGCGACTCCATCAGGTCGCTTTTCGCCCCATGATCGTGCAGCGCCGCTGCCAGCCGTCCCTGATCGGCTGACGGCGACGGCCGCATCTGCCGCATCATGTGCACCGTGTTGACCCGCGACGCCGGCGGCAGCGTCAGCAGATGCTCCGCCATGGTCAGCGCCGTCGGCAACAGATCGTCCGGATCGACCAGCCGGTTCAGGAACCCCACGTTATAAAATCGCTCCGCCGTGAAGCGGAACCCGAGCGCCATCTCCATCGCGATCGGATACGGCACGTTGGCGATATGCCCGTGGTTGTAGCCGCCCAATAGCCACCGCTTCGCCTCGGATACCTCGAACACGGCACCGCGCACGGCGACGCGCAGATCGGTCCGCTCCACCAGCATGAACCCGCCGCCCATGGCAAAGCCGTTCACCGCGGCGATCACCGGCTTCTCCAGCGCACCCGACATGAACGGGTCCTCGATGGGAGGACGCCGCCCGCCGGGAGCGCCATCGGACAGCGACTCCTTCATGTCCTCCCCGGCGCAGAACGCACGCCCGGTGCCGGTGAAGATCGCCACCTCCAGCTCGCTGCTGTGACGGAACTCTGTCCATGTCTCCGCGAGCCGCGTACGCATCTCGTGGTTCAACGCGTTCAGCCGTTCAGGCCGGTTCATCCGCACCACAAGTACCTGGCCGTGACGTTCGGTCTCGACAACTGACATGGGCATGCTCCTTCAGCGCGCAGGCTAGCAGCATGGGCAGACGGAACAAGCCAAGGCGGCATTGCCTCGCGACGGCATTGGCTGTCTTCTTCGCCCATGGCTTCCATCGAATTGTGGAACCACTGCGAGAACCCCTACCCGTTCGTCCCGGCCGAGGTGCTGGACGCGGCACCGGCAGTGCGCGCCAGCCTGCCCAACCGCTACTGCGATCCCGAAATCGCCGCACGCCTCTACGACGAGGTGTTCGACGAATACCGCCTGTGCGACGAACTCGGCCTGCACATCGTCACCAACGAACACCACTCCGGCATCAACAACCTGTGGGCCGCCAGTCCGGTCATCACCGGCATCGTCGCGAACATCACCCGCAAGGTGCGCATCCTGTCGCTCGGCACGCTGATCACGGTGCGGCCCGATCCCGTCCGGATCGCCACGGAATACGCCACCATCGATGTGCTGAGCCGTGGCCGCCTCGATATCGGCTTCGTCAAGTCGGGCGCCACCGAGATGGTCTCCGGCGATGCCAACCCGATGCGGATCCGCGAACGCGAATGGGAAGCGATCGACCTGATTGAGAAGACACTCACCAGTCACGATGGCCCGTTCAGTTGGGAAGGAAAATTCTTCACCCACGCGCACGTCAACATCTGGCCGCGGCCCTACCAGCAGCCGCGGCCGGATTTCTGGGCCGCGACCAGCGATCTGCCGACATGCGCCGAACTGGGGCGCCGCAGCATCGTCAACACGCTGCTGTTCGGCGGCTATACCCGCACGACGCAGGCGTTCGCCGCCTATCGGCAGGCGCGCATCGATGCAGGCCTGCCATCGCCCAACGAGGATCGGTTTTCCTACATGGCATTCTGCTATGTCGGAGATACCGACGAAGAGGCGATGCGCATCGGCCAGAAGATCCCCTGGTTCCTCACGGTCAGCATGAAGAGCATGCCGCAGATGTCCAAATTCCAGCCGGGACAGATCGCGCCGGAGATGGCTCCGTCGGTCTGGCGCAGCGGCGCCTCGAAACGGCCGACCGACCTCA
>DATJJM010000269.1:0-4953 GCA_035492535.1 Acetobacteraceae bacterium | reverse complement strand
GGTGCTGTCGCTGGTGCTCTGGGTGAAGTTCGATACCGGTGAGCCCGGCTTCCAGTTCATCGAGGAAATGCCGTGGCTTCCAGAATATGGCGTCGGCTACAAGCTAGGTGTTGACGGCATTTCTGTGCTGTTCGTGCTGCTGTCCACACTGCTGACGCCGATCTGCATCCTGGCAAGTTGGGAATCGATCAGGCGCTCGGTGCGTGAATACATGCTCACCTTCCTCATCCTGGAAACGATGATGGTGGGCATGTTCTGCGCGCTCGACTTCGTCGTGTTCTATGTGTTCTTCGAGGGCGTGCTGGTGCCGATGTTTCTCATCATCGGCATATGGGGCGGTCCGCGGCGGGTCTATTCGGCATTCAAATTCTTCCTGTATACGTTCGCTGGTTCTGTCCTGATGCTGCTGGCACTGCTGGCGATGTGGTTCCAGGCCGGTACGACCGACATCACCGTGCTGCTGAAGACACCAATGCCGGTCGGGATGCAGACCTGGCTGTTCCTGGCGTTCTTCGCGTCGTTCGCGGTGAAGGTGCCAATGTGGCCGGTGCATACCTGGTTGCCGGATGCCCATGTCGAGGCGCCGACAGCAGGTTCGGTCATCCTGGCGGGCGTGCTGTTGAAGATGGGTGCATACGGGTTCCTCCGCTTCTCGGTCCCGATGCTGCCGCAGGCTTCGGCCTATTTCGCGCCTTTCATATTCACTCTCTCGGTCGTGGCGGTGATCTACACCTCGCTGGTCGCGCTGGCGCAGGAGGATATGAAGAAGCTGATTGCCTATTCGTCCGTCGCGCATATGGGCGTTGTGACCATCGGCATCTTCACCTTCAACGTGCAGGGCATCCAGGGCGCACTGTTCCAGATGCTGTCGCATGGGATTGTCTCAGCCGCGCTGTTCCTTGTGGTGGGCGTTGTGTATGACCGCCTCCATACGCGCGAAATTGCGCGTTATGGCGGGCTGGCAGATCGGATGCCGCTCTATGCGCTGACCTTCATGATCTTCACGATGGCAACCAGCGGGTTACCCGGTACATCCGGCTTTGTCGGAGAGTTCCTGGTCATCGTTGGCGCGCTGCAGGTGAACTTCTGGCTCGCGCTGCTGGGCGGCATGGGGATGATCCTCGGCGTGGCCTACATGCTTTATCTATATCGCCGGGTGATATTCGGCCGGCTGACCAAGGAAGACCTGCGGGCGATCCTCGATCTTTCCCCGCGCGAGATCACAGTGTTCGTGCCGCTGATCCTGCTCACGTTCTGGATGGGCATCTATCCGTCAAGCTTCAGCGGCTTCTGGGATGCGAGCGTCGCTCAGATGGTGCAGCGGCACACCGCCGCGCTGGAAACGCCGCACAAGCTGGCCGTCAAGCCCGTGCCGCACCCGTGGCAGGATGCGCATCTATGAACTGGACCATCGCGCTACCCGAGATCGTCCTGTCCATCGTCGCCATGGCGATCCTGATCTTCGGCGTGCTGCGCAAGGAGGACAGCTTCTTCCTGTCCTCGATGTTCGCACTTGGCGGCTTCCTGCTGGCTGCGTTGCTCGTCATGACGGGCGATCGGGGCCTTGGCTACCATGGCCAGTTCGTGAGCGACCCATTTTCTTCGTTCGTCAAGCTGCTGATCCTGGCCGGCGCCGCTCTGTCACTGATCCTGTCGCTCGATTACAACCGCAAGAACCACATCGCGCGCTTCGAGTTCCCCGTCCTGATGCTGCTGTCCGTCACCGGCATGATGGTGATGGCATCTGCCTCCAACATGATGACGCTGTATCTCGGACTCGAACTGCAATCACTGGCGCTCTACGTGCTTGCCGCCTTCGCGCGTGATGAACTGCGCTCGTCCGAAGCCGGCCTCAAATACTTCGTGCTTGGCGCACTTGCGTCGGGTCTGCTGCTCTATGGCATTTCGCTCGTCTATGGCTTCTCGGGCACCATGGACTTCGCGGCGCTCGCCAAGGCGCTGTCGCGTCCAGAGGCTGCCTCGCCTGGCCTGATCGTGGGCATCGTGTTCGTGCTGGTCGGTCTCGCCTTCAAGATCTCCGCAGTGCCGTTCCACATGTGGACGCCCGACGTCTATGAAGGCTCGCCGACGCCAGTCACGGTCTTTTTCTCCACCGCGCCGAAAGTTGCCGCATTCGCCCTGCTGTTGCGCGTGATGGCGACGCCGTTTGGGCATCTGGTCGGCGCCTGGCAGGAACTGATCGTGCTGATTTCGATCGCTTCCATGATCCTGGGTGCACTTGCGGCCATCGGACAGACCAACATCAAGCGGCTGATGGCGTATTCCTCCATCGGTCACATGGGCTATGCGCTGATCGGCCTTGCGGTCGGCACGCCCGAAGGTATCCGCGGCGTGCTTGTCTATCTGGTTGTCTATGTGTTCATGAGCGCCGGCACCTTCGCCTGCATCATCGCGATGCAGCGTGGTGGCCGCTCGCTGGAACGGATCTCGGACCTGAATGGTCTTGGGCGTACGGACCCGGCGCTGGCTCTTGCAATGGCCGTGTTCATGTTTTCGATGGCTGGCGTTCCACCCCTGTCGGGTTTCTTCGGCAAGCTCTACGTCTTCCTCGCTGCCGTGCAGGGGGGCATGTGGACGCTCGCCATCATCGGTGTGCTGACCAGCGTGGTGGGCGCCTACTACTACCTGCGCGTCGTCAAGGTGATGTTTTTCGACGAACCGGAAGACGCGTTCGATCCACGCCCGGCGTCGGTATCCTTCGTCGCTGCGGCAACCGGGTTGTTCACCACGTTCTTCATCGTGTTTCCCGCACCGTTCGTTGGCGCTGCGCAGGCGGCAGCGAAGGTGCTGTTCGGGTGACGCTATGACTGACCATCCCGGCGGTTGCCTGTGTGGCGGTGTCCGCTACACAACGCAGGGCGATCCGGTTCGGGTGACAATTTGCCATTGCAGGTTTTGTCAGCGCGCGACTGGCTCTGCCTACATGGTGGAGCCGATCTTCCGGGTCGAAGATCTGCGGATCACACAGGGTACGCCCGCGGTCTACGACGTGATCTCGGCCGGCAGTGGCAAGGTCGTGCATGTGCATTTCTGCCAGACCTGCGGCACCAAACTCTACCTGACGTTCGAACGGTTCACTGGGACCTGCGGCGTATATGCCGGAACGTTTGACGATCCCGACTGGTTCGCCATCGACGCCGGTAACGCCAAGCACATTTTCCTCGACGTGGCGCGGCATGACACGATTGTGCCAGCCGGTATCGATGCCTTTGCCCAGCACGCGATGCAGAACGACGGGACGCCGCTCGAGCCGGTCGTGTTCGTCACGCCACACATCGTTGGTCACGGTCCACGATGAGCCATAGCGAATCACTCAGATGCTTCTTGTCATAGACTGCGGCAACACCAACGTCGTCTTCGCAGTGCGCGAGGGTGCCACGTGGCGCGGCACCTGGCGCATTCGCACCGATGCGCAGCGCACCTCTGACGAATACAGCGTCTGGCTGTTGTCGCTGCTGGAACACTCCGGCCTGAAGCGCGAGGATATCTCGGCTGCCGTGATCGGCACCGTCGTCCCCGCCGCGCTGTATCACCTGCGCCGGCTTTGCCGGGATTGGTTCAACGTCGAGCCGCTGATCGCCCGTTCCACGCTGGACTGGGGCTTCAACATCCGCGTGGTGAACCCAGCAGAAGTGGGCGCCGACCGCCTGCTCAATACGCTTGCCGCCCACCAACGCTTCGGTGGCCCGCTGATCATCGTCGATTTCGGCACCGCTACGACATTCGATGTTGTGGACAAGGACGGTGCCTATCTCGGTGGCGTGATCTGTCCTGGCATCAACCTGTCGCTCGAAGCCCTGCATCAGGCTGCCGCACAACTTCCCCGCATCGGCATTGCCCGGCCGCAAGCAGTGATCGGCCGTCAGACGGTGCCTGCCATGCAGTCCGGCGTCTATTGGGGCTATGTCGCGATGGTGGAAGGGCTGGTCGCGCGCATCAAGGCAGAGTACGGCGGCCCGATGACGGTGGTGGCGACTGGCGGCCTTGCCTCCTTGGTTGCGGAGGGCACGATGGTCATCGAGCAAATCGAACCGGATTTGACATTGGACGGGTTACGGCTGTTGGCAGAACGCAACCCCGCGCCCACATTGCGCGCTGATCGTGCACGTCTCATGGAACAGGATTAGCGAAAGCAACGGATGGATTTTGACAACAGCGACCTTGCCTTCCTGCCGCTGGGCGGGACAGGCGAGATCGGCATGAACCTCAACCTCTACCGCTGCGACGGCCGATGGCTCGCGGTGGATTGCGGAATTGGTTTCGGCGGCGCGGCACATCCCGAAGTTGACGTGATGATGCCTGACCCCAGCTATATCGCCGACCGCGCTGACAAGCTGGTGGGCCTGGTGATCACGCACGCGCACGAGGATCACCTGGGCGCGGTTGCCTGGCTGTGGCCGCGGCTTCGCTGCCCGGTCTATGCCACACCGTTCGCCGCCGCCGTGCTGCGCCGCAAGCTGAACGAGGTGCAGCTGCTCAACCAGGTGAAGCTGCATGTCATGGCACCTGGCGCACCGATCGATCTGCCGCCGTTCCGGCTGAAACTGTTGCGCGTGACGCATTCTATTCCGGAAGCGCAGGCGCTGGTGATTGATACGCCGCACGGCCTGCTGTTGCACACCGGCGATTGGAAGCTGGATCCCGAGCCGCTGATCGGCGAGCCGACCAACGAGGCGGAGTTCGAGGCGCTTGGTGCACGCGGCGTGCTGGCGATGATCTGCGATTCCACCAATGCGATGGTGGAAGGCCATTCTGGCAGCGAAGCCGAGGTGCGCCAATCGCTGTCTGTATTGCTGCGTGACCTTACCGGTCGCGTGGCGGTGACCTGCTTCGCCTCGAATGTGGCGCGACTGGAGTCCGTGGCACTGGCGGCGCACGACGCCGGCCGCAGCGTGGCCCTGGTGGGGCGATCGCTGCGCAACATCGATGCGG
>DATJJM010000268.1:0-32899 GCA_035492535.1 Acetobacteraceae bacterium | reverse complement strand
TACCACACCGGCGATACGTTCGTGATCGACGGCGGCTACTCATTGTTCTGATCGCCGGCCTCGGGCAGGGCGTCGTTA
Source organism: Acetobacteraceae bacterium (assembly GCA_035492535.1). Lineage (GTDB taxonomy): Bacteria > Pseudomonadota > Alphaproteobacteria > Acetobacterales > Acetobacteraceae > JAMXLO01. The sequence goes on along the minus strand of DATJJM010000268.1, from coordinate 32,821 downwards.
TTGACGCAGGGCCGCCGCCGGGTGAAGCTGGTTGCGTCTTATGTGAGAGTCGAGAATGGACGCGCCCGCGCTGAAGGTGTTCTGGCAGCCTGGATGAACCAGCTGCCTGAAACTCAAAGAGTTTCTCTCGGTCCGTGCGATCGAGTTCGAGTCCATCAACGTGCTGGAAGACCCCGCCGGGCTCGATGAGCTGAGGCGGCTGGGGGCCCGTTCCGTGCCGGTGCTGTCGCGCGGCGACGACTATGTGTTCGCGCAGAACATCGGGCATGTGGTGAAGTTCCTTGGCCTGAACGAGGCGACGGGGCCGGTGCTGACGCCCGAGCAATTGATCGGACGGCTCGACACATTCCTCGGCGCCGCGTTGCGGATGATCCCGCAGATGCCGGACGACAAGCTTGCGACCGAGGTGCCGAATCGGCCACGGAGCTACCGTGTGCTGGGCCATCACATCTTCCGCATCCCGGAGACGTTCCTGGAGGTGGCGAACGGCGATACGCTGGAATACGCGAAGCTGACGGCAACGGCTCCCGACGCGATGCAAACCTCCGCGGATATCGCAGCCTATGGCGCGGATGTGCGGCAGCGGCTGATGGCGTGGTGGACGGCGAACCCGGACAAGTCGGCGCGCGAGACGGTGCAGACCTACTATGGGCCGCAGCTTCTGCACGAATACCTGGAGCGGACCACATGGCACGTCGGTCAGCACGTGCGGCAGTGGAACATGCTGCTCGGCATGGCAGGCATCGAGGCGGACCATCCGCCGGGCGCCGCTGACTTCGCCAACCTGCCGATGCCCAGCCAGGTGTGGGACGGCTAGACCGGGGTCAGGCAGAACGCGCGCTCAATGAGTCGCGCTGCCGGGTACGTCAAGGACCGGTCCGCACTGTTTGACTCTGACTTGACCGGTGGCCGAGGGTCACTGAACTGCGAAAGGCGATAGACGAGATCACAACGCCATCGGCATGCGGAGCGCAGGTAAGGATTCCAATTTGCCGGAGGTCTAAAGGGATCTCGCGGCGCATCTGGGAGGAACTGCCGGGTGAGCGAAGGCAGCTGGGCGCGGGCCGCATGACCGGCGAGGTATCGGCGAGCGGCGCATCCAGCACACACTCGTTCGATTACGTGGGTGGCGAACTGGCTCTGTTCCAGCATGCCAGGAACTGGAAGGCGTATTTTGCGCGGCAGTTGTCACCTTACATCGCGGGCCGGGTGCTCGACGTCGGCGCCGGGATCGGCAGCAACATCGAATGCCTGATCAACCCGAATGTCCGGGAGTGGGTGGCGCTGGAGCCTGATCCGCAGTTGGCGGCGGAAATCACCAGGCGGTCACGCGCAGGGACAATTCCGGCCCACTGTCGGGTCGTGACGGGCACGCTTGATGCGGTCACTGCCGGCGAACGGTTCGACGCCATCCTGTATATCGATGTTCTGGAACACATCGACAGCGACCACGCCGAGGTGAGCAAGGCTGCCGATTTGCTGGCACCTGGCGGACACCTGATCGTCCTCGCACCGGCGCATCAGTTTCTCTACAGCCCGTTCGACAAGTCGATTGGGCATTTCCGCCGCTACGACATGAAAGGCCTGAGGGCCCTGACACCCGCCGCGTGTCATGTGGCGCGCCTGTTCATGCTGGATAGCGTTGGCTTCCTCGCGTCACTGGCGAACCGGCTGATCCTGCGCTCTGGCATGCCGACAAAGGCCCAGATCGCCACGTGGGATCGGGCCATGGTTCCGCTGTCCCGCCTTCTCGACCCGTTGCTGGGTTATCGCTTCGGCAAGTCGATCGTCGTGGTCTGGCAGGCTCAGCTTCCGTCCAGCCAGCTTTCCGTTCACCAAACGAAGCGAAGCCCGGCAGAGACCGTCTGAAGCGCGCTGCTGCCATATAACGCGCCAGCATATCCAGCATACACCGAGAGTGGGCCGTTCCAGTCGAGGGCGGCGCGCATGCCGATCACCGCGGCGTTGCGGCCTTCAGGCGCGCTCGCCACGGCGAAGGGGACGCCAGGCGCGCCAATGAACGACGCGGCTACTGTCCCGTTCGTGTCGAGATATTCGTGCAGCCAACCGATCTGCGCGGATGGAACCACGGCGACGGTCTCGCTCAGCATGATCCGTCGCTCGACCCGTACGCCCAGCAGCGTTTGCAGGCTACCGACTGACGCACCGTCCAATGCCAGGCCAACCGGCCCTGCCTGTGTTTCCGTCAGGCTCCCTTGGTTCAGGCTGACGCCACTGAGAGAGAGGCTTGGCTCGATCTGCCATGCTGCTGCCTCGAGGCGTACACCGGCGCGTAGCGACCCGCCACCGGCTGCTCCGTTCGTATCGCCTTTCGCCTGCACCGCGCCGGTAAACAACGGCCGCGTGGCTGTGCCTTCGGAAAACGAGCCCCCAGCCTGCATATCGAGGAACGCGATCCCCTGCCGAAGGCTGCCATACAGCTCGAATTGCAGTGCATCTCCGGTGAACGAGGAACCATTCTTGGCGGAGATTGACTGATGGGTGAAGCCGAAGGCGGCACCGACGGTCAGCGCGGGGTTGATCGGAACATCGATACCGGTCGCGACGCCACCTGTCGTGCTGCTGTAACCAGGAGCGCCGTTGGAATCGACATTGCCGAACTGGCCGAGACCGGTCAGCCAGATCGTGCTGCCGCGTGGGCCGTACGTGGTTTCAGCTGAGCCGGCGCTGCGGGCGCCACGGCGTGATTCCAACTGCTCGCTGATGGCGCCGGCGACCAGGTACCAGTTATCACGGCCGACCATCAGCGCATCGCCGTAGATCGTGGGTGCAAGCTGTTCGAGAGCCTGCGCTATCGTGGCACCGGAGAGCGTATAGAGCGGCGCGAACAGCCCGGATTGCGCGGCTGTCATCGACAGGCCGGCCGCCGGGCGGATGGCATCGAGCGCGTTGCCGACGGCGCTCTGGTTCGCGGTCTCGGAGAGACCTGCCAAGGTCAGATTGCCATAGGATGACGGCGTGACGACGAGGTTGAGGGTCGTGGTCGCATATAGCGCATCGAATCGCGTCCCCGCCGGCAACCCAGCGGGCTGAGTCAAGGTTGCGAACGAGCCGCCTATACCGCCTTGCGCAGCGATGATCTGGTATTGCGTGCCGATCGGCACGGAAATGCCGCTGCCGACTGTCGGTGCCAGCGTGCCGCCAAGCAACGCCGCACCAGTGACCTGCAGTGAATCGGTGCTGCTCGAAGCGATACGCAGAGTCAAAGTGCCAGTCGGGGTTTGCACGAAGGTCCCGCTGATCAGATGCGTGACACCCGAACCTGGCGCGCTGATGCCGAGCCAGCCGCTATTCTCGAAGCGCGCATCGTTGGTGATTGGCGTGACCGAGATCCGACCATCGATGGTGCCATAGTTGACGATCGCGGTGCCGATTGCCGATGGATCCGTCCGTATTGCGTCGGCTCCGGGTGCGGCGATGATCGTTCCTGGATTGAGCAGCGTGCCGTACGCGCCACTCATCTCGACGCCAGCGCTCCCGGGACCGGTCACCGTGATGGCACCGTTGTTGGTGACGACACCGTAGGTGCCGCTCCGTATGCCAGAGGCATTGGGCGCAGTGGTTTGGATGCTGCCGTCGTTGACCACATCATCGCCATCGCCACCCACGAGCGCCGGCGTATTGGGCGTGCTGCCGACGAGCACGCCGGCGTTGCGAATCGGATCGTAGATGCCGGGAATGCTGACCAGATATCCGTGGGTCAGCCCGTTGGCATCGACGTAGATGCCGATCGCCTCGTTCTCGTAGATGGAGTTGGCGGAGGTCAGCGCCGTTCCGACGCCAAGTTCGATCCAGGTCTGGCTGCCATCGGCGGCAATATGCAGGACCGACGCGTGCACAGCACCGTCTGGGCCGCCCCAGTCGGCGACCAGATTGTAGGTATTGGCGCGTCCGGCGCTGGTGATGCCCTCGAAATGGGTGAAAACGGCGCCTGGATGGTTGTACGTCGTCCAGACGCCGGTGGTCTCGTCATAGATGTAGCCGCGCTCGAAGCCGATTCCGGGCGGCGTGTAGCCACCGGCGATCTTGTCGCCCCACACGCCGTAGGCCGTCGTACTGACAACGCTTCCACCGGATGGGCTCGGGAAATTGTTGGTCGTATAGGCACCGGTGTTGATGGTGTAGATGAAGGCATTGCCGGTTGCCAATCGCGTATCGTAGTTGCCGACAACCTGATTGCCGAATGTGCTGTGAGCGATCGTCTCCAATGTCGGCGCTGCCGATGTGCCTGGGTAGGCAAGTGTCGTCAGACTGCCGCCAGGCGCCAGCGAGCCGTCGTAGAGGTAGCTCAGGTTATAGGGCGATGAGGCCTGGGTCTTGTAACTGCCGACGACGTTCAGAATCCCAGATTGCGAACCGAAGCCTGGGCCATAGGGCGAGGATCCGATCGCTCCTGGGTAGTTGGCCCCGTTTGTTGTCGCGACCGGAAACGGCGTCCAAGTACCTGTCGATAGGTTGTAGAGTAGCCCTCCGGTCTGGCCGGTGCTGGGAATCACATAATTCCCAACAATGTTATTGCCACGGATGCCGGTGAGAAAAGTGCCGGTCGTGCCGAAATCCAATGTAGTGTAAGTCAGCTGCGCATGTGCCGGCGCCCCTATTGATCCAACCGATGCCGATACTGCAAGTCCCATATAAAACTGTCTGCGGGTAGATCGTCGTGTCATGTTGAGACCTTCCCCCGAGTCGTGGTTTTTGAGCGACTGGTTGCAGCACTTTTGTAATTGATCCGCAACCTGAATATTCAGGCTAAATATCGAGATTGGCATTCTCAGAATACGCGACAAGTCTTCTAAGTCGCACTGCGCTGCAGTGGCGCGGATCGCGAGGCGCTGCTCGCCAGAGGATCCTCGTTTCAGGCTAAAACTATCCGTCTAATAGCGAATGGGAATGGTGTATGCTGAGTTGATGTATCGCCTTCCAGCTGCATCATCCAGAGTGTGGAGGCCCGTGAGAAGGTCGAGCAGTCTGGAGAACGGGGTTGCCGGCGCCAAATGCAAAGCAGGCTTCCGGGGCATGTCCGTGGCCGTTGGCGCGATGTTGCCTGGCTGGCTGATTGGCACTGCGGTACTCATCACAGTTCTGCTTGGTGTTGCAACGACGGCCAACGCGGATGATGCGTACCCGCTGCGGGGCCCAGACACCTCCAGCCCACGTGCAACCCTGCAAGGCTTCATCACGACCGCGGACGATATCTATCGCAGCATGCAGGGCGTGATGCAGGGTTATGCGAGGTCCGATCGGCTCTACCTCACTGCGGAAGAGCGTCAGCAACAGCTCGCGACCCTTCGGAAGGCGCCGACATTGTTCCGCTACCTTGATCTGTCCCACATCCCGCCAGCGTTGCTCGAGATTGTTGCCGCCGAACGTGTTCTGCAATTAAAAGAGGTGCTGGACCGGATCGATATCCCACCGTTCGCCGATATTCCGGACCAAGGCGCGACAGCGGGACAGCCGCTGAAGCGGTGGCGATTGCCGAACACCGAGATCGATATTGTCCGTATCGAAAGCGGCCCACGCGCCGGCGAATTCCTCGTGGATACCGCCACCATAGACCGCCTGCCGGAATTCTACGCGCGGATCCGGGACCTGCCATACAAGCCTGGTGCCGGCGAACAACTTTCAGCGCTCTATTCTACATTGAGTAACAGTGGATCGAGAGTAACGATCTACGATGCGTTCATGAGTTCGCCGATCGGTTTGAGTTATGTCGTCCCACCGCGATGGATGCTCGACCTGCCTGATTGGGCGAAGCTGCGTTATGCAGGCGCCACGCCGTGGCAATGGCTGGGCCTGGTCTTGGTGCTTCTGGTCGGTGCACTGATCATCTGGTTGAGCCATCGCATTGCACGCCCGCGTGCGGATGCAGTGGAAGCGCGACTGCGCTGGCACGCACTCCTGCTGCCGTTGGCGATCATGTTTGTTGCTGGAGTGCTGGTGCCGAGGGCCGACACCATGCTGCGGATCGGCGACATGCCGCGGACGATCATCGAGTATGCACGGACGGTGGCCCTGTATCTCGGCGGAGCATGGCTGGCCATCGTCGCCGCCGCAGAACTCGGCGAAGCGATCATTGGCTCCGAACGATTGACCATTCGCAGCCTCGACGACCAGCTCATTCGTCTTGGCGTTCGTCTGGTTGGCATTCTGGCAGCCGCCGTGATCCTCATCGAAGGCGGTGACGAGTTGGGGTTTCCTGCCTTCTCGGTGCTGGCGGGCCTGGGTGTCGGAGGCCTGGCTGTCGCGCTGGCGGCGCAGAGCACGATTGCCAACCTGATTGGCTCATTGCTGATTGCACTGGAGAAGCCATTTCGCGTCGGCCAGTCGGTGCGGATCGGCGCGACCGAGGGAACGGTCGAGGATGTCGGCTTCCGCAGCACGCGCATCCGCACGCCAGACAGTTCCATCGTGTCGATCCCCAGCAGTACGGTCGTGAGTTCGACCGTGGAGAATCTCAGCGTGCGCACGAGACGCCGGCAGCGCTTGGTGGTGCAGGTTTCCGACGACACGCCACGCGGGAAGCTGGAGACGCTGATGGAAGGCATTCGCCAGCTCCTTGCCGGCAACCCGCACGTCGAACCCGATACATACCAAGTACGGCTCAATAACTTCGCCGAGGACAGCTTGGAAGTCCTGGTGGTCTTCCATCTGCTGGTGAAGGACACCTCGACCGAACTTGCCGAGCGCGAGGCCGTGCTGCTGCGCATCATGGAGCTGCGTACAGGCTAGGTGACGCGTTCGCATTCCCAACCCGTACGCTGCGCGTCGAGTAAACAGCCGGGCTGTGGGCTTGCCTTACGTCCGTGCCGCCGGCGTCAGGCGGGAGAAGCTGACCAGCGACGCGGCACCAGCCGCAAAGGCGGCGAACACGAGGGACTCGCGCGTACCGCTTTCCGGAAACATGCCGAACATCAACGCCACCATCGCGGCACCCGTGCTTTGGCCCAACAGCCGTGATGTGGCCTGCATGCCGCTGGCCGCGCCGGCGCGGGTAGGCGGGGCGGAGATCAGGATCGCGCGGTTGTTCGGCGTGTTGAAGAAGCCGAAGCCGAGGCCGCAGATGATCATGCGCCAGACGATATCGAACGCACTCGGGTTCGCGGGCAGCAGGCTGGCCAAGGCCAGCCCCACTGTCATCACCGCCAACCCGCAGCCGCTGAGCAATCCGACCGGATAGCGTTCCGCCAATCGTCCGGTGAATGGCGCAATGGCGGCGACGGATAGCGGCCATGGCGTGAGCAGGAGCCCGGTCTGGACCGGGTCGCGACCCAGCGTGTTCTCGAACAGGAAGGGCAGGGACACCAGTGCCATCGATTGCGCGAGGAAGCCGGTGACCGACGTCGCCACCGACAGCGCAAACAGCCTGATCCGCAGCAGGTCCACCGGCAGCATGGGCGAACTCAGCGACAACTGCCGCGTCACCAGGACGAACCCGAACACCGCGGCAATGCAGAGTTCGGCGCCGCCCAGGCTGGCGCTGCCGCCATGGCCCATGCCGCTGATCGCGATAATCAGGATGCCGAAGGTCAGCGCGCTCCAGAGTGCACTCAGTGCGTCGAAATGCGCGCCGGAGCTGCGGGTCACCGGCAACGCGCGAAAGGCGATCGGGATCGCCACCAGTCCGAGCGGCACATTCACGGCGAAGAGCCAGGGCCAGCTGGCGACCGACAGGATCGCCGAGGCGACTGTCGGTCCAACGGCGGACGCGATCGACCCGATTGTCGCATTGAGCCCGACGCCGGTGCCGATGAGCCGACGGGGGTAGATGAAGCGGACCAGGGCGCCGTTGACGCTCATGATGCCGGCGGCGCCGAAGCCCTGAACGATGCGCGCGATGGTGAGCGTGAGCAGCGAGTCGGAAATCGCGCAGCCAAGCGATGCCACGGTGAAGACCATCATCCCGTACTGATAGACGCGGCGGTAGCCGTAGATGTCGCCGAGAGAGGCCAGCGGCAGCAGCGATATCGTGACCGCGATCTGATAGGCGTTCACCACCCAGATTGACGACGCCGGACTGGCATCCAGGTCACGAGCGATGGTTGGCAGGGCGACGTTGGCGATGGCGCCGTCCAGCACCGCGAGCGTCAGGCCGAGTGCCACGGTCAGGATGGCCCAGTAGCGCTGGGGGAGAGGAACGCCGTCTGGAGCGGTGAGGTGCGGCGGGTGCTCGGGCGGGTCAGCCATCAGCCGGCGACCAGCGCGCCGGCTTGGGCAGGCAGAATGGCAGTGACGGCGTCCATCACCGTGGCGGGATCGAGTTCGCTCAGGTCGTGACGGCGGAGCGTGGTGACGCGGGCGCCGCGCGGGGCGCACAGGGCGGGGTCGGAATCGCGGGAGAACAGGACCACGGCGGGACAGCCGGCGGCAGCGATCAGGTGCATCGGCCCGGTGTCGTTGCCGATCGCGACGGTGGCGGCGCGGGCGAGGCTGGTGAGCTGCGCGAGGTCGGTGCGCCCGGTCACGTCGATGGCGCCTTCGATGGCCTGCGCCAGGGGTTTTTCAGGGGGCGTGCCCACCACGATGGGGGTCAGGCCACGTGCCGCCAGCATGCCGGCGAGGACCCTGTATCGGTCGATCGGCCAGCGCTTCAGCAGACGATGTGGCGCGCTGCCTGGGGCGAGAAGAGCAAAGCGGCCGGGAAGGGCGAGGGAGCGGATATCGGCGTCGGTCCATGACAGGTCGACCGGCTCGCGTTCCATGACGCCTGCCTGGCGAAGCTGGCCGAACTGCCTGTCGGCGTCGTGCAGCCGGTCGCGGTTGGGATCGCGGTCGGGCAACGAACAACCAGGGACGATACCGGACCAATCGGGCCTGTTCCGGCGCGGCAGCAGGCGAAAATAGCGGCCAGTGTGCCCCGAGGTCTGGAGGTCGTAGATGCGGTCGAAGTGTCCGTCGATCAGCCGGCGCCGAAGGCGCAGCCAGCCAGGCAGGTCCCACCAATCCAGGCGGCGGTCGGTCCACACCGTATCGAACCAGGGGGACCGACCGAGCCAGGGGGCGAAGGAGGAGGTGGTAAGCAAGGTGATGTGGGCGCCGGCATGATGGCGGCGGATCGATGCGAAGGGGCCGAGGGAGAGGATGACATTCCCCAGCGCTCCGAGCTTCACGACCAGGATCCGGTTCGGCTCCTGCATCATGCCGCGGGATGGGTGGCGGCCCAGTGGCGGGCGATGTCGAGGCGCCGGGTGATCCACACGTCCGGCGCGCGGCTGACGTGGTCCAGCAACTTTTGCAGCCCGGCGGCGCGCGCAGGATGGCCCATGATCCGCATGTGCAGGCCGATCGACATCATCCGGCCTCCTTCGCGATACAGGAAGTCGAAAGCGTCGCGGCAATAGGTGAAGAAGTCGTCGCCAGTCGCGAAGGTGCCGCGGCCAAATTTCGAATCGTTGGTGGACAGGCTGTAGGGCACGACCAGATGCGGTTTGTCTTGGACGCTCGTCCAGTAAGGAAGCTCATCGTCATAAGCATCTGAATCGTAAAGAAATCCACCTTCCTCGGCCAGTAGCTGGCGGGTGTTGAGACTGGGTCCGTAGCGGCAGTACCAGCCGAGCGGCCGCTCGCCCATCGTGTGCTGCAAGGAGGCCACCGCGCGGCGGATCCGTTCGCGTTCTTCGGTTTCCGAGAGTTCCCAGTGCTTTTCCCAGCGCCAGCCGTGGCAGCACACGTCGAGACCGGCGGCGCGGATCGCGGCGACGGCCGGGGGGTGACGCTCGAGCGCCAGGGCGCAGCCGAATATCGTGAGCGGGAGATTGCGCTCGGCGAACAGGCGCATGATCCGCCAGAAGCCGACACGGCTGCCGTAGGCGAACATGCCCTCGGCGGCGAGGTCGCGGCCTTTGACGCCCGGGTTCAGCATGCCGTTCTCGGTGAGCCCCCATTCCGACGCGGGGTCGCCGTCGGGGACCGACGGTTCCGATCCTTCCTCGTAATTGAGCACGAAGTTGACCGCGAGCCGGGCGCCGCCGGGCCATTTCGGGTCGGGCGGATGCTGGCCATAGCCGATGAGGTCTCTGTCCATAATTGGCAGAATGCCCGGATCGGATCGTGCTGGCCACTGGTTGACTGGCCGGAGATAGGCGTCGAAAAGCCGCAGCATGTCGGCCGCCGCCACATCGTGGATTCTCAGCGAAGGCTATGCCGGCTTGCAGGCCCAGGCGCTGGGCCTCGCCGAGGCCGCGGGGTTGGCCCCCGAATTGCGTGTGCTTGCGCCGCGTGCGCCATGGAAGTGGGTGGCGGCGTCGCTTTGGCCCGCGCCTTTGGCGGCCGTCCCGGGCGCCCTGCGCGCGCCGCTGCCAGAGCTGGTGATCGGTTGCGGCGGTGTCGCCGCGGCGGTGGGAGCGGCGCTGCGCCGTGGCGGACGGCCTGTGGTGCAGGTGCAGCATCCCAGGATGGACCCGAAGCGCTTCGACGTGGTGGTGGTGAATCGCCACGATGAGCTGACCGGTCCCAATGTCGTGGTGACCCGGACCGCGCTCCACCGGGCAACGCCCGCCCGCCTGGCCGAAGCCGCCCGCGAATGGGCGCCGCGCTTCGAGTACCTGAAGCGCCCGCTGGTCGCGGTGCTGGTGGGCGGCAGCAATGGCCGCTTCCGGCTGGATGCCGAGGTGGCCGGGGGGCTGGCGTCGCAGCTTGCCTCGATGATGCAGCGCGATGAGGTTGGGGTGGCGGTGACGCCGTCACGCCGGACCGATCCGGGAGCGATCCGGATGCTGGCTGAGGCGCTGATCCCGCTTGGCGCCTATGTGTGGGACGGGACTGGCGAAAATCCTTATTTCGGCATGCTGGCGCTGGCCGATGCGATCGTGGTGACGATGGACAGTGTCTCCATGGTGTCGGAGGCGGCGGCGACGTCGGCTCCCGTGATGCTGGCAAGCCTGCCGGGCCGCTCGCGCCGCAACGGGCTGTTCATCGACTGCATGCTCGCGGAGGGCCGGGTGCGCGAATTCGCCGGCCGGTTCGAGCAATGGCCCGTGGCGCCGCTTGACGACACACCGGAGGCAGCCGCCGAAATGTGCCGACGATTGGGATTGCCGCTGGGACTGCCATGCTGAACATCCAGACGTTCGATAACCGAGCCGGTGGCAACGTGCTGTACAAGGCGCTGTCGCACCCGCTGGCAGCGGAAGGCATTGCGACGCTGTATGCACGGCTGGAGGGACCGGTCGCGCTGTATGATCCGGAAGGGATCGCATCCGCGATGCTGGCGCTGTATCCGGATGCGCCGGCGCATGCGCGGTATGTGCATGACGTCACCGCCTTGGGGCCGAAGGCGCTGCCGCTGACCGATCTGCCCAGTAGCGAGGCGCGCACCGTGCTGATCGCAGCGTTCGATGCGGGGCGCGCATCCGCCCGCATCGCCCATCTGGTGCCGTCCGGTGCGACGGTGCTGACACTGGATGAGGCCAGGTTGCCGGCGGAGCTGCTGACCAACCGCGCGCGCTATCTCGACAAGCAGAACTTCGCCACCAATTTCGCGTTCTTCCGCGATGCGGATGGGCTTTCGACGCGGCTTGTATCGGCCAACTACTGGTCGGGCTACGGCGGTGGCGCGATCCGGCTCTGGCTGCGGTTGTTCGATGCGGATGGCGTGGTGTTGGCGACGTGGCAGCAGGACGTGCCAGCCGGCCCGTGTGGTTTTTCCATCGACAGCCGTGCGGTGCGCCAGCGCTTCAACCTGCCGGCGTTCACCGGTCAGCTGTTCATCCACGTGATCGGCGCGGCGGGGCATGACGTGGTGAAGTATGCGCTCGATACCTATGCGAGCGATAACGGCGCCAGCCTGTCCTGCACGCATGATGCGAACGCCTGGCCGTCCGACCGATATGCGGGGCTGCCTGCGCCAGGCGAGGACGAGCGCGTGGTGCTGTGGCTACAGAACAGCCACGCGGCACCGATACCGGCCGGTGCGGTGGAGCTCGATCGCATGGGTGCGGAACGGCCGGTGGCGTTAGAGCGCGAGGTGGGACCGTTCGCGACGGTCGCTGTCGATGTTGCCGATTTGCTGCCTGGCCTGCGCTGGCCGGCACAGGTTGAAGTACGGGTGGGACGGCACGTCATGCGGCCTCGCTACGAGGTGACGCGCGGCGATCGCACGCGCATCGCGCACGTGAACGTGGAGCGGGGCGACCTGAAGCCCGATCCGGCGATCCGGGGTTTGCCGACGGAGCTTGGCCGTTCCTACCTGCTGCCGTTTCCCATACTGCCGCGCGAGACGTTCCGCAGCATCGTGCAGCCGACGCCGATGGCGGTGTCGGAGCAGTCGCTGCCGGTGCGGCTGGATGTGTTCGATGTGGACGGGCGGAAGGTGGCAGAACGTTTCCTCGGCTGCCTGCCGCGCGACCACAATGTGGCGCTGGATATCGATGACGTGGCAGTCGGACATGCCGAGCTGGTCTACGATTTCCGCGATGGCGGTGAGGCGGATGGCTGGCTGCATGCATTGTTCCGCTACGAGCACCGCATGTCGGGCCATGTGGCGGAATCGAGCTTCGGCGCGCACATCTTCAATACGATCATGACGTATCGTGACGAGCCGCAGTCGTATAACGGGCCGCCACCGGGGTTGAGCACACGGCTGTTCCTGAAGCTGGGCGATGGGCGGCGGCGCAGTTTCGCGGTGCTGATCTATCCGGCCTCGGCGCCGTGGCATGCGCGTTCGGCGACCTCGCTGCTGCTGCACGATGCGGCGGGGACGGTGATTGCTGAACGGGACGTGGCGATCGCGTGCTGTGGTTCGACGACCGTGTGGCCGCACGAGGTGTTTGGTGGGGCCGCGTTGGGTCAGGCGGGGGCGGATGGCTACGTGCTGGTGCGCGACACGACATGCCGGCTGTTTGGGTATCACGGGCTGATGGACGATGCGGGCGGGTTCTCGCTGGACCATATGTTCGGGTTCTGACTCTTCCGTTGCGCCCGGCGTGCAGAGTACCTAATTAGGTAATGCGCTGCGGTGGTGAGATGGTTCGATGGACATAACCAAGGACATTCAGCCGATGACGACGTTCCGCAACCATTCGGCGGAGCTTTTGCGCCACCTTAAAGAGACCAAGCGTCCCGTCGTGTTGACAGTGAATGGCAAGGCCGCGGCTGTCGTCCAGGATGCGGAGGCGTATCAGCGATTGCTTGATATTGCGGCTCGCGCAGAGGCTGCCGAGGGCATCCGTCAGGGATTGGAGGACCTCGCGCAGCAGCGCGGCGTTCCGGCGCGCGAAGTCTTCGACGCGCTGCGTGCCGAGTATGATATTCCGCGTTGAGATCCAGCCGAGGGCAATAAGAGACCTTCGTGGAATCTACGAATACATCAACGCCGAGAATTCCCGCCTGGCGCACGTCTGGTTCAATGGGCTTGAAGCCGCAATCGCGAGCCTTGACCGAAACCCGTTGCGTTGTCCGATAACACCTGAGAATGGGCGTCTGAGGCATCTGCTGTATGGCAAGAGGCCTCGCGTCTACCGGATCATTTTCGCCGTTGATGAGCGTGGCGGCGTGGTCAGCATCGTGCACATCCGCCACGGTGCCCGAGCCGCTCCGAATAGCCGCGTGTAGCCATCCGGCGCGTTTCGCGACATAACCGCGCCGGAGGAGACCAGATATGCCTGATACCATGCCTGCCCGCACCTGGACGCCGGATTCCTGGCGCGACTGCCCGATCCGCCAGGTGCCGGCATATCCGGACCCGGCGAAGCTCGAGGCCATGGAGGCGCGGCTTGGCAAGTATCCGCCGCTGGTGTTCGCCGGCGAGGCGCGGCGGCTGAAGGCTCATCTCGCCACGGCGGCCGAGGGCAAGGCCTTCGTTCTGCAGGGCGGTGACTGCGCCGAAAGCTTTGCCGACTTCACCGCCAACATCATCCGCGACACCTTCCGCGTGCTGTTGCAGATGGCGGTGGTGCTGACCTTCGGTGCTTCGCTGCCCGTGGTTAAGATGGGGCGCATGGCCGGGCAGTTCGCCAAGCCTCGCTCGTCCGACTCCGAGACGCAGGGCGACGTCACACTGCCGTCCTATCGCGGTGACATCGTCAATGGCCCGGAATTCTCCGCCGAGGCGCGCATTCCCGATCCGGCGCGGATGGAGTTCGGCTATTTCCAGTCGGCCAGCACGTTGAACCTGCTGCGCGCATTCGCCTCGGGCGGCTATGCGGACCTGCATGAGGTGCATCGCTGGAACCTCGACTTCGCGGCGCGGTCGCCGTTGGCGGAGCGCTACCAGGACCTGGCGCATCGCATCGACGAGACGCTGTCCTTCATGGCTGCCTGCGGCATGACCAGCACCACGACGCGCGATATGCGCGAGACCGACTTCTATATCAGTCACGAAGCTCTGCTGCTGCCGTATGAACAGGCGCTGACCCGGATCGATTCCACGACCGGTGACTGGTACGGCTGTTCGGCGCACTTCCTGTGGATCGGCGATCGCACGCGACAGTTGGACGGCGCGCATGTCGAATTCCTGCGCGGCGTGAAGAACCCGCTGGGCATGAAGGTCGGTCCGACGCAGGAGCCGGACGACCTGCTGCGAATCCTGGAAAGGCTGAACCCGACGAATGAGGCGGGGCGCATCACGCTGATCAGCCGCATGGGCCACGACAAGGTGGAGGCACGTCTGCCGGCGCTGCTGCGCGCGGTGGAGCGGGAAGGGGCGAAAGTGGTGTGGCTGTGCGATCCGATGCACGGCAACACGATCTCCACCGTGTCGAAGATGAAGACGCGCAACTTCGATTCGATCCTGTCGGAAGTGCGTGCCTTCTTCGATATCCATGCTGCCGAGGGCACCTGGGCGGGCGGTGTGCATGTGGAAATGACCGGGCAGGACGTGACCGAATGCACCGGCGGCGCGCATCGGCTGACCGAAGCCGATCTCACCGAACGCTACGAGACGTTCTGCGATCCGCGGCTGAATGCCGAGCAGTCGCTGGAGCTGGCGTTCCTGGTGGCCGAGGAACTGAAGCAGCGCCGCAGTTCACCGTAGATCGGCGCGGCGATGAGTCTCGAACAGGACATCGCGGCACGCACCGACAGCTACTTCAACCGCACGCGCCGTATCGTCGCGAAGTTTGGCGACAGGCGTGTGACTTATGCGGTGTTCATGCGGCGCCCTGTGGTCGCCGCGCCGCGCCTGATGGTGGACTGGCTGCAAACCGCTGCCAGTGTTCGGAAGACCAGCTTCGACATCGAGTTGATGTTCGAGGAGGGAGCCTGGGCCGGTGCCGGCGAACCTCTTGTGTACATCACCGGCAGCCTGATGCACCTGTCCGATCTGGAAACCATTCTGCTGCAAATGATCGGCCCTGCGTCGGTGGCTGCGCACAACGCCTATCAGATGTGCCTGGCGCTGCCGGACGTTGCGTTCCTTGCGATGGAGGCGCGGCACTGCGCCGGCGCCGAGATGCAGGACATGATGGCCTACGCCGCCTCGGTCGGCAGCGAGGCGGCGAAGCGGGAGGGGGCCAAGGGCTTCGTGGGCAACGCCAACGACGGGACCGCGCATTGGTTCGGCGTGCCGCGCGGTCTCGGCACGATGCCGCACTCGCTCATCGGCTATGCGGGGTCCACGCTGCGGGCTGCGGAGATGTTCCGCGAGACGTTTCCCGACGAGCCGATGACTGTACTGGTCGATTACTTTGGCCGCGAAGTCACCGATGGGCTTGCTGTCTGTGCACGCTTTCCCGATCTGGCAGCGAGCGGACGGCTGTCGTTCCGGCTTGATACGCATGGTGGCCGGTTCATGGAGGGCCTCGATCCGGCGGAGAGCTATGCCGTGCTGGAACGCTACGCGCCGGGAGCGATCCGCCGTTATCGCAGCGAGACTGAACTGCGCTACCTGGTCGGCACGGGCGTTTCGGCGGCGGCGATCTGGCGGTTCCGTGAGGCTTTGAATACGGCAGGTTACCCGCGCGTCCGCATCGTCGCGTCATCCGGTTTTGGCGTCGATAAATGCCGTGTGATGGCCGATGCGAAGGCGCCGATCGATGTGGTGGGGACCGGCAGCTACCTCCCTGACGCGTGGCATGAGACTTATGCAACCGCCGATATCATCGAGTACGACGGCACGCCGCTGGTGAAGCTCGGGCGCGAGTTCCTGCTGCGCAAGAATGGCGAGCGACGCAAGAACGGAGGCTGATCGCCGCCGTTGACTTCGCGCTGTTACGCCCCGTAACGTCAGATCAGCCGGGTCACGGGAAGTCATAACAACCCCGGCGACACAGGGAAGCAAGGGATGGCCGGGGTAAGGGGCGCTGCGTCACGCCGTGACGTACTGAAGATTGCAGGAGCTGGCGGCGCGGCGGCATTGCTAGGCGCGCATTCAGGACACGCGGAATCGAAAACTCTGAGTTTCATGCACGAGAGTTCTTTTATCTCGGCCTATGATGACTTCTTCAAGAAGACGTTGGTACCGGAATACCAGAAGGCCGCCGGTGTGGCCGTCGACTATCAGCTGATCAGTGTTGGCAGCCTGCAGACCCGTATGGCGACCGCGGCGGAAACAGGCAACGGCCCAGATATAACTTTGACATTCTTCAATTGGCCTTTCCTGTTCGATGAAAAGTTGGCTGATGTCAGCGACATCGCCGAGGGCATCGGCAAAAAGAATGGCGGATGGTACGACTCCGCGAAAGAGGCGGTGATTGTCAACGGCAAGTGGAAGGCAATTCCGTTCGGCAATGTCGGGCAGCTGATGAACTGGCGGTCGGACTGGTTCGCGGAAGTCGGGATCAAGGACTTTCCCGATACCTGGGACGGGCTGCTGGAGGCCGGCACCAAGTTGAAGAAGGCTGGTCATCCGTTTGGGTTCGAGCTCGGCCATGGCTTTGGTGACAACCATGGCTGGCTGTATCCACTGCTGTGGTCCTATGGCGGACGGGAGGTCGAGCCGGATGGCAAGACCGTTGTGATCGACTCTGATGAAACCGCGCGCGCCGTGGATTATGCCCGCAAGCTCTTCCAGCAGACCATGGTGGAGGATGTGCTTGGCTGGACGGATGTCAGCAACAACAAGGCGTACATGAGCGAGCAGATCTCCTGTACCAACAATGCTGAGAGCATCCTGTGGTTTGCCAAGAAGCAGTTCCCTGACATCGGCAAGGTGACGCAGCAATCGCTGAATCCGCAGGGACCGAAGGGGCGCTTTCACATCCTCGCGCCATGGAGTCACGCGATCTACAACTTCTCGCCGAACCAGCAGGCGGCGAAGGATTTCCTCGTGTGGCTGATGGATCCGAAGCAGATTGAGCGTTGGTATGCGGCGGGGGAGAGCTACTATGCGCCGTATCTGCATGCTTACGACGATGCCCCACTGTGGCACGTCGAGGAGCGCAACCTGCCGTATCGCGATTCGCTGAAGACGTCGCATCTGCCTGGATGGCCGGCGCCAATCGGGCGATCGCAATCGGAGAGCGTGGCGAAATATGTCGTGGTGGATATGTTCGCCAAGGCCTGCTCGGGCAAGGCGACCAAGGACGTGATTGCCGACGCCCAGGCGCAGCTGAAGCAGATCTACAAGTCTGCCTGAGCATGTCCGCGCACAGCCAGACCATTGGCACGCGGATCCTGCGCCCACGGCCGGCGTTCAGTTTGCGCCGCTGGACTGAACGCGAGGCCGTTTTCAGTTGGCTGATGGTGATCCCGCCGGCACTCTTCCTGCTGGCGCTGGTGGGATATCCGTTCGTCTATGGCATCTGGCTGAGCCTGGAGAACCGCCCGGTCGCAAAGCCAGGGGTGTTCGTTGGCCTCGCCAACTTCATTACGGATATCCACGACCCCGTGTTCTGGCAGGTGGCGCAGAACACGTTTGTCTACACGTTCGCGGCGACTGCGCTGAAGATGGCGGGCGGCCTCGCATTGGCCCTGGTGATGAACCAGGACTTCAAGTTCAAGAACCTGGTGCGCGCCATCATGCTGTTGCCATTCATTGTGCCAACGGTGCTTTCGACCATTGCCTGGATGTGGATCCTGGATCCCTCATTCAGTGTGGTGAACTGGTTCCTGGTGCACTGGGGCATCGCCAATCCGGGCCCTTCCTGGCTTGGCAATCCGGAGCTGGCGATGTTCTCGCTGATCATGGTCAATACATGGCGCGGCTTGCCATTCTATGCGATCACCTTGCTGGCCGGATTGCAGACGATCTCGCCTGAGCTTTATGAGGCGGCGACGATTGACGGCGCTTCGACGTGGGCGCGCTTCCGCTATATCACGGCGCCATTGCTGAAGCCGGTGATCTTCATCGTCACGATGTTCTCGGTCATTTTCACGTTTTCCGATTTCCAGCTGGTCTATGTGCTGACCCGCGGCGGGCCGGCCAATGCGACGCATCTGTTTGCGACCTACGCGTTCGATGTGGCGATGAGCGGCGGGCAGTTCGGACTGGGGGCCTCGATCGCGTTGTCGATGCTGCCGCCGCTGGCGCTGCTGATCGCCGGCATGGCGTGGTATATGCGCGGTGAAAAGACATGACCGTTGAACGTCGCGGGTGGCGGGTCCGGGCGCTGAAGCTGTGGCTGCCGCTCGGCTTCTTCCTGATCTTCAACCTGTTTCCGTTCTATTGGATGACGATCACCTCGCTGAAGCCGAACAGCGAGCTGTACAGCCGCAAGATCATGCCGCTGATCGTCTATCACCCGACGTTGCAGCACTTCGTGAACCTGCTGACAGAGACCGACTTCCTCACCTGGACCTACAACACGATGCTGGTGGCGGTCGTGTCCACCGCGATTTCGCTGGTCTTCGGCGTGATGCTCGCCTATCCGCTCGCGCGGATGAGGTTTCCTGGCGCTGCGCTGATCTCGTTCGCGATAGCAGCGACCTACCTGGTGCCGCAGCCGCTGCTGTTCATTCCGCTGGCCGACATCATCAACCGGCTGGGCCTGGGCGACACGCTGACCTCGGTGATCCTGACGTATCCGACGTTGCTGGTGCCGTTCTGCGCCTGGCTGCTGATGGGCTATTTCAAGTCGGTGCCGCATGAGCTGGAGGATGCCGCGCGCATCGACGGTGCGACCCGGCTGCAAACGATGTTCCGCGTTTTCCTGCCGTTGTGCATTCCTGGTTTCATCTCGGCCGGGATCTTCGCGTTCACGCTGGCACAGAACGAGTTTCTTTACGCGCTGATCTTCCTGACCAAGACGGATGTCCGCACCGTGCCGGTGGGCGCGATCGCGGAACTGGTGCGGGGCGACGTGTTCTACTGGGGCCAGCTCATGGCAGCGGCGTTGCTTGGCTCGATCCCAGTGGCGATCATCTATTCATTCTTCGTCGAGCATTATGTCGCGGGGCTGACGTCGGGGGGTGTCAAGGCGTAACGCAGCCGCGTATCGGCGCGCGGCAGGGTCAGTCTCCCGCCAGGGGGATCACTTCGGCGGCGAACCACTGAAGACGGGCGATACTGTCGGCGACGGACTCGCCCCGGAAATCGAGGATCAGTTCGTGGACGCCGATGGCGCTGAAGGAACGGATGTCGCCTGCGATGTCCTCGGCGGTGCCGGAGAAACTCCTGCGGGTGCCGTCACGGTCAGGGATCGCAGAGTCGTACAGCGGCGCCTTGTAGGAAATGGTGAGCGACGAGAAGTCGCGTCCCTCGGCGTCGGTCAGCCGCTTCAATGTGTCCAGGTGCGCGCGCATCTCCTGCGGGGGCAGCGGCGAGGCGGCAATGGCACCAACGGGATGCCAGCCATCGCCGTGCCGCGCCGTGCGACGCAAGGCCGCGCGCGAATGGCCGCCGACCCAGATGGGTGGATGCGGCTTCTGCAAGGGGAAGGGTTCGGCTCGGATATTGGCGTAGCGATAGTGTTCGCCGGCAAAACTCGCGGGTGACTGGGTCCAGAGCTGCTTGAAGATGGCGATCCACTCATCGGTGACGGCGCCACGCTTGTCGAAGGCGGGACTGTCGAGTGCCTCGAATTCCTCTTTCAGCCAGCCGACGCCCACACCAAGCGTGATGCGGCCGCCGGACAACACATCGAGTGATGCGACCATCTTCGCCGTCAGCACCGGATTGCGATAGGGCAGCACGAGGACGGATGTCACAAGGCGCAGACGTTCCGTGGCGCCTGCCACCACGCCAAGGATGGAGAAGGTCTCCAGAGCGTCGCCGCCACCGGGGTGCCGACGGTCCAGTGTATACGGATAGATGGACTCGCTTTCGACTGGAAAGACGATGTGGTCCGCGACCATCGCGGAGTGCAGGCCAAGCCGTTCGCCTTCGCGCGCCAGAGCCAGCACGCCCTCCCGCGTGGCGGTGGGGCCGCGGGTGGGAAGATAGAAGCCGTAGCGCACGAGGCAGGTTTCCTTTCAGGTCGTGGAGCGATCGATCAAGGCGCAGGGGTCCCCGCTCTCAAGAACACTGGCACATCAGGTTGTGGGGGGAGCGGTATTCAGCGGAACAGCGTGCGAAGACCGCGTTGAATGGCGACCAGGAATCCCGGCGGTTGGGCGCGTCTGCTCTGCGGGGTCGAAGTCGGATGCGTGGTGTATGGTCGCGACGGCCAGAGCGATGGCGACGAAGTGGTCTGGGCTGTTTCCGGGGGTTGTGGCCACGTCGAGTTGGACGTGGATTGTGCCCTATCCTTTGGTTCGGGCCCTGGCACCGAATAGGCCGCTTCACGCAACGGACTGAGAGGTGTTGCGATGATCGGCGGCCCACCTGGGACGATGATGACCCGATGATTTGCCGGTTCCTGAGGATCAGAAGCAGCGGTTTGCGTGGCTGACGCTGTTTGCTGAATCGCCGTGATAGCCTGGCGCTGTCCCGCGACCTCGGACTTGACGTCGGCGAGCATTTGATTGGCGGATTGCTGCTGCTGCTCCAACGATTGAACCTGACCTGCGACCTCGACGAACTTCTGGTCAGGCGCGTGACCGCCAAGAGACATGACCATGCCGAGAACGCCCGCCGCCACGCCGACTGTAGCAAGGGCGGCGAAGAAGCCAGCGATTCGCACAGCCTTTGCGCGCGTGGCGTTGGCTTGCATCAGGAAGTTGTCGGCGCGTTCCGCCGACGTCATGGCGATGGAGACCAAATCCTCCAGATACTGTTGATTGGCGATTTCGGTATCGGCAGCCAATGTCGACGGAAGACCGTCGTGCTGCCTGACCGCTGGCGGCCGTGCATTATTGAGCCGGAGGAGGTTGGACGATGCTCCGGTGCGCCTTACAAGAGAGAGGTCGTCCAGCGCATCCTGGAGGATAACCTGCGCAATCGCATCGACCGGAGGTCGAACGACGTCGTCTGGCTCCGAACCGGTCATCTACCTCACTCCGATCGACCTGTTGGGCGGCGTGCCTGGCAGTACCGCTCGGTAGCAACTCCTGACGTGTCCTCTGTCCAAGAAAGTGGCAGAAGAATTAGCTCTACGTCCAATCACGTCTAGTCGCGCATCGATCGCCAACCTCACTAGATGTCGTGGTTAGGCGGAGCGGAAGCTACGAGATCATGTATCCAATGGGGTGCAGAACAACGAAACGTGAGCAGGGTCCGGGATCATTGGCAAAAGGTCGTGCAACGGGCTGGAATCAGGCGGTCGGGGGATTGGCATCAGGACGTCAAAGATCGGAGAGCCCCTGGCGGAGAACGCTGTACCTCGGTATTCGGCGTGTGGTCCGGTGAGGTCAACGACGACCCAACGGAGGACAAATGTTGCGATACATGTTATCGGCTGTCGTCATGATGGGCGCTGTCATCGTGCTGTTGGCGGGCGCCCTGGGAGATCGGACGTCGCTACCAAAGCTCGGCGCCGGACTGTCCACGAGTGTTGCTCGGATCTTGCCCGGCAGCACTCAGGATGCGTCACAGGCAGCCGCGCCTGCTGATCCTGCTCCCGCCGTGTCATACGATGCCGGGACAGCGCAGTTGGCTGTTGACGCGCTGAATCAGCAACTGGCTCAACTGCAACAGCAGGTCGATCAGCGCGACAAGGAACTCGACGCAGTGCGTGCTGACGAGAATGTGGAGCAGCAGAAACTAACCGCGCTCAAACAGCAGCGGCAGTCTGAAGAGGCCGCCATTGCGCAATTGCAGGCGCAACATCAGCAACTTGCAAGCGCGCAGCAAGCCGAGGCCAGTTCCGCATCCGCACAGCGCCTGGCGGCCAATGCGGCGCTGCAAAAACAATCCGCGGAGTTGCAGGCACAAATCAAGCAGCAGTTCGAGCAACTTGTGATGCTCCGCACCAACCAGGACCAGGAGCGCCATGCACTCGACACATTGCATCTGCAACGGCGTGCCGAGGAAGACGCCATAACCCGTCTGCAGTCCCAAAAGGAACAAATGGCAGCGGCGGCAACGTCTGCCCCCGTGTCGCCGCCACAGGTGACGCCTGCGCAGGCGAAACGATCGGCTCCAGTCAGCCATGTGACGCCGGTGCCAACGCCAACGCCAACGCCAGTGCCAACGCTGGCGCCAACGCCGGCGCCAACGAATGACACGATGCAAAGCGCGGTCGCGCAGTTGCGCGCAAGGCAGCGTGACGTCCCGCCATCACCGCCTGGGCCGATGGCTCCGATGGCTGCTCCAGCGAGGCCGCCGACATTCGCAGCAGACCAGCCAAAGCTGATCGTTTCGACGAAGGGGGTCCTTATAACCGCGAGAGAACTCGTCGCATCCGGTCGGCTGGCAGAAGCGCGGGACCTGCTCATGAAGGCGCGGGCGGACAGTGCATTGCGTCCTGTCACGCCAGACCAGCCTTACGCGACCGGTGCCACCGCGGTGGCAAATCAGATCGGTGCGGCGATCAACTTTCTTGACGTGGGCAACTCGGTAAGAGCGTTGGACGCCATCAACGTTGCTATGGATAATGTTGGCACCGGCGTAACTTATGCGCCTGCATATTCCGCGACTGCTGCGACCGGCCGCTATCCGTATAGTTCGTACTACGATGGGGAAGCGCGTCGCTAGAACGGTTGCAGGATGACTGGAAACGTCATCTGAGCAAAGCGCGGTGAGGGAAGGGACAAGGGTCGGGGGAGCGCTGTTCCCCGGAGACCATTTGGAAACCGAGCGACCCGCGCCGGCGGCCGAGGCCGATCGCCTCGTGTGTCGGTGACCGCGGCAGGGCGCTGACCTGGCGCTACGACAGGATCATCTTGGACGATGAGCGCCTGGCAACGTCGCCACAAAGTGCCGCGTAGCCGCAAAGCGGCGGCAACCTGGCGTACAGGCTTTCGCCAGTCATGTCGCGGCAATCGATGAATTTCGTCCGCCAGGAGTTCGAGCGCGCGCTCGCCAGCAGATCGATGGAGCCAAACCAGCAAACGACCATGCTTTCCTGCATCAACGGAAGATCGTCCAGCTGACTCGTGAACAGGATGAGTGGCCGGTCATGCCAGCCGGCATCCTCGAGAAACGCGCTGACTCTGTCCCGTTTTGCCGTACCTGAATTGGCACATTCACGGGCATTGCGGTTTCGGCGCGTTGCCAGCACGTGACGGAAGCCAAGCTGTTGTCCCAGCGGTTCCGCATAGTCAGCCGCCGCGGCGGTTGCGAGAATGGCGTCGGCGCCCCGACTGACCAGAATGCCCAGCATCGACCGAAGATTGGGCCGCGAGCGGAGCAGCAACAGATCTGCGACAAAGCGATCGGTGGCGGCTGTGCCGACATGCTCGCTCGCCATCTGGAGACGACGCTGGAGTTCGTCGTGGGTCAGCCAGCGCGTCTTCCGCAATGCCACAAGATGAGCGGTCCGAACGGACAGCATCACACGCTGGCCCAAGGACAGGCCACCGATCTCGCCGTTCATCAGAAAATGCACCCAGAGAGGGAAGCTGTTGCAGCGGAGGATCGTGCCGTCCAGGCCGAAGACAAGGACAGGCGGAGAACTAAGGCCGTGCATCGAACGACCAGGGGAAACGGCACAGCGTATTCTGGAACAAGCAATAGTCCGGCTGCATGACCGGTTCTTCCAGGGTCTGCGTAATGACGGCTGTGCGGATGTCGGTGTGCGGGGGACACGCCGCGGCAATATGACGCACCACGGTGGTGAGCGTGACACCGCTGTCGACTGCGTCGTCTGCAACCAGGACACGCGACGGTAGCGTGCGTTGCGTCAACCAATCGGCGATTGCGGCGACTTCGCCATGATCGATCAATTGCTGCCGTTGGTGATGGGAGCGGGAGGCGATCAATAACCTGTGTTCAACGCGACGCAGCAGGTTCGCAGTTGGCCTGGGCAAGGCGCCAAGGGCTACGCGAAGCAGCGGAATCCTCGACTTCGCATCGGTTGAGGCCCGCCGGCTGGTTACCGGCAGAACGGGCGCCGCCGCGGACGCATGACGCGCCATGCTCTCCGCCACCGCCAAGCCGCCCGTTCGCACACCCACGATCAGTGTTGGCCGGTAATCCCGTTCGACCACGCGCATGAGCTGTGCGCACGCTGCGTCGAACTCAGGCTGCGTCAGGGAACGCAGCGGAGGTCCAAGCCATGATTGTCTCGGAGGAGCCGATGCCGGTTCTGATTGAGCGGGTATCAGGAGTCTCTCCTGAACAGGGTACGGTCGCGCAGGCCTATGCAAATCCGACGCCGGCAAACATCACTGCCGAACACAAGTTATTGACAGTGTCAGCCCCAAAACAGGAGAGGGAACGACCTGTTCCCGCGGATAGCGAGAGGCGGCGGTCGGCACGGGCCTTGGATGATCCCGCCGAGGACAATCATGATCATGGTTTGGGCCACAGTCCGGCTCGCATTGTTCTCTTGAGCACATGTGACGGCGCCGCCGTGTTTCGCGTGATGTGAAGTGGACACACTCGGTCACACGACGATACGTCGCCGCCGATGAGACTCGGTTCACCGGCGGGTGATTGGGCGTTCAATCCGGAGGGTGACGGGCATTGGCGCGCAACTTGCTCTGAAGTAATGGCAATCTGAGTGATAAGAGCGCAGGTTCAGTCATGCAGCGTACGAGTGGCCGCAAAGCTTCCATTGGCGCCACCCAGCCTCGCCGGCCTTCCGGCCGTCGATCGCCCGTTGTCTCCTATCGACCAGCACCTGTTGTTCTGCCGCTGGCCGAGCCGTTCCGCGCTCTGACGCCGGATGAGCGCGTCTACTTGCAGTGCTGGTGGAAACAGGCGTCGTCTGCGGGAATCGAGACGATCGAGGACCTGATGACCCGTCCTTGGCCACGACCGGTCGCTGAGACGATCATTGGCGTATTCAGGACCGGTGAGGACCTGGCTACATGGATGGTCATCGGCCAGGACGGGGCGTGGGTGGTCGCTAGTTGCAGCGACGGCACGGTATCGGGCGCATCCGACACTCTTGCGGCCGCGCTAGCCCGCATTCATCCTGTGGACGATTCTTTCTGATCTGTGGCCCTGTTCCGGGATGGGTTCTGGCCCGGTGTAGCCTTCAGGCCCCTGTTCAGTGCGATCGCGTGCCGGTGCAGCATTCTGTAAAGCGTGACGCGTGAGACGCCCAGGCCTCTTGCCGTCTCGGTGATATTCTCGCGGGCACGTGCGAGCGCGTCCACCAGTGCAAGGCGTTCGTCCTCGGAACCCGGTTGCGGCCGACCCGGTGAGGCTGGCATCGAGAACGAGTGATCGCGTTCGCCAAGGCCGATCAGCTCGGCGGCAGAGATCAGGGGCCCGTTGCTGATGACGACGGTCCGCCGGATCACCGACATCAGTTCCCGGATGTTGCCGGGCCAGTGGTACTGGTTCAGCGCTTCAACGGCGTCGGGCGTGAAGTCGGCAGTTGGCCGGTCGAATTGCGCGGCTGCCTGCTTAAGGAAATGCCGTGCCAGCGGCTCGATATCGCCATGCCGCTCACGTAGAGGCGGCAGCGCCAGCGCGAGGATGTTCAGCCGGTAATACAGATCCTCGCGGAAGCGGCCCTCAGCGATTGCCTGACGAAGGCGGACGTTGGTCGCCGCGACAATGCGCACATCGACGCTGATCGCTTCCCGTCCTCCTACGCGGACGATTTGGCCCTCCTGCAGAAACCGCAGGAGATGCCCCTGCAGGTTCACCGGCATATCGCCAATTTCGTCCAGGAAGAGCGTCCCGCCGTCGGCGTGTTCAATCTGGCCTTTCGTGCGGGCGAGGGCGCCGGTGAACGCGCCCTTCTCATATCCGAACAGTTCCGACGCCACGAGATCGGAGGGTATCGCCGCACAATTGACCGCAAGGAACCGGCCAGTGTGGCGGTTTGACTTTTGATGAATGGCGCGGGCGATAAGTTCCTTCCCGGTGCCGCTTTCACCGGTGATCAAGACAGGCTCATCGGTCTTGGCGTAGCGGTCCAGCATGCCTGCGATGTGGCGCATCGACGGGCTGGCACCGATGAACTCCGATGGCTTGCCTGGCGGCGGCATCGCCTCAGGCTGCGGATGCGCATCATCGCCGTTCCCCTGCGTCAGGGTCGCGTGCAAGCGGCTCAGGAGGCGATGGTCCTCAGCAGCCCATTCCAACAGTAGCTGTGCCAAGCGTTCAACCGGAACGCGGGACAGATCGCTGAGCGTCACCCGGACCATTAGCGATGCCTGTGTTTTGCTTGATGATTTGCAGAGATCGAGAGTCGAACCTTTAGCGCAGGAATTCGGGCAGTTTCGTGGCGTCCCGTCAGCACATTCTTTTGTGACTCACGCATCTGTGTTTGAAGAGACCTGGCTCCCTGGCACTCGCCTATGGTGGGCCGAGGAGATCCATCCGGTCATAGTTCTCATGGTGCGCGCGTCTTTCCGGCCATGGTGACGAGCTGTCGATGAAGAGGTCCGCCGTCTCGTCGCCCGTGCAGGAATCGTTGCACTGGCCTCGGCGCCTGACGAGCAGGCCTGAGCCGGCAGGCAGGAGGCGTACCCGGCATCGCTCGGCAACTGCGGCAACGTCCTTTGCTGAAGGGAAGGGGAGAAACTCCGAGAGCACGGTGAGATCGAATCTGCCGTCTGGCCATGCGTCTGGCACGCTCATGCGCTGAAACCGGACCCACGGCTGTTCGCGACAGGTGACAACGTGCAGTTTGTATCGATTATGGCACAATGTCAACAGCCAGTACACAACCGTAGCGTTCTGCCAGGTGTGCGCGCATCTCATGGCCATCGGCGGCGCAAGAACTGGGTCTCCGGTCCGGTCAGATTTCCTTAATGTGACCCGCGCATCCTGGGCGCGTGCCGGCGCCTAATCCGTTCGCATGTCCGTCCCGCCTGAGCCGCTTCCAGGTGGAAGTCACGACCGGCTGCAACCTGCGCTGCGCCGGCTGCCAGCGAACCATCGGGATGGCTGCCGGCACGTGGCACAACGGCCATATGAAGGAGGATCGGTTCCGCGCCATCCTTGCCAACGCACCACCGGCGGACGTCATCATCCTGCAAGGCATCGGCGAACCCACCCTGCATCCATTGCTGCCGGCTTTCGTCGCCCTCGCCAGCCAGAGCGGCAAGTTCAACGCCGTCAGCTTCAACACCAACGCGCTCGTGCGCGATCCCGCGTATTACCAGGACCTGCGCCGCCATGGCCTGAACCATCTCAGCATCTCGGTGGACAGCCTCAGTCCGTCCACAGCCGAGGTCACCCGTTCCGGCACGGACTGCGCGGCGCTGGAGAAGGCGATCGGCTCGCTTCTTTGCCTGTTCGGCACGGGGATCACGTTCTCGATCGTGCTCAGTCGATTGAACGCGCCCGAACTGCCGGACCTGGTGCAACGTCTCTACGCACTGGGTGCCAGGGTCATCGAGATCCAGCCGCTCATCGCCTACGGCCCGTCCGGTCGCGATCTCTGTCTCGATCGCGACGAGCTTGTCCGCATCGGCCAGACGATTGCCGCCCGGCCTTTGCCAGGCCTGAGCGTTCTGTTCGCCGCAGCGATGAAGCCGAACGGCACGCGGTGTCGCCGCCCGCTGCACGCCGCGTATGTCACGCTGGATGGTTGCCTGACGCCGTGCTGCACCACCAACGATGCCGGGCAGTTCGGTGGTGCCAACCTCGCCGATGCATCGTTCGCGGCGCTTTGGCTGCACGACGGGGTGGTTGCCTGGATGCAGCGCTACCTCGACCGACAACCCGACATCTGTCGTGGATGTGCGTTCAATCCCGGCGATACCGTTGAACCGGTGCAGCCCGGCGAAGCGGAGGTCCTCGTGCGGGACGGCAAGCTCGAGCAGGCCGAAGCGGTCTGCCGTGCAGCCCTCAGCACCAACGCCAATGCGGCCGCCCTGCACGGGCTGGGTCTTGTCCGCTTTCAACGGGGCGACCTTGCCGGTGCCGCTCATTACCTCCGCGTCGCCTACGATCTGGCACACGAGCCGCGCCATGGCCACAACCTTGCCATCTGCCTGTGCGCCACGGGCGATGTTCAGGGCGCAATCGACATCGAGCGCGCCGTCATCACCGCAGATCCGTCCTATGTGCCGGCACAGATCAACCTTGCCGACATGCTTGCCGGTGCCGGCCATTCGGATGAGGCCGGCACGGTGCTTGCGTCCCTCGCCCGGCGGGCCGTAGGTGCCGACAACGAAGCGGTCGCTACCGATACGGCGAGGCGTCTGATGGCATTGCCTGACAACGACGCAGCGCTGCTGAACCTGGCCTTGTTCCTGCGTTTCGCCGGATGGGAGGCGATCTCCGACGAACTCGCTCGGTGCGTGCTGCGCCGTGAGCCGGATGATCTGGCGGGCCGCTTCATCCTGGCGATGGGTCGCCTCGCCATTGTGGCTGCATCCGAAGCGGACGTGGCCTCGAGGCGCGCGGCCTATACGACGGCGCTGGCGGAACTCGAGGCGGCGACTGCGGACGCGGCTCCGCACCGGCTCGCCCGCGCCGCGCCCTATACCGGCGACGCCAAGCCGTTCCTGCTCGCCTACCAGGGCGAGTGCGACCGCGATCTGCAGCAAAGCTACGGCCGCATCGTCACCCGCATCGCAAGCGCAGCCCATCCGCCGCCATCGCTGGCGCCCAGGCGCAGCGCCGCGCCGCTGCGTATCGGCTTCGCCTCTGCCTATTTCCACCTGCACTCGGTGTCGAAACTGTTCGCCGGCTGGATGTGCCAGCTCGATCCCGCGCGCTTTGCCGTTTTCGGCTACCAGTTGGGTTCCGCGCGCGACGCGATGAGCGACTCGCTGTCAGCTGCGTGCACGCGCTTCATACGCGCCGACCTGCCGGACATGGCCTGGCGCGATCGCATCCTCGCCGATCGGCTCGACGTGCTGATCTACCCCGAGATCGGCATGCACCCGCTGCCGGTGCGTCTCGCCTGCGCGCGCCTTGCGCCGGTGCAATGCGTCGCGTGGGGCCACCCGGTCACCACCGGCCTGCCGGACATCGACTACTTCCTCTCGAGCGATCTGATGGAACCGGCCGATGGCGACGCCCACTATACCGAGCGCCTGGTCCGCCTGCCCAATCTGTCGATCTATTATGAGCCTCTGCCGGATCGTGGCGGCGTCATGTCACGCACGGCGATCGGTGTGCCATCCAACGCCGTGCTCTATTTGTGCTGCCAGTCGATCTTCAAATACCAGCCGCGCTACGACTATGTCTTTCCTCGCATTGCCGCGCGCGTGCCGAACGCGCGTTTCGTGTTCATCCGCTACCGCGAAATGCCAACGCAGGAATTCACCGCCCGGCTCTCCCGCTGCTTCGCCGAAGCGGGTCTCGATGCCAGGCATCACATCACCCTGATACCCCCCGTCCCGCACGAAGATTTCCCTGCGCTGCTTCGCGCCTCGGATGTCTATCTCGACTCGATCGGGTGGTCCGGCGGCAATACAACGCTGGAGGCGCTGGCCTGCGATCTGCCGGTGGTGACGACGCCAACGTCATTGATGCGCGGCCGGCACAGCACCGCCATCCTGCGGCATATCGGGCTTGGCGACTCTGTCGCAGCCTCGATCCCGGAGTATATCGATTTCGCGGTCGCCCTGGCAGAGCCCAAAGCAAGGAGCCCGCTTTCGCATGCCGTCCGTGCAGCAAAACCAGGACTATATCGAGACATCGTGCCGATCGAGGCGCTGGCAGAATTCCTTATCAAGGCCGTCGCCTGAGTCAGGCCGGCACCTCGCCTTCCAACGTCGTCCGGTGCATCAGCCGTGTGTGCCGGCGTTCGTCGAACGGGGTGGCGCTGTGGAGCATGCAGCGATTGTCCCACAGCACCGCATCGTGGGTGCGCCATCGATGTCGGTAGACGAACCGCTCGTTCGACGCATGGGCGAACAGTTCCTCGATCAGCGCGCGGCCTTCGTCAGGATGCAGACCCTCCACATCGCGCGCCCATCGCCCGATATACAGTGACCTGCGCCCCGAGCGGGGATGCGTCCGCACCAGCGGATGAAACACGTCCGGCCGTTCGCGCTTCTGCTCCTCGGTCAGCGCCGGTTCATGCGGATAATGCACATGATGCATGTCCACCCGGGAGAACCGGGCGCGCCGGCCGGCAATCCGCTGCTTCATTGCCGTGGGAAGCGCCTGATACGCGGCATACATATCGGCGAACAGCGTATCGCCGGCCTCGGGCGGCACCACATGCGCGTAGAGGAACGAGCCTGCATTCGGAACCTGCTTATCCTCGCCGTCGCTATGCCAGCCCATGCCCGCACGCCGGATGCCGAGCGGCTTGCCGCCTTCCTCGAGGTTCGTCAGCACCATCACTTCCGGATGGTCCGGATGGTTGTAGTGGAGCGGCGTCATGATGTGCAGCGGACCGAACCGACGCGTGAGAGCGATATGCTGATCCGGCGTCATTTCCAGGTCGCGGAACACCAGGAAGCTCGCATCGAACCATGCCTGCTCGATGCAGCGGAACGCCGCGTCGTCGAGCCCGCGCGACAGGTCGAGGCCGATGACCTCGGCGCCGAAGCTTTCCGACATCGGGCGGATTGCGACGCCAACCGGCTTTTCGAAGAACACGCTGGTGGCGAGCGCCTCCGGCCGCATCGAGGCATAGGCCCCGAACGCGCCGCATTGGCGAAACCCGCCGCGTGTATACAAACGCATGGCCGCGTCCTGCCGGACGCCGGTCTCCAGCCGCAGCATCGCCAGTCCCGCTGCACGGGCTTCAGCGTCGAGCCGCGCAAGCAGTGCCTGCGCCACGCCGCGCCCGCGCGCCGTTTCGCGCACGTACATGCGCTTGACCTCGGCGAAGTCGTCGAATAGCGCCACCCCGCCGCATCCGACGGCTTCGCCATTCAGCCATCCCACGAAGAACCGGATATGTGGTTGGAAGATCGCATCGAGCGCCAGCCCATGCCGCTGCTCCGGCGGATACTCAGCCGACAACGTCCGATCCAGTTCCGCGATCAGCGCTCGCACCTCATTGGTGGGCGCCGCTACCGGCTCGATCAGGATATCGCTGCTGTCGTTCATGGCGCCGACTCTAGCAGCGCTGCGCCGAACCGCCACCGTTCCTCATTGAACGTGCCCGTGCCAGAGTCGGCGCCATGACCACAGCCATCCGAGTCCGCCGGCTCCCGCATAACACCGACCTGCCGCTTCCGGCTTACGCGACGGCGGGAGCAGCGGGCATGGACCTGATCGCCGCTGTCACCACTCCTGTCATCATCGATCCCGGCAAGCGCGCGCTGATCCCCACCGGCCTCGCCGTCGCGCTGCCGCCCGGTTATGAGCTGCAGATCCGTCCCCGCTCCGGGCTCGCGCTGCGGCACGGCATCGTCCTGCCCAACTCGCCCGGGACCATCGATGAGGACTACCGGGGCGAAGTCCAGGTCATCGTGCTGAATGCCGGCGACGCTCCCTTCACCGTGGAGCGAGGCGCCCGGATCGCGCAGGCCGTCCTCGCTCCGGTCACCCGCGCCCGCTGGCTGGAAACCGAAACGCTCGACGGCACCGCCCGCAACGAGGGTGGTTTCGGCAGTACGGGCCACTGACACCGATCGTCACGCGATTGCCACGTCGGCGGGGGGTGACTTTCCGCGCTTGGCCGGGCTAACAGGGCGCGCCGCAACCACCCCAGAAGCCGATGTCAGCCACGATCCACCCCGCTCTGACCGAGCGACGGCGCCTGCCGAACGCGTGGGATACCGCCGCGATCCTGTGCGTGGTGGCTGTCCTTGTGGGCGTGGCACACGAGGCGCAGGGCACGTTCGTCAAGATCAGCGCGCCCGAGGCGCTCACGGTGACCCTCGATCCCGCCAACCTGCCAGAATACGCGGTTCGCACCACCATGCGGATGTTTGCCGCACTCGTTGCGTCGCTGCTGTTCACCTTCACCTATGCCACCGCCGCGGCGAAATCCCGCCGCGCCTCGCTGATCCTGATCCCGATCCTCGATATCCTTCAGTCGGTGCCGATCCTCGGCTTCCTGACCTTCACGGTCGTGTTCTTCATGAACCTGTTCCCGGGCCGCGTCCTTGGCCTGGAGCTCGCCGCGATCTTCGCGATCTTCACCAGCCAGGCCTGGAACATGGCGTTCAGCCTGTACCAGTCGCTCAAGACAGTGCCAGCCGACTTGAAGGAGGCATCCGACAGTTTCCATCTGACGGCGTGGCAGCGCTACTGGAAGCTGGAAGTACCGTTCGCTGTTCCCGGTCTTGTCTGGAACACCATGATGTCGATGTCCGGCGGCTGGTTCTTCGTCGTCGCCTCCGAGGCTGTCTCTGTCGGAGACAATTCCTGGAAGCTTCCCGGCATCGGATCCTACGTGGCGCTGGCGCTGGAGAAGAGCGACATCCGCGCGGTGTTCTACGCCATCGTCACCATGCTGCTGGTGATCATCCTCTACGACCAGTTGCTGTTCCGCCCGCTGGTGGCCTGGTCCCAGAAGTTCCGCTTCGAGACGACCGCCGGTGCCACGGCTTCGGATCCATGGCTGCTGCGCCTGATGCGCCGCACCCGCCTGCTCAGCATGGTCGGCGATGCCATCGGCGA
>DATJJM010000267.1:0-11725 GCA_035492535.1 Acetobacteraceae bacterium | reverse complement strand
GCCAGTTTCAGGCTGCGATCCGGCGCCAGCATGGGCAGGGCCAGCTCCGCGGCCCGCGCCGCCGCCCGGCTTCCCGCCGAATCGCCGTCGAAGCACAGGATCGGCGCCGGCGACAGCCGCCACAGCTCCTCGAGCTGCTCCTCGGTCAGTGCCGTCCCAAGAGGGGCGACCGCGCCGCCAATACCTGCCTGTGCCAGGGCAATCACGTCCATGTATCCTTCAACGACCAGCAGAGCTGCTCCGCCGCGCACGGCCTCCCGCGCCAGATCCAGCCCGTAAAGCGTCCGCCGCTTGGAGAACAGCGCGGTCTCCGGCCCATTGACATACTTCGGCTGTCCGTCGCCAAGCGTTCGACCGCCGAAGCTGATGACCCGCCCGCGCCGGTCACGGATCGGGAACATCACCCGATTAAAGAACAGATCAGATGTTCGACTGGTTTCATCGTCGCGTCGCATCAGCCCGGCATCGACAAGTTGATCGGCGGTGACGCCGTCGCGCGCCAGGTCAGCCGCCAGCGCGCCTCGTCCTTCGCCAGACCAGCCAAGCGCGAACCGGCGTATCGTCTCCTCCGACAGTCCGCGTCCGATCAGATAGGCCAATGCCTGCCGTCCTTCCGGCAGGAACAACCGCCGCTGGAAGGCGATCAGCGCCGCTTCCAGTACCGCGCCAAGGTCGAGCCGTCTGCGTTCGGCCTCGGCTGCTTCCGGCGAAGGTTTTGGGACCTCCATTCCCGCCTCAGCGGACAGACGCTCCACCGCCTCCATGAAGCCTGCGCCTTCCGATTGCATCACGAAGCTGATCGCATCGCCGTGGGCGCCGCAGCCGAAGCAGTGGTACTGGCCGTCCTCGTACACATAAAAGCTCGGCGTCTTCTCATTGTGGAACGGGCAGCATCCCTTCAGCTGCCGTCCTGACCGGGCCAGCCGGACGCGCCGTCCGATCACCGCTGCCAGTGGCGTCCGCGCGCGAAGCTCGTCCAGGAAGGAGGAGGGCAGGGGCATCAGCAGCCAGCCATCATCCGAGCTCCGCCTTCACCATCGGCCCGGCCTTGGCCATGTCGAGCGTCGCGGCGTGCTTCGCCCGTAGTGCCGCCATCACCTTCCCCATGTCCTTGACGCTGGTCGCCCCAGTCTCTGAAATCGCTGCGGCCACTGCTGCCTGCATCGCCTCCTGATCCATTTGCTGCGGCAGAAATGCTTCGATAACAGATATTTCTGCCTCTTCCTTGTCGACGAGATCTTGCCGGTGGCCCTGCTTGTACAACTCCACCGACTCGCGCCTCGACTTCACCATGCCCCGCAGCATCGACATCACCTCCTCATCCGGCACCCGATCGATCCCCTTCGGCCGTGCGGCGATGTCCACGTCCTTCAGCTTCGCCAGGATCATCCGCAGTGTCGAGGTCCGGGCCGCATTGCCTGCCTTCATGGACGTCTTGAGCTGATCGGTGAACTGTTCGCGCAGGCCCATGTCCGGTCTCCGACAAAAAATCTCCCCCTATAATATGCATAGTGCCTAGCGTATTTCTCGCCGGAGGAAATTTCCCAGTAAGATGACGCATGCTTGCGTCGGGAAATTCCTTCCCATAGGTTGGCCGCATGGCGACAGGTGTCGACTCCATCATCGATCGGCTTGGCGGTGCAGACGCGGCTGCACGGCTCACGGGCGTCAGCACCGAGGCGGTGCGCAAATGGCGCCAGTCCGGTGCCATTCCGTCCCGTCACTGGACCGCCGTCATCGCTGCGACCGGCCTCGCACTTGCAGACATGCCTGGCGTGGCCGCTGACCCGACCGTCGCCGACGCCGCCGTCCCGGGCGGGGCGACTGCGGTGCTGGTGCTGGCCGATGGCTCCGCCTTCTGGGGGCGCGGTTTCGGCACGCACACCGCCGAACCGGCTCCTGTCGGCGAGGTCTGCTTCAACACCGGCATGACCGGCTATCAGGAGACCCTGACCGACCCGTCCTATGCCGGCCAGATCATCACTTTCACCTTCCCTCATATCGGCAACGTCGGCACCAACGGCGAGGACATCGAGGCCGCCACCGTTGCCGCCCGCGGCCTCGTGGTGAAGCAGGACGTCACCGAGCCCTCAAATTGGCGCGCGGCCCAGCATCTCAATGCCTGGCTGAAGGCGCGCGGCATCGCGGGCGTCGCCGGCGTGGACACGCGTGCTCTGACCGTGCGCATTCGCGACGGCGGCGCGCCGAACGGCGTGCTGGCATTTCCTGCGGATGGCCGCTTCGACATCGCGGCGCTGCGCGCGCAGGCGCAATCATGGCCCGGCCTCGAAGGCATGGACCTCGCCAGGGAGGTCTCCTGCCGCCAGTCCTACGAATGGGACGAGACCCGCTGGGCCTGGCCCGATGGCACCGGCCATCAGACTGAGCCCAAGCACCACGTTGTCGCCGTGGACTATGGAGCGAAGCGCAACATCCTGCGCTCGCTGGCGTCCGCCGGCTGCCGGGTGACCGTCGTGCCGGCGACCGCGACCGCCGAGGACATCCTGCGCCGCGATCCGGACGGCGTGTTCCTCTCCAATGGCCCCGGCGATCCGGCTGCGACCGGCGAATACGCGGTGCCTGCGATCCGCGGCGTGCTGGACGCCGGTGTGCCGGTATTCGGCATCTGCCTTGGCCATCAACTGCTGGCGCTGGCCCTGGGAGCGAAGACCTACAAGCTGGATCGCGGTCACCGCGGCGCCAACCAGCCGGTGAAGGATCTCACCACGGGCCGCGTCGAGATCACCAGCCAGAACCATGGCTTTGCCGTCGATCCGGAAACACTGCCGCTGACCGCGAAGGTGACGCACGTGTCGCTGTTCGATGGTTCGAACGAAGGGCTGGCGTGCACCGATCGACCAGCGTTCTCGGTGCAATACCATCCGGAGGCAAGTCCCGGCCCCAGCGACAGCGGCCATCTGTTCGCGCGCTTTATCGAGATGATGGAACGGCCGGTATGACTGATCCAGGCCAATGACCGGGGCGCAGGCGACACTGCTGCGAGTGGCCTTCCGCAACCCGATCACCGAACCCAGCGTCGAAGCCGGGTACGCCCGCTTCCACACGCTCGACGCGGATGCGATCGACTATGCATCGTTCTGTGACGCGATCGCGTCATGTCTGCGCGACGGTCTGATCCGCGAGCCAATCCGGCTCCCTGAGGGCGCGTTGCAATGCCACTGGCATCTGGAGTTGACTCCGAAAGGTGTGCAGGCAGCCCGGGCGATTTCCGGCAAGGATGACTGAACACCCATGCCCAAACGCACCGACATCCATTCCATCCTGATCATCGGCGCCGGCCCCATCGTCATCGGCCAGGCGTGCGAGTTCGACTATTCCGGCGCCCAGGCCTGCAAGGCTCTGCGCGCCGAGGGTTTCCGCGTGATCCTGGTGAACTCGAACCCCGCCACCATCATGACGGATCCCGGCCTTGCCGACGCCACTTACATCGAGCCGATCACCCCCGAGATCGTCGAGCGCATCATCGCCCGTGAAAAGCCCGACGCGCTGCTTCCCACCATGGGTGGCCAGACCGCGCTGAACACCGCGATGCAGCTTGCCCGCAGCGGCGCGCTCGAACGGCACGGCGTCGAACTGATCGGCGCCCGCGCCGAGGTCATCGAACGCGCCGAGGACCGCCTGAAGTTCCGCGACGCCATGACAGCCGTCGGCATCGAATCCCCGAAGAGCGCCATCGCCCATTCCATCGAGGAAGCGCGTGCCGCACTCGCGGCAACCGGCCTGCCGGCCGTCATCCGCCCCAGCTTTACCCTCGGCGGCACCGGTGGCGGCATCGCCTATAACCGCGAGGAATTCGAGCAGATCGTCTCCGGCGGCCTGGAGGCGTCACCCACCACCGAAGTCCTGATCGAACAATCCGTCCTCGGCTGGAAGGAATTCGAGATGGAGGTGGTCCGCGACAGCGCGGACAACTGCATCATCGTCTGCTCGATTGAGAACGTCGATCCGATGGGCATCCACACGGGCGATTCGGTCACGGTCGCGCCTGCGCTGACGCTGACCGACAAGGAATACCAGCGGATGCGCGACGCCTCGATCACCTGCCTGCGCGCCATTGGCGTCGATACCGGCGGTTCCAACGTGCAGTTCGCGGTGAACCCAGCCGATGGCCGCATGGTCATCATCGAGATGAACCCGCGCGTGTCGCGTTCCTCGGCACTGGCATCGAAGGCGACCGGCTTTCCCATCGCCAAGGTCGCCGCGAAGCTTGCCGTCGGCTATACGCTGGACGAGCTCGCCAATGACATCACCCGCGTCACGCCGGCCAGCTTCGAGCCCACCATCGATTATATCGTGGTGAAGATCCCCCGATTCACCTTCGAAAAATTCCCCGGCACGCCTGCGCTTCTCACCACGTCGATGAAGTCGGTTGGCGAGGCGATGGCCATCGGCCGCAGCTTCGCCGAGGCGTTGCAAAAGGGCCTGCGCAGCATGGAAACCGGCTTCTCCGGTCTCGACGAGATCGAACCGCCCGGCGACGGCGGCAACGACGCATTCCGCGCCGCGCTGTCCGCTCCGCGCCCCGATCGACTTTTGATTGCCGCACAGGCCCTTCGTGCCGGCCTGACGGTGGAAGATATCCAGGGTGCCACGAAATTCGACCCCTGGTTCATTCGCGAACTGGAACGCATCGTCGATGCCGAGCGCGCCATCGCTGCCTCCGGCCTGCCGCATGACGCGGGCGCCCTGCGCCGCCTCAAGGCATTCGGCTTCTCCGACCGGCAGCTCGCGGCGCTGACCTCCCGCAAGGAAGCCGACGTCGCCGCCCTGCGCTCTCGCCTCGGCGTGCATCCTGTCTACAAACGTATCGACACCTGTGCCGCTGAGTTCGCCTCTGCCACGCCCTATATGTACTCCACCTACGAAGGCGGTTACGGCACGCCGGTCTGCGAAGCAGATCCAACCGATCGCCAGAAGGTCATCATCCTTGGTGGCGGACCTAACCGCATCGGCCAGGGCATCGAATTCGACTACTGTTGTGTCCATGCCGCGTACGCGCTGAAGGAAGCAGGCTTCGAGACCATCATGGTCAACTGCAATCCGGAGACGGTCAGCACCGACTATGACACCTCCGATCGCCTCTACTTCGAGCCGCTGACGGACGAGGACGTCATCTCGCTCGTCCGCAAGGAGCAAAGCCGCGGCACGCTGCTGGGCTGCATTGTGCAGTACGGCGGGCAAACGCCGCTGAAACTGTCGCAGGCGCTGGCCAAGGCGGACATCCCTATTCTCGGTACCTCGGCTGACGCGATTGACATCGCCGAGGATCGCGAACGCTTCCAGCAGCTGCTGCATCGTCTCGGCCTGCGCCAGCCGGAGAACGGCACGGCCCGTTCTGCCGCGGAAGCGGAAGAGATCGCCGAACGTATCGGCTATCCGGTGGTGATCCGCCCCAGCTACGTACTCGGTGGCCGCGCGATGGAGATCGTCTACGATCGCGCCGGCCTGCATCGCTATATGCGCGAGGCCGTGCGCGTTTCCGGCGACAACCCCGTGCTGATCGACCGCTACCTGAACGACGCGATCGAGGTCGATGTGGACTGCATTGCCGACAACGAGACGGTCTACGTCGCCGGTGTCATGGAGCATATCGAGGAAGCCGGTATCCATTCCGGCGACAGCGCCTGCTCCTTGCCGCCTTACACGCTGCCTCCCGCCACCGTGACCGAACTGAAGGCGGAAACCGAGGCGATGGCGAAGGCGCTCGGCGTCGTCGGCCTGATGAACGTGCAATACGCGATCAAGGACGATGTCATATACGTCCTGGAAGTGAACCCGCGTGCCTCGCGCACCGTGCCGTTCGTCGCCAAGGCCACCGGCGTCGCCGTCGCCAAGATTGGCGCCCGCGTCATGGCCGGCGCCCGGCTCGCCGACTTCCAACTCGACGACATGGGCGTCGCCCCACACGTCGCGGTGAAGGAGGCGGTTTTCCCCTTCGCCCGCTTCCCCAACGTGGACACTATCCTCGGTCCGGAAATGAAATCGACCGGCGAGGTCATGGGCCTCGATGTCAGCTTCGAACGCGCCTTCGCGAAATCGCAGTTGGGCGTTGGCATCATCCTGCCCGATGCAGGGACGGTCTTCCTTTCAGTGAAGGATGCCGACAAGCGCGGCCTGCCAGCGCTCGCACGTCGACTGACTGAGATGGGCTTCGCCATCATGGCCACCCGTGGCACCGCTGCCCGCATCCGTGATGCTGGCCTGCATGTCTCCGTCGTGAACAAGGTGCTCGAGGGACGCCCGCACTGCGTGGACGCCATTCGTTCCGGTGACGTTCAGCTTGTGATCAACACCGCATCAACCCCGCAGTCGATTGCCGACAGCTTCCTGATCCGTCGAAGCGCCCTCACGCACGGCGTTCCGCACTACACGACCATGGCCGGTGCGCGCGCCGCGGTGCATGCCATCGCAGCCTTGAAATCCGGACCGCTTGAAGTCGCGCCGCTCCAGTCCTATTTTCGCCATTCGTTCTGAAACCATCGCCACGGCCCGGCGAATACCGGTCGTGGCGCGTGCGCGTGGCTGAAACCCAAAGGACGGAGTGACGTGCAGAAGTTCCCGATGACCGCCCCTGGCCTGCAGCGGTTGAATGACGAGCTTCGCCAGCTCAAGGCGGAGGAGCGTCCGTCGATCATTCGCCAGATCGCCGAAGCGCGTTCGCACGGCGATCTCTCGGAGAATGCCGAATACCACGCCGCTCGAGAACGACAGTCGTTCATCGAAGGCCGCATCGCCGAGCTTGAGGAAATCGTCTCCTCGGCCGAGGTGATCGATCCGTCCTCCCTGTCCGGCGAGCACGTGAAGTTCGGCGCGCATGTCTGGCTGGTCGATGAGGAGACGGAGAAGGAATCCGCCTACCAGATCGTCGGGGTGCATGAGGCCGACATCAAGGATGGCAAGCTGTCGATCTCCTCGCCGCTCGCGAAAGCGCTGATCGGGAAGAAGGTGGGTGACACGGTTGCGGTGCCGGCACCCGGCGGCGATCGCTCCTACGAGATCCTCGGCGTCAAGTTCATCTGAGGTGCTGCGCTTTTCCGATGTGACGGCCGCGGCCGAGCGGATCGCGGGCCGTGTGTTGCGCACGCCGGCGCTGCCGAGCGATGCCGTGTCGCGTACCACCGGCGCCGACGTCGTGTTGAAGCTGGACAACCTGCAGGTCACCGGCGCCTTCAAGGAGCGCGGTGCCGCCAACCGGCTGGCGCTGCTCACGGATCGCGAGCGCGAACGCGGGGTGATCGCCATGTCCGCCGGCAATCACGCGCAGGCCGTGGCACGCCATGCGCGTCTCAGCAACGTCGGCGCCACGATCGTGATGCCAAAATTCACGCCGGCGACGAAAGTCACGCGCACGGCGTCGTGGGGCGCCAATGTCGTGCTGCATGGCGAAACACTGGCGGAAGCCGCCGCCCACGCGCGTGAACTGGCGGCCGAACGAGGCCTGGTGTTTGTCCATCCCTACGACGATACAGGTGTTATCGCGGGGCAAGGGACACTTGCGCTTGAATTGCTGCAGGATGTCCCCGATCTCGACGTCCTGGTAATTCCCGTGGGAGGCGGCGGTCTGCTCGCCGGCTGTGCCACTGCTGCAAAGGCTCTGAAGCCCGCCATCAAAGTGTTTGGCGTCGAGGTTGCCGCCTATTCTGCGATGGCGCAGCGTCTTGCCGGCGAAACCGTGTCGGTCGGTGGCCCGACGATCGCCGAGGGCATCGCTGTGCGGGACGTCGGCGAACAGGCGCTGGGGGTTATCCGGGAACTCGGCGTCGAGGTCCTCGTGGTGCCCGAACATACGATCGAGCAGGCTATCGGGCTGCTCGTCGAAGGAGCCAAAGTCGTCGCTGAAGGTGCGGGGGCCGCGGGCGTCGCCGCGTTGCTTGCCTACACCGAGCATTTTCGCGACAAGCGTGTCGGTGTTGCGATCACAGGCGGCAACATCGACGCGCGGATCCTCTCCAACGTTTTGCTGCGCAACCTGCTGCGCGACGGCCGCCTGCTGCGCTTGCATCTACAGATTCCCGATCGTCCTGGTGTGCTGGCCGACATCGCCGGCAAGATCGGTGAGACCGGCGGCAACATCATCGAGGTCTCGCACCAACGTCTGTTCGCCGCGTCGTCGGTGCAGGCGGCGGAACTCGAAGTGATGGTGGAGGCGCGCGACCCCAGTCACGCCGACACCATCTTGGAGTCATTGGAAAAGTTCTACGTGGTTCGCAGGGTCTGATCGTTCGTCACTTGACTGCCGCCTGTGCCTCGCTCTCTTGCCATGCACGCACCCAGTTGCGCAGCCGCCTGCCACCGTCCTTCGGCGCTGTATCCACAGCATGCCATACCAGATAGGCACCGCCCTCGTCACCCAGCATCAGCACGCCGTCCATCGCCTTCGACCGCCGCAATGCTTCCAGCGCCTGCCGCGGCGTCTGCACGATCGGACCCGCGACATTCAACGACGTGTTCACGGATGCCTCGACGCCGCAGTGCCGCCCCATCGCCCGTAGATACGCGTGCGTGAAGGGGTCAGTCTCACGGCGCACGATCTGGATCCGGCTGGTGTTGTCGCGGTGGATCACTGCCGGGATGACATGCGCCGCCCCTGCGCGTGGCCGTACTGTCAGCACCATGTAATTATAGGCGTTATAATTGTCGTCCGACGCGCCATCCTGCAAGTCGAACCAGCGTTGCGCGGCCTCCAATGTCAGCATCGGTGCCAACGGCCGGAACGGTTCGCGGAACTTCACCAGCCGGTTGATCGTCTCGAGTGACCGCGGGTTGCATGGGTTGGCGAGGATCGAGCGATGGCCCAGGGCGCGCGGCCCGGTTTCCGCGGCTCCCTGGAACAATCCCAGCACGCCATCTCGCGCGATGCAGGATGCGAGCATGTCGGCGATGCGCTCGCGCGGTCCGTCGAGTACTTGCCAGCCGATATCATGGCTTGCATGCAGAGCGGCCTCGATTTCGGCGTTGGGCGGCGCGGCGCCGCAGTAGAACGTATGGTGCAGCCGCTCGCCAAGCGGTGCGCCATTCGCTAGCGCGAAGTGATACGCCGCGCCCACCGGCACGCCGGCATCCCCAGGCACCGGGGGCGCCCAGACATGCAGCTTATCGAAGTGATCCATCAGCCGCATGTTGGCAATCGCGTTCAGCGCGGTGCCGCCGGTGAGAACCAGCTTGCGACTGCCGGTTGTGCGGATCAGGTGGCCGACGATGTGGAACAGCGCATCCTCGAACACGAGCTGTGTCGCGGCGGCTTTATCGAACCGTTCCTGCGCATCCACCGCATCCGACGCGATGTCCACCCGCATCACCGCGTCAGGGTTCCACATCGACGCCAGCGGGATCGGTGGTCCCAGCACGTCTTGCAGGGCCCGTGTATACGGCTTCACCTGCAAGCTGCGCGGCCAGTTGGCGAGCGCGCGGTTCAGGCGCACCGTTCCGTCGCCGGCAAAGTGGAGCACCTCGCGCAGG
This sequence comes from Acetobacteraceae bacterium, assembly GCA_035492535.1. Classification (GTDB taxonomy): domain Bacteria; phylum Pseudomonadota; class Alphaproteobacteria; order Acetobacterales; family Acetobacteraceae; genus JAMXLO01. The sequence continues at coordinate 2,245 of DATJJM010000267.1, read as the reverse complement.
CGCTGATAGTAGGGATTGGTCAGCCGTCCGCCATCGCCCCACGCGGCGGATCCCATGTAGCGGCCCTCGCTGCTCAGCATTGTCCAGCCGCCCTGGGTCGAGCTGATCATGCTGTAGAAACCGCCCAGTGAGTCGAAGATGTCGCGATTGCGATGCACCAGCGTCAGTTGGTCACCCTGCGCCAGATATAGCGAGATCGCCCCATCGTCGCCGATGCCATCGAGCACAGTGATCATCACCGGCGTTGCGCTGCCGGCAAACGGTGACGCCGCGTAGGAGAAGTACGCGTGATTGTCGTGATGCCGCAAACCTATGATCGGCCGCCCCAGCCGGCGCGGCGACCTCAGCGCGCGCGTGACGTGTCGTGCATTCATCAAGGCGAAGTTCGCCGGATCCAGGAAGATATGGCTTGCCGGCAGTTCTTCGGCGATGCTGCGTAGGAGGGTAGATGCCAGGGTTACGTAGTCCCAGCTTGCGACAAATGCATGGATCTGATCCGGCGCGACGCCCATGCGGTCCAGCATGGCCAGTGCAGCTCGCAGGCTGTGCTCGGGATAGTCCGTGCAATGGCGGATGCCGGTGTAGCGCTCTTCCTCGTTATTGCAGATCAGGCGGATGCCGTCGTCCCGTGATGCCTCGATCAGTGCGACGCCACTGTTGTGGCCAGCAGGACCGATGCCGGCGATGTAGACACGTTCGCCGCGCCGCAACTTCTCGGCAAACGTTGCGCCACGCTCGCGCGCATGGGTGCTGTCCGGCGCGTGGAAACCGTGGCGGGAGGCGTAGGCACGCAACAGCGGCCGGCTGACGCGCTCTGTGAGCGCACCGAGCCAGGGATGCGTCGCACCATGATGCGCATAATACGTAGCCATCGATCCGCAGCTTGCCTTGTTCGGCGGTTCCGTTCCAGCAGCACGCCCGGATCATGCGCCGAAAGGCCGGCCGCTCGGGCGGGCGCCGAGCGTCAGGGGTGCGGACGAAATACCTGTGACGCCCGTCAGGTCTGCGTCGTCCAGCAACGCATGGCGCAGATCCACACCGGTCAGATCCGACCCGCACAGCGATGCCCCGCGCAGATCGGCGCGCCGGACGTCGGCGTTTGACAAGTCGGCTTGCACCAGGAGTGCGCGCGGCAGGGCTGCCCGCGACAGGCACGCATGATCGAGGCGAGCTGAGGTCAGGTCGGTCGGGCACCTGTGCTCGCCGGCGATCAACAGGGGCTTGGCGCAGATCTCCATCAGACGGGCACCGCTCAACGTCGCTCGCTCCAGTCTGGCCCCACGCAAGTCGGCGCCAGTGAGATTGACCTCCCGCGCGTCCACCAGCGACAGGTCAGCCATGGCCAGCAGCGCGCCGGCCAGATTGGCGCGCCGCAGTATCGCGCCACGCAGCACAGCAGCGCCCAGATCGACCCCGTGCAGGTCCAGTCCGGCAAGGTCTGCCTCGACCAGTTCGGCGCGCTGACCCGTCTGTCCGCCACTCTGCGTCCATGCGGCATGCGCTGACAGGACCTGCGCCAGATGGTTCCCGGTGGCCTGGAAGCTGCGACGCGGCCGTGGGGGTGCAAAGTCCAACTCGTCCAGCAGAGCGCCGACGAGGCTGGTGCCCTCGAAGTTCGTGCTGGAGATCGTGGCGCCGATCAGGATCACACCCTCGAGCGATGCGCCCGCCAGATTAGCCCCGGTCAGGTTGGCGCCGCGCATGTTGCAGCCACGCAGGTCGGCCTTGGTCAGGTCGGCCCGCATCAGCACAGCCTGCTTGAGGTCCGAGGAGCGGAGATCGGCCTGGTTCAGGAAGGAATTGGACAGCTTGGCGCGTTCAAGGCGTGCCCCGATCACCTCGGCGCGGCACATGGTGGTCGCCGAGACGGTGTGGGTCTGCCGAATGTCGCCGGCATAGGTCTCCATCAGCATGCCTTCGCGCAGGTCCACCCGCGTGAGGTCGGTGCGGATCAGCCTGGCGTCGCTCATCGCCACGCCGCGCATGTCGGCATCCACCAGCACCGCCTCGGTCAGATCGACACGCGAGAGGTCGGCGCCGAACAGATTGGCGGCCCGGAGGTTGGTGCGCACCATGCGGCATTCCCGCAGACACGATCCGCTGAGGTCCATTTCAGCCAGCTGGCAGCCGCTGAGGTCGAAGCCGGTGAGGTCGCGGAACTTCAGGTGCGCCCGCCGCCCTCCTGGACGCCGCGCCAGGTAGGCCTCGTGGGCGGCGAGGATGCCGGGCCATTCGTACGACGCGA
>DATJJM010000266.1:0-7264 GCA_035492535.1 Acetobacteraceae bacterium | reverse complement strand
GGCGCTTCGTGAGCGCGGGGATGAGGAAGTTCCCGGCGGCAGGTGGCACCGCCAGCGTCACCATCCCTGTAGGGCCGGTCATCCCTCGCCTGATGTCGTCGCGCGCCTGCTCGAACTGGCGAAGAATCGACTGGCTGCGCTCGAGCAGGGTGCGACCTGCGTCGGTGAGGTTCACGCCATGGCTGTGGCGAATGAACAATGCACGCCCGAGTTCCGCCTCGAGCGTACGGATCTGGCGGCTGACGGCAGGCTGGGAGATGCGCAGAAACTCCGCGCCGCGGCTGTAGCTGCCGAATTCCGCCACTGCCTGGAAGTAGCGCAGGCCTCGTGTGTCCATGCCGGGCTCCACTACCCTGATCCAACAAAATGGTTATAAGCCCTATGCACCTTATGTCTTGGACGCAAGCCTGCCCATGGCCATAGCATCCCTCCAACGGCATGAAGCCACTACGAGGAGGCCAGGACCGTGAAATTCGGCCTGATGACGCAGATTCAGATGCCACGCCCATGGGGACCAAACCCGGAGGTGCAGGCCTATAACAACGCGATCGCGCAGGCCGCGGCTGCCGACGCCGCCGGCTTCGGCTATTATTGGATAACCGAACAGCACTTTTTCCTCGAGATCGGCCACAGTGCTTGCCCGGACATGCTGCTCGCGGCAATCAGCCAGCGCACGAAGCGGATCCGTCTCGGCTCCTCGGTCGTGCTGATGACGGTGAACAGTCCGTTTGCCATCGCCGAACGCATCGCGACTCTTGATGTGCTGACCAACGGCCGCGTCGATTTCGGCATGGGCCGTGGTTCCACCCATTACATGGTTGAGGCGTTCGGGGTGGACCGTGCCACCGAACGCGAACGGGCGGCCGAGGCGACCGAGGCGGTGATGCGCATGTTCGCCGAGGATCCGTTCACCGGCTACAAGGGCACGTTCTTCGACCTGCCGCAGCGCCACGTGCTGCCGCGCGTCGTGCAGAGACCGCACCCTCCGCTGTGGGTCGCGGCCTCAAATCTGTCGAGCTATGAGCGTGCGGGTCGCCAGGGCGTCGGCGTGATAGGTGTCACGCGAAACAGCATTGCGGAGACCCGCAATGCAATCCGGATCTATCGCGCGGCCATTCGCGATGGCGATCGCAAGGACTTCATCGGCGCCTACCCCAACGAGCAGGTCGCTGGCTTTGCACTGGCCTGCTGCCACGAGGATGACCGGATCGGTCGCGACATCGCCTGTGCCGCCGCGCGCTGGTACAACGGCGACAACGATACCGCGCTCAATCCGGTGCGCTTCGCCACCGCTGGCGGGGTGGAGGCCGTGGTCAGCAAGTTCCGCAGCCGCAGCAACGATCAACTGATCGAGGACGGAATGGCGATCGGCGGCAATCCGGACACGGTTTGCCGCGTGGTCGAGAAGTGGGCGGAGGCTGGAATGGATCAGATGATCTTCCTGCTCCAGGCTGGCAGGATCACGCATGACCAGGTGCTGCGCTCGATCGACCTGATCGGTGAGAAGGTGATCCCGCGCTTCGCCGATGCGGCAGCGGCCGCGGACTGAAATGAACCGAAGCGCCGCGCGAGATCGGCGCGTGGAGAAATGAGCGGCCCGAACGAAGGGGCGCGCGGAGAGGGGTGCTGGGATGGGTTTCAGGTTTCTGATGGGGGCGGGGCTCATCACGTCGCTCTGGCTTGCGGCGGCCGCGCAGGCGCAGACCAAACTGGATGTGGCCGCCTCGAACACCTGGTGGGGCCAGGTGCCGATCATGCTCGCGATCGACAAGGGCTACTTCAAGGAACAGGGGATCGACACCGAACTCAAGAACATCCCCGCCTCAGGCGACCGGATCGCCGCGCTTACTGCCGGATCGGTGGCCTTCAGCAATCTCGGCCGCATCGCCGCGATCGTCGAAATGGCCCGCGGCAACCATAGCTTCTACTTCTTCGCCAATATCGATGATTCGCCGGGGAATGAGGGCTGCTGGGCACGGTCTGGCTTCACCAGCTTCAAGTCGCTAGAGGGCCGCAAGGTGGCGGCCAACACGTCGGCCCAGATCACTATGAACGGGCTGCTGGCGAACGAGGGCATGGCCGAGCGGGATATCCAGTTCGTCAATCTGCCGGGCGGCGAGATGGCTGGCGCGTTGGCCAAAGGTGACGTCGATGCGGCGTGCGTCTGGCAGCCGCTGCTCGATAACGTCATGAAAGGCACGCCGGACGGCAAGCTGCTGGGCATGGACAGCGACACGCCGAACTTCAAGCAGTTCGGCACTATGGCTTCGCCAGACGTGATGATCATCTCGCGCAAGCTGGTTGACGAGCAGCCGGATCTCGCCCGCAAGCTAACCATCGCGATCTTCAAGGGCGTCGCGTACACAAACGCAAATCCCAAGGACACCGCCGAGACGGTGGCGCACTACTTCCGCAAGCCGCCGGAGGAGGTGCTCGCGGCGATGAAGACCTTCAAGTACTTTGGCGCAGCGGACTGGCCGCAACACATGAAGCTGCACGCCGCTCAGATGCAGTTCCTGGCGCAATGGCTGTACGACAATGGCAAGATCCCGTCCTTACCGGACACCGCGAAGTGGGAGAACACCAGCTTCATTCCGAAGCCCTGACATGAGCGAAGCGGTCATCGCAGCTTCCGCCCCGACGTCACCGGGGCGGCGCTGGCGCTTCCGCCATGTGCTGCTGCTGATCAATTTTACGGCAGTCGCCGCTGTCTTTCTGCTGTGGTGGTCCGCAACGCGGTTTGGCTGGATCGCACCGATCTTCCTACCCGCTCCTGGCGATGTCTGGCATGCCGCACGGCTTACCATGCGAAACGGTGAACTGCTGACCGATGTTGCGGTCTCCGCCCGCCGTGTTTTCCTGGGCTTCGGCCTCGCGGCGTTGATCGCCGTCCCGCTCGGCGTCGTGATGGGCGTCTGGCAGCCTGCCAAGGCCATCATGGATCCGTTCGTGTCACTGCTGCGTCCGCTGCCCTCGATCACCTGGATTCCGCTCACCATCCTATGGCTTGGTATCGGCGAGGCGCAGAAGATCGCCATCGTGTTCATGGGATCGTGGATATACATTCTGCTATACACTGTCGAGAGTACGCGCCGGGTCGATCCGCTGCTGGTGCGGGCTGCCCGCAATCTTGGGGCCTCGGACATTGCGGTGATGAAGGAGGTCATCCTGCCCGGCTCGCTGCCCGGTATCATAGCGGGGCTGAAGGTGACACTGGCGATTTCCTGGTCCTGCGTGCTGACGGCGGAAATGATCGCTGCACAGAGCGGTCTCGGCGCGCTGATCTGGCAGGCCAAGGACTGGGGCAACCTGGCGCTTGTTCTGGTCGGGATGCTGTGTATCTCGCTCACGGTGCTGGTGGCCGACTGGGTGATGGTACGGCTGGAGCGACTGCTCCTGCCATGGGAGCGCAGCAGACGGAGCTGAGTTATGGGTACCATCCTGTCCGCGCATCGCGTGACCAAGAGCTTTTCCGGCGCCGGTGAGCCGTTGGTCGCCATCCGCGACCTCTCGCTCGATGTCGAGGAGGGCGAGTTCCTCTGCCTGCTGGGTGCCTCGGGCTGCGGCAAGTCCACCATGCTGTCACTGCTTGCCGGTTTCACCGCACCGACGGTGGGCCAGATCATGTTGCGCGGCCGGGCGATCACCGGCATCGAACCCCGCTGTGGCATGGTCTTCCAATCTTATGCGCTGTTCCCCTGGAAGACCGTGCGCGGCAATGTCGAGTTCGGCCTGAAGATGCAAGGCGTGTGGCGCGGTGCGCGACGCGAGCGGGCGCAGCGATTCATCGATATGGTCAAGCTGACAGGCTTCGAGGATCGCTACCCGGCGGAACTGTCGGGCGGGATGCAGCAGCGCGTGACGCTCGCCCGCATCCTGGCGGCGGATCCCGAGGTGCTGCTGATGGATGAGCCTTTCGCCGCGCTGGACGCCATGACGCGCCAGATCATGCAGGAAGAGCTGCTGGGCATCCACGAGGCGAGCGGCAAGACCACGGTGTTCATCACGCACTCAATCGATGAGGCGCTGATCCTGGCCGACCGCATCGTGGTGATGTCGGCGCGCCCCGGCCGGATCAAGGCCATCCTGCCAAATCGCCTGCCGCATCCGCGTCATGTCTCGGTGCAGCTATCGCCCGACTACGCCGCACTCAAGGCGGAGGTCTGGCAACTCGTGGAGAGCGAGCTGCTGGCGCATGACGAGCAATCGCGTTCCAGACACTGATTGGGAAACCATGTCGAAACATGACTTCACCGCGGCGGAGTTCGCCGACCGTCTGTACCGTCTGCGCCAGGGGATCGCGGCGGCGGGCCTCGATTGGCTGCTCGTGCTTCATCCGGTCTCGATTCGCTGGTTAATCGGCCAGGACACCAAGAGCTACACGGTGTTCCAGTGCCTGCCGGTTTCTGCTGAACCGCGCCCGTTGGTGTTATTCACCCGCGGAACCGAACGGGCGGAGTTTGAGGCGGATACCATCGCCCGGGAATTTCGCTTCTATGGCGGTGGCGAGCCAGAGGATCCGATGCAGGCGTTCGCGCGCTTCGCCGGCGAACTCGGGTTGCGCAACGCGCGCGTGGGGATGGAAGTGCCGGGCGGCTATCTGCAACCGCCGCACTACGTCGCGCTGAAGGCGCTCCTGGGGGATGCCCTGGTGCAAGACGGCTCGGGTGTGGTCCCTGCATTGAGGGCGGTGAAGTCGCCAACGGAACTGGCTTATGCGAGACAGGCCGCAGCGATTTCTGCGCTGGCATGGGAGGCGTTGATCGGCGCTGTGGCCGAGGGCAGGTCAGAGCTGGAACTGGCTGCGGTGGCCTATCATGCACTGTTGAGCAACGGCAGTGGAATTCCTGCCAGCACAATGAACCTAATGACTGGTGAGCGCAGCGCCTTCGCCCTCGGTGGTCCGACTGATCGCCGCCTCAGGCGCGGCGATACCGGCCTCGTGGAGATCGGAGCCAACCGTCGCCGTTATACTTCGACACTTGGGCGGCAGTGGAATCTCGGGCCCGCCCCGCAGCGGCTCAAGGACCTGCATTCCGTGATCCGCGAAGCGACTGAGGCCTGCATCGCGGAAATGCGCGCAGGCGTTCCGGCGGTGGTGCCGCACGAGGCAGCCAAGCGGGTGATTGCGAAGGCGGGGCTTGACCAATACCGCATGCACACCACCGGCTATGGCATGGCACCCGGATTTCCTCCTTCGTGGGGTGAGAGCCCGAATGTCTTCGGTGGCAGCAGCGACATCCTCAAGGCAGGGATGGTGGTTTCGATCGAACCCAATGTGTTTCTGGCGCAGGAAGGCCTTGGCGCGCGACTGATCGACAATGTGATCATCACTGAGATCGGAACCGAACTGCTGTCGCGCACTCCGCGCGATCTGGTCATTGTCGGCTGAACGCACGCCGCTCGTCAGATTGCATGTTTTGCCGGCTTCTTTTTTCGAAATCTCGGTGTCTAACGCCTGGCAAAGTCGATGCCGCAAATGGGCTCCGTCGCCATTCAATAGCGGCGGCTGCGGCCAGTGCGACGGCAACGACGAACAATCCGATGATGATCAGGCGCTCGACCGACCCATCGTGCTGATCTGGATCCCAGCCGGGCACCAATTCGATCCAGTCCGGAAATATCGGCGTGATGAGCGCCAACAGCCCACTGATCGCCGCCAGGCCGGCTTCAATCCAGAACAGGCGCCGAATGTTGCGTCGCATGTGAATCCTCCGTGGGATGCAGATTGCGCCGGCCCGTGATGGCCGGCGCAATCTGCCTGTCAGCGATCATCGTCATCATCGTCGTCGTCGTCGCAGCAGGGGTAGCCCTGCCGGCACGGAGGATGCCTGCCGCAACACCCCTTGCGGCAATCCTCGCACTCCTCCTTGCGGCAGCACTCGGGACCCTTCCTGCAGTCGTCATCCCAGATCGTGTAGGCGAGCACCTCGATGCACTTGACGGGTGTCAGCGGGTCGTCGCTCTCGATGATCAGTTCGCAGGGGCGCGGACATTTCTCTCCGGCGCGGTACTGGATGACGACAGGCAGGCACGAGCCGGGCCGCAGTTTCGCCGGGAAGGGATTGTTGAGCAGCTTCCAACGCCGGCTCCGGCGCTTGAAGTGCACGCTGGTCACGTCGAGCGTGCACTCGCCGGTGTTGCAGATCGATAGTGTGCGATCCGCGCAGCAGCCGGCGTTCACGCCGCCGAACGTCGTGGAGCCGGCGACCGTCAGCTTGCCGGAGGGTGCATTGCCGGAGACGTTGACGCTGATCGGGCTCGCGGGGTCGTCGCTGGTGACGGCGATCGTTGCCGCCTTCGCGCCGAAGCTCAGTGGCTTGAACCGTATCGGCACCGGCAGGGCGTCGCCCGGTCCGATGGTGATCGGATAGGACAACACCTGCGGCACCAGGAACTCGCCGGAGGTGGATGCGATACCGGTGATCGACAGGATGCACCGGCCGCTGTTGGTGATCACCAGCGGTTCGTCGGCGAACGAGCCGACGCAGACATCGCCGAAGCTTCCCATGTTGGCGATGATCAGGTTCGCCTTGGGCGCCGGGACGATGCCGGAGACCGGCACCACGTGGGGTCCCGCCGGGTCGTTGCTGATGATGGTGATCGCGCCTGCCTTCGCACCGAAGGGGGCAGTCGGCTGGAAGCGGATGGCGACATCGATCGAAGTGCCGGGGTTGACCACCAACGGATAGGCAAGCGCGCTCGGTGGCAGGAAGTCGCCTGAACCGGTGATGTTGAATATCGATAGCGGGCAGGTCCCGGTGTTGTTGATGGTGAGCAGTTCGTCGGCGAGCGAGCCCAGGCAGACATTGCCGAAGCTGCCGGAATTGGCGATTGCTGTCGCGACCTTGCTGGTGCCCAGGATGCCCGTCGCCAGGAGATCGACGACCGGAGCGTTCGGGTCGTTGGTGATGATACGGATGGTCGCGGCCTCGAGTCCGGCCGCGCCGGTCGGCGTATATACGACGGTAAACTCGATCGTCTCGCCGGCCGCGAGGCTGAGCGGCGTCGCCGGGTTGGGCAGCACCTTGAAGCCGGCGGATCCCATGAGGCGCTGCACGCTGGTGATGACCAGATCGGCGGCGCCGACGTTGGAGACCTCGATGGTCAGGAAGTGCGTCGATCCCTGGCAGACGGTGCCAAAGGCGAGGTTGTCCTGCAGGCCGACGGCGATCGCGGGGCCTGCTGGATTGACGAACGCGAAGACGCCGCGGCCGAACGTGGCGGCGCGCAACTCGCCATTGTGGAACGCCAGGTCGAACAC
>DATJJM010000265.1:0-2032 GCA_035492535.1 Acetobacteraceae bacterium | reverse complement strand
TTCCTCAAGCCTTCGGAACTGGGGCGTTTGATGCGCCACGCCGGGCTGGAAGTCGATGATGTTTCCGGACTGGGCTACAACCCGATCAGCCGCAAGGCCTGGTTGAGCCGCTTCACCGCCGTCAATTACCTGATCAGCGCACGAAAGCCCGCATGAAGCCATTCCCCGAAAACATCCAGGGCGTGCTGTTCGATCTCGACGGCACCTTGCTCGACAGCGCCCCCGATCTGTACGCCGCACTGAAGGCGCAATGCGAAGAGATGCAGGTGGCTGCGCCGCCGTATGAGATGGTGCGAGAAGTCGTCTCGCGCGGTTCGCGGGCGATCCTGCGCTGTGCATTTGCCGATGCCGACGACGCGGCGTTGCTGGCCCTGATGCCGCGCTATCTGGAGCTTTACCAGGCGATGATGGCCGAGCACACGCGTCCGTTCGATGGCGTCGACGAGTTGCTGGCCTCGCTGGAATCGCAGGGCATTGTCTGGGGCGTGGTCACCAACAAGCCGGGCTTTCTCACCGACGACCTGCTGGTGCGTATCGGCTGGGCGCCGCGCGCGGCAGCGATCGTGTCCGGCGATACGTTGCCGGTGAAGAAACCCGATCCCGCGCCGGTATTGCTGGCCTGCGAGCGTGCCGGTCTCGATCCGTCGCGCTGCGTCTTCGTGGGCGACGATCGCCGCGATGTGCTGGCGGGCGCTGCGGCCGGCCTGTACACCGTGGCCGTGCGCTGGGGTTATCTCGACGGCGGCGATCCGAGCGAATGGAACGCCGACCTGGTGGTCGATCATCCGTCCGATCTCACCGCTCGCGTGAAGGTCACCGCATGAGCGGCACTGCGCTGCAGAGCTATATCGACAAGTGGCTGGCCGTGCAGCCGCAGCAGCGCATTGCCCTGGCCTTCGTGGATCCGAACCGCTACCCCGGTCATATCGCGCTGGCGGCGTTCGAGCAGGAACTGCTTGCCGCGGCCTATGGCATTCGCGAACCGCAAGTGGCGGCCACCAAGCTCAACTGGTGGGCCGAGGAACTGTCCGGTGCGGCGGCGAGCGGCGGCCGTCATCCGTTGACGCAGGTGCTGTTCGACAGCGACCGCGCGCATGAGATCGCCGCCGAGCGCTGGGTCGCTCCGGTGCTGGCTGCGATGGGCCAATTGGAAGAGGGCACGGCCGCGGATTTCCCCGCCCAGATTGCGGCCGGCTCGTTGTTGCACGGTGCCGTGGCCGATCTGGAAACGGCGTGGTGGTTTGGCGACAAGGCCGACAGCACGCGTGCCAGCCGGGTGGCCACGCTCTCGCATCTGCTGTATTCGCTGCTGCGTCTCGAAGAAGATGTCGATCGCGACCGCCTGGCCTTGCCGATGTCGCGGCTGGCCAAGTTCGGCCTCAGCCGCAGCGAATTGCGCCAAGCGACCGAGGTGCGCAACGACGCCATCCGCGCACAGTTGGACGATCTGCACCACGCCTGGCGCGAGGCCGAGCGCCTGCCGGGACCGTTGAGTGCCTTCCGCGGGCTGGAATCGCGCCAGGGACGTGCGCTGGTGGCCAAGGCGCGCAAGGCCGCCGATCCACTGGATGTATTGCGAAAAGGGCAGGGCAGGCAGGGCCTGGGCGTGACCTGGCAGGCCTGGCAGGCCGCGCGTGCCTGGCAGCGCCAGATCGGTTGAAAACAGCCGTCGGGACGCAGCGTTTCCCGCGCGCCACTATTGCGAGGCGCCGTTGGTGCCCCAAAATCGAGGTCTTCAAGGCGGCCAGACCGCCCGTCGGACCCTAGGATTGACCATGTACACCGAGGAAAACACCGCTCGCCTGCTGCCCGACGTGGCAGTCCACGCCCAGCCGCACCTCGTCGGCGAACTGGATTGGGTGGGCATGGACGGTATCGAAGTGCCGGTACGTTTCGATGCCGGCGACGGCGACGTGCAGCGCGCCAGTGCGCGCGTCGGCGCCTTCGTCAACCTGCGCCGCCCGGACAAGCGCGGCATCCACATGTCGCGGCTCTACCTGCAGGTCGAAGAAGCGCTGAGCACGAAGACGCT
>DATJJM010000264.1:0-21729 GCA_035492535.1 Acetobacteraceae bacterium | reverse complement strand
CAGGTGAACGCCGCGGAGGAATGGAATGGGTCGTTCGTTGCCGCCACTGAATGCGCTGCGCGTCTTCGATGCAGCCGCGCGTACGCAAAGTTTCACTGCAGCGGCCAGGCAGCTCCATGTTTCACAGGGGGCGGTCAGCCGTCATATCGCCCAACTCGAAGAATTCCTTGGCGTCAGTCTGTTCGATCGCGAACTCGAAAGGTGCTGCTGACGCCCGCGGGTGCGGCCTACGCTCGTGCGATCGGCGGCGGGTTCGATCAAATCGAGCACCGTCGTGATCGGTTGGCGGATGAAACTGTCGATGAAGTTCGGCACTTCGGCGCTCGCGTATCAGGCTGCGATCGACGGGATGGGCGTGGTTATGGCGCAGAAAGAGTTGGTGCGCGACGATCTCGCGAATGGCAGGCTGGTGGCCGCACATCCGCTGGCCCTGCGATTGGAGGACAATTATTACCTCGCGAGCGAGGCGGCTGCTCACCGGCGCTCAGATATCCAGATGTTCCGGCATTGGATCCTGTCGCGAAGCTGCGAGCCAGCTGCAATCGTATACACAGGTGGTCTCAGCGCGTGACGCCGGGGTTCGCGTCGCATATACGAAAAGGGGCCGGCGAGCCGGCCCCTCCCGATCTGAGACTTACCGCGTTACGCGGCCTTCGCAGCGTCCTGGCTGTCGTTGGCAACGGCTTTCTGGGTGGCGCCGCCGATCGCAATGCGGCGGGGCTTGAGGGCCTCGGGCACCACGCGCTTCAGGGCGACATGCAGCAAGCCATTCTCCACATCCGCGCCGTCGACCACGATATGATCTGCCAGCACGAACCGGCGCTCAAAGGCGCGGCCGGCTATGCCGCGATACAGCATTTCGCCCTTCTGGCCTTCAGGGCTCGCCTTGCCGGATACGAATAGCGTGTTGTCCTTCACGACAAGGTCGAGTTCCTCGGGACGGAAGCCAGCCACCGCCATGGTCAGGCGGTAGATGTCGTCACCGACTTTCTCGATATTGTAAGGCGGATAGCTTGGAGTATCAGCGGCGGAAACCGCAGAGTCCATCAGCCGGGCGAGCCGGTCGAACCCAATGGCGGTGCGGAAAAGGGGGGCAAAGTCGTACGATGTCATGGCAAAACCTCCTGCGCGAGCAAGGTCATGGTTTTGGAGCCACCCATGATGGCGCGGCTCCGGTTCACTATGTCCGATACCCCCGAGGGGCGTACTGAACATAGCAGACATAGCAACGCCGCCCACCGGTTCAAGGGGGGCGGCGCGCGGGGAAAAGTGTGTTGCGGACTGGCTACTTCTTCAGACCGAGGCCGGCGAATTTCTTGTTGAATTTGGCGACCTGGCCGCCGCTGTCGATGATGCGGTGCTGTCCGGTCCAGGCGGGGTGCGACTTCGGATCGATGTCGAGGCGCAGCGAATCGCCTGCCTTGCCCATGCAGGAGCGAGTCTTGAACTGGGTACCGTCGGTCATCACGACGGTGATCTCGTGGTATTCAGGGTGGATCCCCGGCTTCATCGCTACTGCTCCTTCGATGGCGCCACCGACTGTGACCGGCGGCACGAGGCGCCGGATATAGCGTCCGAGGCAGGAGAAGGCCAGCGCCTTGCTCGAAGACCAGGCGTCGCCCGTCACTAGGTCAGGCCGATAGTCAAGCCTTGCCGCATGATTCCTGTTTTGTTCTTGCCTAATTAGAGCAATCCACAGTACAAGCACATTGGCGACGGGCGATACGCGCCCGGGTCGCACCACTGGGTCGGGTCAGAGACATGATGCGCGCCGCCCCCGCCGCGGTGCGCAGTCGCTTTTTCACGCCCTCCGCACATCCATCCGCATTGATCCATCCCTCTGCATGCACCGCAGCGAATGCTGGTGATCACCATGCCTGGTGGGGACGGAGCGAAGGCCAACCAACGAGGATTTCATGGCTGCCATCACTCTAGACGATGCCTCTTCGACCATGACGATTGTCGCCACCGGCACCATCCAATTGGATGCGCAGGCGACGACATCCACGGCGGTTGTTACGGCTACGCCGGTAAGCGGGGGGGCAATGCTGACCCTCGGTACGGTCGTCAATCAGCCAGGTCCGTTCAGCATTTCTGCCACGGTCCCGCCGGGCCAATACACTGTGGTCGCGACGCTCTCTGAAGCCATCACCGTCGGCGCGACCGCGACAGTGGGCTGATGCGCCATGGCTGCAATCGTTTGCTTCAGCGCTATCGCCATCACGCCATCGGACATGACGGTGGTGATCAATCCCGCCGGTGTCGACTATGCCTTTGACCGGGCAAACGGCACGGATCAGGGCGACTATGTCGACCCCCAAGGCCGCTTCACCGTTGGCTGCATCCTGGCGACGAACCCGCAACTTCCGGGGTTCAGGGTGTATTTCAGGTCGGACGCCGATGGTTGCCGTGACGAGGTGGTGTTCGAGTACGGCGATCCGTGGGCGACCGGGGCGCCGGCAGACCTCGGCGCCTACACGGCTACCATCACGAAAAGCGGCACGACCGTTGCAACCATCGCCGTGCCCGCACACTACTGGATGGCCCGCTGGCGCTGGTTCTCAGCCCCCCGGGCCGTGTCGCAATCCATTGCGCAACTGAACGCGGCGAAATTACTGCCCGTGTTTGACGCAAGCCAACTCGGTGTCGCCACACGACCGTTCACCGCCAAGACCTATTCCCCGATGGGCTTTGCGGGACTGAGCTGCAACATGTGCATCACCGGCGATCGGGGCGATATCGGATTGGTAAGCGAGTGGCAGGCGGATTACATCTGTTACGGGCAGAACCTTCCGACCGTGCTGGCCCAGGCCGAGGCGGCGGGATCGTTTCCGATCGCTTTCCGCGATACCCGATCCGGGGCACCGTTGGATTGCATCACCTACCCGAATGCCTCGACGCAGAACGTCAGCTATGTCAGCCCGCTCATCAAAATGACCGCGCCGCGCAGTAATGGCACTCCGGTCATTTATGAGGACGGCCACTCGCCGGCCATGAGCTATCTGCCGTTCCTTCTGACGGGTGACCCCTACTACCTGGAAGGCCTTCAGTTCCAGGTCATCGCTGATCTGGTCTCGCTGCCCTACTCCGCCCGCTACAAGCAGGTCGGCCGGTATCTTGCGTGGCCGCTGCGTAACATGTTCTCGGCTGTGGCTGCGACGCCATCCTCGGTGCCTTCGTGGCTGTTGCCCAAGGCACGGATGCAGGCGGTGCTGGACGCAATGTACGGCGCCGTCACGAGCCGCACGATCACGACGCCGACCGATCTCTACGCGAACTTCGGACTCTACACTGGCCCGAACGTGTGGCCCACCAACACGATGTTCGCCTTCTGGCAAAACGATATGCTCGCACTCGTCCTCGGATTTGGACTGATGCTCGGCCACTCCGAGTGGCAGGCGATCGCGCAGGGTGTCGTCGGTTGCGGAGTTACGCGGGCGAGCGGCAACGGCGGCTGGCCGCGCAGTCGTCCTACACTGTATGATAGCCTTTCTGCGCCATCTGTGACGCTCGCTGCCGCCGTCACCAACAAGGATACAACCATAACGGTCTCGGCGACCATTGCGCAGGCAGTGACGGCTTACTTCACATCGACGGCCACGCCGCAGTCGGTGTTCCCGTCCCCGCCCTTCACTGTCATGATCGACAACGAGACGATGACCGTGACGGGGACGACCGGTGTCGTCTGGCCTGTGACACGCGGGTCAAATCCGGGGAACCATGTGAGCGGCCGCATCTTTTACGGCCCGAACGTCACGACATGGCCCGCATTGTGGAACCTGTGCGCGACGGAGCAGGCGCTGCCTGCCGGCAACAACGACGCGCTGCAATTGCAGGGCGCAGGGTCGATCACCTACGTCAGTTACTTGCGCGGCGCGCTCGCGATGGCGGATCAGGTCGGGTTGCCTGGCGTCACTCCGGTAAATCAGTGGCTCACCCAGCAGATGGTGGCTGTGGCAAGGACGTATCCGAGCGATCGGAAATGGATGATCAGGGGATCGTGACGGCCACGGCTTCGTGCCGGTGGTGATAAGGAACTGCACGCTGATCGTGCAGAGCCGTCACGTCGTCATGCCACCTTCTTGCAGTGGCGTTCGCGCCCTTTGGGTGGCTGCGATGCTCTTGGCGGCAATGTAGAGCGTCTGCTCGGCGGCAATCATGACCGCGGCCACATGCGCGCTTCTGGCGACCTCGTTGTACGCCGCCTCCAGCCCTTGCCTGTCGGGACCGTGACCCGCCGCTGCCCTGTTCAGATGCTGCACAGCGACCTGAACGGGCCACCGCTTTATCCTTGCCAGGCAGACCATGAATTCATCGATCTGATCGACCGTGCCAAGCAGCAGCGTGTTATCCAGGTAGCACACCACATCCGGGAGGCAGTCATAAATACGATCCCGTCGTACGTCGCGACCAAGCCCGGTTGCCAGCGTGATCGTCTGAATAGCCAGGAACCGCGGATAGGTCTCTATGAAGTCGCGAAAGCCAAGGCCCGTAGCGGCGCGGTGCCAAGGCAAGGTTGGACTGCTTAACAGGTGCTGATAACACGATATCACGTGGTCCATCGGATTGCGCAGCAGCAAGGCGGCGTCGGCGACACCCTGGAGATAGGCCGCTGCTCCGTGATGTGCATGCCCGTGAATCAACCCGGTTTCGCGCAGTTGCTGTTCGCCGCACGCCTGCAGGAACGGCATCGTCAGGTTGCCGCCATCGGTCAGGATCTGTGACTCGTTAAAGTGCTCGCTGATATCAGCGATCACACTTGTGCCGGCAGTCCTGTGAATATGGAAATAAAACAATGCCGGCATGCAATGCCATCGATGGTGGGACTGTTGTCAGACCTTATGCGGAAGGCAATGAACTCTGCAAGGCGAACGCGTCGCGTGGGACTTCAAGCTGATGTGGCGGCGACGTCAGGCCAGCCGGAAGTGATGCAGCAACAGCGTGGGGTACCAAGGCGCGTCGGTGGGGGCATGCCTGGGTTCGATGCGTAGCGTAACGGTCGCCATACGGTCGCCGGCGAGATTGGCCAGCGGCACTGCCAGGGATCCGAAACCGTCGCTGGTCTGCTCGATCCTTGCATCCAGCTTGCACTCATCACTCCAAACCTGGATGCAGGTCGGATCGACCGCATGCCAGACGCGGATGTCCGCATGGAGGGTTGCGGGTCTCCGGACAGTCAGGTGAATCTGGCTCTCGGAAGCTTCGAGCGTCCACCATGCGGGTTCGCCATCCACCATTTCCCGCCGGCCAAAGTTATGTCCCAGGACAATCTCGCCCTGTGGCGATCGCCAGACCCGTCGCGCCGTCTCGCCGAGCGAGCGCAGTGACCGTTGTTCCCGCTGACTTGCTGCAACACGCTTGGCGGCAGCGTAGACGGCCTGTTCAACCGCGATCAGTATTGCACCGTAATGGGTGCTTTCGGCCACCGCAGCGTAGGCATCCGCCAACTCGGCTCGGACAAGCTTTTGACTCGCCGGGGCCGTGTTGAGACGCCGCATCAGCGCCGGAGCCGGCCACTGCTTGACTCGCGCGAGGCTGGCCATGAATTCATCGATCTGATCGACCGTACCGAGCAGGAACGTGCTTTCGAGGAAGCGCACAAGGTCTGGCAAGCAATCATAGGGGCGTTCAGGGGGCACGACCTGGCCAAGACCGGTTGCCAGAGAAATGGCCTGGAACGCCAGGATCCCCGGATACGTCAGGATGAAATCACGAAAGCCGAGCTCGTTGGCAAGGTGATGCCATTGCACGGTCGGATCTCGAACCATATGCAAATAATGGGAGATCATGTGATCCAGCGGATCTCGGAGCAGCAGGATCGTGTCAGCAATTCCCTGCAAATAGCCGACAGCCCCGTGTCCTGCGTGGCCATAAATGAACCCGAATTCACGCAACCGCTGTTCGCCATAAGACTGCAGGAAGGGCAGCGTCAGGTTGCCGCGCTCCGTCAGGACCTGCGACGGGAGAAAGTGCTCTCTGATCTCGTTGATGATGCTGTGTCCGGCAGTCTTGGGCACATGGAAGTGGAACAATGCCGGCATAAGATGCCATCCACTGTTGGTCTGCTGCCTGGAGCTTATTCGCGAAGCATTGAACCCGGCAAGATGAATTCCTTGCCAAGGTTAATTGCCTCGCGAATCAAGGTTGCAGAGCCCGCTCGCGCTATTTAGCGGCGTGCCTGTTCGTGGCAGCCTGGCGATGTGCCTGGGCTTTCACCGCCTGGTTACGAAACACCGCGTCCGCTGCCTGTTTCTGCTGGTCCGACAGCGAGGCGTACAGCGCCTGGAACGCTGGTACCAGCTTCTGCACCTGCTGAGCACGCAGCTGCTCGATCTGGGCATAGGACTGCATGTTGCCGACCGCCGACATGCTGTCGAGCTTGTGGGCCCGATCGGCATACGCCTGGTCGATCTCCTTGGCGTTGTCACGCATTACTTGAGCGAACTGGCCCCACTCGGAGCTTTCGCCTGACGTGATGTGGAGCTGCCGGTGCAGATCGCTGATGCGTTTCTCCACCATAGCCTCCATCGTCTCACCCGAGGGAACGACCGAGGCGGCGCGGGCGTGATGTGTTGGGCGTTTTGGCGTGGTCGCCTCCGCGCTCGGCGCTGGTGCGGCGGGTGGCGCCGCGCTGGCCGCCGGTGCCGAAGCAGCAGGTGCTGGTGTGGCGGTGGTGGTTGGAGCGGCCTGGGAGCCAGAGGTCTGCGCCCAGGCTGGCACTGCCGTCAGCATGGTTGTGACGAGCAGGGCGGTGGCAATCTTCATGGCAGGGCATCTCCGTGGCTGGCCGCGTATCTACTCCGCCAGCATTGGTGGACAATTGGGGCGGTAGCGTGTGCCTCGCACGGAATTGTTCAGGCGGCTTAAGCCAACGTGGCCCGCCAATAGGGTGGGGGCAGTTCGGGCTTCACGCCCAGCGCCCTGGCCGCGCGCAACGGCCACGCGGGATCGGCCAGCAGAACCCGCGCCACGAACACCAGGTCAGCGCGATTGTTAGCGACAATCTCGGCAGCGTGCGTGGGTTCCGTGATCAGGCCCACTGCGCCGGTGGCGATGTTGGCGCCGTGCTTCACGGCCTCGGCGAATGGGACCTGGTAGCCGGGATGGGTCGGGATGCGCACGTCCGGCGAAATCGCACCGGAGGAGCAGTCGATCAGATCCACATCGCCGCGCGCCGCAATCTTCCGGGCGAGCGTGACCGTGTCCTCGATGGTCAGCCCACCCGGCAGATAATCGACGCAGGACAGCCGGACGAAGAGCGGCAGGTCGGCCGGCCACTCCGCACGCACAGCATCCAGTGTTTCCATCAAGAACCGGCTGCGCCCTTCGAGGTCGCCGCCATAGTCATCATTGCGGTGGTTGGAGATGGGCGAAAGGAACGAGTGCAGCAGATAGCCGTGCGCCGCGTGTACCTCGACCACCTTCATGCCGGCCTGGCGGGCCATCCGCGCAGTGGCGGCGAACTGGCCCGCTATGTCGGCGATCTCGGCGGCGGAAAGTGCGTGAGGATCGACCGCGCCCGGATGGAACGGAATTGGGCTGGGTGCGACGGGGACCCAGCCGCCGTCGTGTGGCGCGATCGGCTTGCTCCCCTCCCAGGTCCGCGTGGTGCTCGCCTTGCGGCCTGCGTGAGCGATCTGGATGCCGGGAACAGCACCGCCGCGCTCGATGATCGACACAACTCGCGCGAGCAGTGCCTTGTGCTGATCGTTCCACAGCCCGAGGCACCAGGGCGTGATGCGACCAATGGCCGACACATGGGTGGCCTCGGTGAAGACAATGCCGGCACCACCCATGGCGCGCGCACCCAGGTGCTGGATGTGCCAGTCATCGCCCAGGCCATCGCTGGCACTGTACTGGCACATCGGTGCGACGACGATGCGGTTGCGCGCGGTGACGGAGCGAAAGGTGACGGGTTCGAACAGCAGCGGCGTCGGCATGCGGAGTTAGGTCCTTGCGGTGTCAGGCCGGCTCCGGTGCCATGCCTTTCTCCGCCAGTTCTCGCCGCGCCTTGTCGGTCTTGTCCAGTGACAGGCCCATGCCGCGCATCACATGCGGCGCCTTGGTGAACTGGATGTCGCTGTACTGGATGACCTCGACGCGATTTCCCCAGGGATCGAGGAAGTCGAGGAACGGGCCATCCAGCAATTCGCCGCCGGCCTCCTTCACCAGCTCGGGTACCGCGCTGCGGTCGTCCACAACGAGACCAAAATGGCGCGGACTGTCGCGATGGTCCTTGGCGACCTGGGTGAGGTTGATGAACTGATCGCCCATGTCGATGAAGGCATTGGTCTTGCCCTTGCCACGGAGCGTGAACTCGAAGATGCGGCCGTAGAAGGCGAGCGCTTCCTCAATGTCGCCGACTTCTATGGCGACATGGTTCATGCCGACCATGCGGGGCTTTCGATGGGCCATGTGGTGCTACTCCTGTTGAACCTTCCGCTGGCACATGGTCGCGCAGGCGGGACAAGGCAAGGAAGGGTCCACACGGAGAACACGAAGGACCGCTGACAACCACCGAGGATTATTCGGTCCATCGCTGTCGTGCGCAGCGCATGATCATCTATTCTCGGTGGCTCTCCGTGGTTCCCTGTGTTCTCCGTGTGGACCCTTCCTTGCCACCCCCCGTCCACCATGCGAATCTTCGCCAAATGCCGACGGAGGAAGCGATCATGAGCGCCGCATTCGATCTGACATCACATTTCGCGAAGGGTTTGCCGGACCCGGCGCCACGTTTCCCCGGTTTCCCCAAGTACAATTTCGTTGGCGGCCACAATGACCCGGAACGGATTCCGATCGAAGGCCTGATCGAGGCGACTGCCTCCGTGCTGCGCCGCGACGGCTCAAAGTTGGCGATGTACAATCTGGCGCAGGGACCGCAGGGCTATGTCGGACTGCGCCAGATGGTTGCCGATAAGCTGAACCGCCATCGCGGCATGAAAATCACCCGCGACGAGGTCCTGGTGCTGACCGGGTCAGGTCAGGGCATCGACATCATCAGCCGCCTGTTCGTCGATCCCGGCGATACGATCATATTGGAAGAATTCTGCTACGCCGGCGCCATCAATCGCTTCAAGCGCGTTGGCGCGAATATCGTGGGCGTGCCGCTGGACGAGGACGGCATCAGGCTGGACGTGTTGGCCTCCACGCTGGAGGACCTGAAGAAAAAGGGCATCACGCCGAAATACATCTACACGATCCCGACCATCCAGAATCCCTCCGGCAGTATCATGCCGATGGAACGTCGCCAGCAGTTGCTGGCGCTGGCCCGGCAGTATGGCGTCGCGATCTTCGAGGATGAGTGTTACGCCGATCTGGTCTGGGCCGGCGAAGCGCCGCCTTCGCTTTATTCGATGGATCCGAAGCAGGTCGTGCATATCGGATCCTTCTCGAAAACCCTGGCACCTGCCCTGCGCGTCGGCTACGCGGTGTCCGACTGGCCGGTGCTGTCACGCATGCTCGCGTGCAAGACCGACAGCGGCACGGGCGCGCTGGATCAGATGATTGTGGCTGAATACTTCGCCAACCATTTCGATCGGCATGTTGGCGCACTGACCAACGTGTTGAAAGAAAAGCTCGATACGATGATCGAAGCGGTCGAGCGTGAGTTCGGCACCAGCGCCGAGATGTGGAAGCCGAAGGGCGGCATCTTCCTGTGGTTCAAGCTGCCCGACAGCGTCGATGTGCGGAAGCTGGTGAAGCCCGCGGCGGATGCGGGGATTCACTTCAATCCAGGTCCTGAGTGGGTCTGCAACCCCGAGCCTGCCAAATCGTATATGCGCCTGTGTTTCGCGCTGCCGTCGAAGGAGGTGATCCGCGAAGGTGTCGCCGCACTGGCCCAGGTCTGTTACGAACAGACCGGCATCCCGGTAAGGAGCGCGAACGTGCAGCGCCGCACGGCATGATTGAACTGACTGTCAACGGCCGGCCCGTGCAGATTGCCGTGGCCGGCACGACGCCTTTACTCGATGTGTTGCGCAACCAGCTTGGATTGGTGGGCACGCGCTATGGCTGCGGCCTGGAGCAATGTGGCAGCTGCGTAGTGCTGCTGGACGGCCAGCCGGTGCATGCCTGCTCGCGCGAAGTTGGCACTGCAGCCGGCGGCCGCGTTACGACGATCGAGGCCCTGGGCACGCCGGCGGCGCCGCATCCGTTGCAGCAGGCGTTCCTCGATGAGCAGGCGGGGCAGTGCGGCTACTGTCTCTCCGGCATCATCATGAGCGCGAAGGCATTGCTGGATCGCAATCCATCGCCATCCCGCGCGGAGATCGTGCAAGCGCTGGACAAGCATCTCTGTCGCTGCGGCGCGCAGCCGCGGATCCTGCGCGCCGTCGAAAAGGCCGCGGCCATGATGCAGGAAGGGAAGGGCGCATGAGCGACACGTTGCCGCTGTCGATCCAGAACAACAGGCGCATGGAGAAGTGGATCCGCTTTGACGCGGATCGCACCGTGCGCCTCGCGGTCGGCAAAGTGGAGCTGGGCCAGGGCAACGTCACCGCGCTCGCACAAATTGCCGCTGATGAGCTGGATGTGGATCTGGACCGGATCTCCGTGCTGTCTGGCGATACGCAGGACGCACCGGATGAAGGCCAGACCACGGGCAGCCAGTCGATCGAGGTCTCGGGCAGTTCTGTGCGCCTGGTATCGGCGGAGCTCCGGACCCGTGTGTTGGATCGGCTTGCGCAGCGGCTGAATTGCAGCCCGGCTGAACTGTCGGTCCAGGACGGGGCGTTCCATCGTTCCGGTGCACCGACCGGCCATGATTACTGGAACTTCGCCGCCACCGAGGATTTCGCGCGCGACATCGAAGGCAGTGCGAAGCCGAAGCCGCACACGGCTTATCGCTATGTCGGCCGGTCGACACCACGTCGCGATCTGCCGGCTAAAATCTCCGGCGGCGCCTTCGTGCACGACATGGTGCGGCCTGATACGCTGCACGCGCGCATCCTGCGCCAGCCCTGCCGTGGCGCGAAGCTCGCGTCATTCGATGAGGCGTCGGTGCGGCGCGCCGAACGTGGCGATTTCCGCGTAATCCGTGTTGGTGACTTCGTTGCCTTCGTCGGTGCGGATGAGGGCGTGGTGCAGCGCGCAGCCGCAGTGGCACCAATGCACGCGAAATGGCAGAACGTTCGGCAGATCACGCCTGAACAGCAGGAGGCGGCCTGGCTCGTCGGCCAGCCTTCCGTGGATCGTGTACTCGGCGATCCGCTGCCTGCTGCAACGACTGCGAACGTTGTCGAGGCAAGCTATTCACGACCGTATGTAGCGCATGCATCCATGGCACCATCCTGTGCGTTGGCCGAATACCGGAATGGCCATCTGTCCGTCTGGTCGCACACGCAGGGGCCGTATCCACTGCAAACCGCTCTGTCGAGCGTCCTGGGTATCCCGAGTGACTCGATCACGGTGAGGCATGCGCATGGCGCTGGATGCTACGGCCACAACGGTGCTGACGACGTCGCCGTCGATGCCGCCCTGATCGCCTTGCAGGTGCCGGACCATTGTATCCGCGTGCAGTGGCGGCGCGAGGAAGAGTTCGGTTTTGAACCCGTCGGTCCGGCGATGCACATCACACTGCGCGCCGCTCTGGACGGCGCAGGAAAACCCGTGGACTGGACTGCGGAAATCTGGTCGCCGACGCACGTGCAGCGGCCGAGCAGCGGCGGCAACATGCTCACTCACGAGGCTTTGCCGACGCCCCCGCCGGATCCACGTCCCACTGATCCTCCGGAGGCGAATGGCGGCGGCGGTACGCGCAATGCGTTCCCTCTGTATGACTTCGCGGCACGGCGCGTGGTTCATCACCTGGTGCGGCAGGCGCCCGTGCGTACCTCCGCACTTCGCGGGCTTGGGGCTCTGCCGAACGTATTCGCCATCGAGTGCTTCATGGATGAGTTGGCGGACCGCGCCGGCGTCGATCCGGTTGAATACCGATTGTCCGCAATCACCGATCTCCGGGCGCGTGTGCTGGTGGAGACGCTGGCGAAACGCTGCAACTGGACCTCGCGTGGTCCGGCCGGCTCTGGACGCGGTCTCGGCCTCGGCTGGGCGCGCTACAAGAACAAGGCCGCCTATGCTGGCGTCGCGGTGGAAGTGGAGGTGGAACAGGACGTGCGCGTGAACCGCGTCTGGTGTGTTGCGGACGCCGGGCTGGTGATCAATCCGGATGGCGCGCGCAACCAGCTTGATGGCGGCATCGTGCAGGCAATCAGCATGACGCTGAAGGAGCAGGTGCGGATGGAAGGCGACGGCATCACGTCGCTGGATTGGTTGGGCTATCCGATCCTGCATTTCTCCGAGGTGCCGGAGATCGAGACGGAGATCATCCCGATGCCGGACCATCCAACGCTTGGCATGGGTGAATGCACCTTCGGGCCAACCGCCGCGGCGATCGGCAATGCGGTCGCCCACGCGCTCGGCGCCCGCATCCGCGACATGCCGTTCACACGGGAGAAGATTGCAGCGGCGCTATTGAAGTAGCGCGAAAGGCTAGGCCTTCACCAGCGGGCAGCCGCCCTCGCTTATCGGGCGCCAGGCCTGGTCCGGTGAGATGACCGCGAGGTTCTTGCAGTAATCGAACGGATATTTCGACTCCGACACTGCCTTCACCTGCCACAAATACATCGCGTGCATCACGCGGCCGTCCTCGCGGATTTTCACGTTGTCATTGTAGAAGTCGTTGACCGGCGTGGCCTTCATCTTCGCCACCACCGCATCGGCATCGGTCGAGCCCGCTGCCTTGACCGCCTTCAGCCAGTGATACGCCGCGCAGTAGTTGCCGGCATGCAGCAGGCCCGGGACCATCCCGTTCATCTTGGCACTCCAGCGCTTCGACCAGGCCCGCGTCTTGTCGTTCAGGTCCCAGTAGAACGAGTCAGTATACGCCAACCCCGCGCACACCTTCTGCCCGAGCGAGTGCACGTCGCTGATCTGCATCAGCAGCGTCGCCAACCGCGTACCATTCGCCGTGAGGCCGAATTCCGCTGCCTGCTTCAGGCAGTTCTGCAAATCGACGCCCGCATTGGCGAAACCGATCACCTTCGCGCCCGAGCTCTGCGCCTGCACAAGAAACGACGAGAAGTCAGGTGTCGCCAGCGGGGCGCGAACAGTGCCCAGCACCTGTCCGCCATTCGCCTTCACCGCGTCGATCGTGTCGCGTTCCAGCGCAAATCCGAACGCATAGTCGGCAGTGACGAAAAACCAACTGCTGCCGCCAGCTTTCGTCAACGCGGTGCCGGTGCCGTGCGCCAGGGCGTAGGTGTCGTAGGAGAAGTGAATGCCGTAGGGCGAGCACTGCTTGCCCGTCATGTCGGACGTGGCCGGGCCGGTGATCAGGTAGATGCGCTTCTTCTCGCGGCAAACCTGCTGAATCGCGAGACCTGCGGAGCTTGCGGCGCCGTCCGCCAGGACATCGACACCCTGATCATCGATCCATTGGCGTGCGATCGACGTCGATACATCCGGCTTGTTCTGATCGTCGGCCTGCAGGACCTGAATCGGCCGGTCGAGCACTGAACCACCGAAATCCTCGATCGCCAGCTCCGTTGCAACTCGGTTACCCGGGCCGCCGACGTCACGGTATGGGCCGCCCATATCGCTCAGCAGGCCGATCTTGACGGGCTTCGAGGTGCTCTGTGCGCGAATGATCGCAGGCATCGCCAGAGGCACCGCGGTCAGCGCGCCGACCACGGCCCGGCGAGATATTTTGTTCATGACGGCTCCCGGTCGTGTTGCTTAGCGAAGTGATGCGTTGAGCTTGTCGAGCACCGCTGAACCGGGACACAGCGTCCGCTCATCCAGTTCGTTGAACGGCGTGTCGATCGTGTTCATGTGCTGGTGCAGGTCATCCGGCTCTGGATCGACGTAGAGCAGGCCGGTGACGATCTCGCCGGCAGCATGACGTTCTTGCAGGTAGGTCATCGCGGCGATGCGATCATGCACGTCGTAGTCGTTGGCAAGCTTGCGCAGGCGGAGCGTGGAGCCGTCGTGTTGCTTCACCAGTTCTACTGTGCCGGCGGGGTAGTCCACGGTGATCGGCTCACGGCTGGTGATCACGTCGAGGTAGTTCACCGCAAGATTGTGCTCGCGCACATAGTCGAAGCTGGTGTGGGAGCCTTCGTGGTTGTTGAAGGCGACGCAGGGTGAAATGCAATCGATGAAGGCGGCGCCTTGATGTTTCAGCGCTGCCTCGATCAGCGGGATGAGCTGGTCCTTGTCGCCGGAGAAGCTGCGGGCGACGAATGTGGCGCCAAGTTGCAGGGCCATGCCGATGAGGTCGATCGCCTCGTCGTTGTTCACGACGCCGCGGCGGCTTTTCGCACCCTTGTCGGACGTGGCGGAGAACTGGCCCTTGGTCAGGCCGTATACGCCGTTGTTCTCGACGATATAGGTCATGTTCACGCCGCGGCGCATGATGTGCGCGAACTGACCGATGCCGATGGAAGCACTGTCGCCATCGCCCGATACGCCGAGATAGATCAGGTCGCGGTTGGCCAGGTTGGCGCCGGTCAGCACCGACGGCATGCGGCCGTGCACGGAATTGAAACCGTGCGATGCGCCCAGGAAATATGTCGGGGTCTTCGACGAACACCCGATGCCGGAGAGCTTGGCGATGCGGTGCGGCGGCAGCTCCAGATTGAAGCAGGCGCGCACGATCGCGGCGCTGATGGAGTCGTGGCCGCAACCGGCGCAGAGCGTGGATACCGCGCCTTCGTAATCACGCCGGGTGAAGCCGAGCGAGTTCTTCGGCAGTTCCGGATGATGCAGCTTGGGCTTCGGGAGGAATGTCATGATGGAATGGCCTTGCGGAACGGGACAACCTTGAGTTCGTCAACCTTGTCGCCGATCGCAGCAGCGATGAATTGCGCGGTGATCGGGGTGCCGTCGAAGTGCACCACTTTCGTCAGCTTCGCAGGATCGATTTCCAGTTCGTTGATCAGCAGCGTCCGCAGCTGGCCATCGCGGTTCTGCTCGACCACGAAAATCTGGTCGTGCTCGCCGATGAAGTGACGCACGTCGTTATGGAACGGGAATGCGCGCACACGCAGCAGGTCTAGGTGGATGCCGCGTTCCGCGAGCATCCCTTCTGCTTCGTCCATCGCGGGGCTGGTGGACCCGAAGTAGATAGCGCCGAGCCGCGTCGCGTCCTTGGCGGAACGTGCGACGGGGCGCGGGACAAGGTTCTTCGCGGTGTCGAATTTCTTCAGCAGCCGCAGCATGTTCTCTTCGTAGTCGGGACCCTCCTCGCTGTACCGTGCCCGGGCGTCCTTCGATGTGCCGCGGGTAAAGAAGGCGCCGCGCGTTGGATGCGTTCCAGGATAGGTGCGATAGGGGATGCCGTCGCCGTCGACATCGAGATACCGGCCGAAGTCCTTGCCGGCCGCAAGCTCCTCGGCGGTCATCACCTTGCCGCGGTCCAGCTTGCGCGTGTCGTCCCAGGCGAACGGCTTGCACAGACGCTCGTTCATGCCGATCTCGAGGTCCAGCATCATGAAGATCGGCGTTTGCAGACGATCGGCCAGGTCGAAGGACAGGGCGCCGAACTCAAAGCATTCGTACGGGTCTTCGGGGAACAAAAGCACGTGCTTGGTGTCGCCGTGCGAGGCATAGGCGCAGCTCAATATGTCTGTCTGCTGTGTGCGCGTCGGCATGCCGGTTGAGGGGCCGGAGCGCTGCACGTCGAAGATCACGGCAGGGATTTCAGCAAAATAGGCCAGGCCGATGAATTCCTGCATCAGCGAGATGCCGGGGCCGCTCGTTGCCGTGAAGGCGCGTGCGCCATTCCAGGCGGCGCCGATCACCATGCCGATGGATGCCAGTTCGTCCTCAGCTTGCACGATGGCGAACTTGTGCTTCTTGGTGTCGGGATCGACGCGATAGCGTTGGCACCAGCGCGTGAACGCTTCGGCGAGCGACGACGATGGGGTGATCGGATACCAGGCGCAGACCGTGGCGCCGCCATATACCGCACCCAGCGCGGCCGCGGCATTGCCTTCGACGAAGATGCGATCACCGACGGCGTCGGAGTGGCGCAGCGTCAGGCCGATGGGACATGGCAGATGGGCCATCGCCCAGTCGCGGCCCATGTGGAGCGCCTGGATGTTCGCCTGGATCAGCTTGTCGCGGCCTTTGAATTGCTCGGCGAGCAGCGTCTCGATCACGCCGACATCCATCTCCAGCAGCGCGGACAGCGCGCCGAGATAGACGATGTTCTTGAACAACTGACGCTGGCGCGTGTCGGTATAGGCTTTGTTGGTGATCTCGGTCAGTGGCACGCCGATCACCACGATGTCGTCGCGGAAGCGCGACGGCGGCATCGGCTTGGTGTTGTCGTAGAACAGATAACCGCCAGGGACGATCTCGGCGATGTCTTTCGCCCAGGTCTGGGGGTTCATCGCCACCATCAGGTCCACGCCGCCGCCGCGGGCGCCCAAATAGCCCGCCTCGGACACCCGCACCTCATACCAGGTCGGCAACCCCTGGATGTTGGATGGGAAGATATTGCGCGGCGTCATGGGAATGCCCATGCGCAGGATCGCCTTGCCGAACAGCGCGTTGGCGCTGGCCGAACCCGATCCGTTGACGTTGGCGAACTTGACGACGAAGTCGTTGACGCGCTGGAGGCCAGTTACGCGTTCTGCAGACTGCAACATGCGTTCTCCGCCCGTGCCACATCGATCAGGAAGCGCTGCATATCCCACGCGCCAGTGGGGCACCGCTCGGCACACATGCCGCAGTGCAGGCAAACATCTTCGTCCTTCACCATGACGCGGCCGGTCTTCAGGGCGCCGGACACATACAGGTCCTGCTCCGTGTTGTGCGCCGGCGCGGTGAGGCGAAGCCGCAGCTCGGCTTCATCGCCGTTCTCGGTGAAGCTGATGCAATCGACCGGGCAGATGTCCACGCAGGCATCGCATTCGATGCACAGCTTGTCGGTGAACACGGTCTGCACGTCGCAGTTCAGGCAACGCTGCGCTTCCACATAGGCGAGCTTGTCATCGAAGCCGAGTTCAACTTCGGCCTTGATGTCGCGCAATGCCTGCGCCTTGTCACGGTGCGGCACCTTGTAGCGGAGGTCGAGCGAGATGTCGTTGTCGTAGCTCCACTCGTGGATGCCCATCTTCTGCGACATCAGGTTGACCAGCGGTGGCGGCCGATCGCGGACGCTTTCACCCTGGCAAAGCTGATGGATTGAGATGGCGGCCTGGTGGCCGTGCGCGACGGCCCAGATGATGTTCTTGGGACCGAATGCCGCGTCACCACCGAAGAAGATCTTCGGGTGGGTGGATCCCATGGTCACTTCATCGACCACCGGCATGTCCCATTGATCGAACTCGATGCCGATGTCGCGCTCGACCCACGGAAAGGCGTTCTCCTGGCCCACCGCCACCAGCACGTCGTCGCATTCGAAGTGCTGATCCGGCTCGCCGGTCGGGACCAGGCGGCGCCGGCCACGCGCATCGCGTTCGGCCTTCACCTTCTCGAACAGCACGCCGGTCAGCTTGCCGTCCTTGTGGGTGAACTCCTTCGGCACGAGCATGTTGAGGATCGGGATGTCCTCGTGAATGGCGTCCTGCTTTTCCCAGGGTGACGCCTTCATCTCCTCGAAGCCGGAACGCACGATCACCTTGACGTCCTCGCCACCAAGCCGGCGCGAGGAGCGACAGCAATCCATGGCTGTGTTGCCGCCACCCAGCACAATCACACGCTTGCCGATGCTTGTGATATGGCCGAAGGAGACCGACGAGAGCCAGTCGATGCCGATATGGATATTGGCGGCGGCTTCGTGGCGGCCAGGAATGGGCAGGTCGCGGCCACGCGGGGCACCGCAGCCGACGAAAATCGCGTCGTAGTCTTCCGCCAGCAGCGCCTTCAGGCTGTCCACGCGCTGGCCGAGCCGCATCTCCATGCCGAGGTCGGTGATGTAGCCGACTTCCTCGTCAATGATGTGCTCGGGAAGGCGGAATTTGGGGATCTGGCTACGGATCATGCCGCCGGAGCGCGTGTCCGAATCGTAAACCACCAGCTCGTAGCCGAGAGGGGCCAGGTCGCGCGCCACGGTCAGCGAGGCGGGGCCGGCGCCAATGAGCGCGATCCGCTTGCCGTTGGAGCGTTCGGCGGGGCGGGGAAGGCGCGAGCTGATGTCGCCCTTGTAGTCGGCGGCGACGCGCTTGAGGCGGCAGATGGCGACAGGCTCTTCCTCCACGCGGACGCGGCGACAGGCGGGCTCGCACGGACGGTCACATGTGCGGCCAAGAACGCCGGGGAAGACGTTGGAATGCCAGTTGATCATAAAGGCGTCGGCGTAGCGGCCGGCGGCGATCAGACGGATGTACTCGGGGACGGGTGTATGGGCTGGGCACGCCCATTGGCAATCGACCACTTTGTGGAAGTAGTCGGGGTTACCGATATCGGTAGGCTGCAAGTCGGACTCCTCTCCCTCGGCGCTGGTACGCGCCGAAACATGGCCTTCCCCACCGCGGTTGCGTTGTGCGGCCGGGAGCCTGTGTGCGTCAATCACCCTAGGCCGAAAATGGGCTTGGTTCAACGGGATGGGGAGTGGGAGGGTTGGATTTTCAGCGCCTAGCAACGCCGTCTCCGAATCGGCCACTCCAACGATCCTGGCGGCTGACGCATAGCACCGGTCGGATCAGGAGTCCAAGCATTTCCCCTTTGAGGGGCGGTCGCCTGGACAGTGGTGCGCGCGAGCCTGGCGACGTCATGGTCAGGGCAGGCACGCCGGCCGCCTTCGCGTCGCTGCGTAGCGTGCGCGATGCCACGCTCTCCTGATCGCGATCGGCACCGGTCCGGGTTTCCCCTCGGTCTGCCAATCGAGGCGCCGCGCCTTACTGCCGATGGAAAGCAATTCATTTGCTGGCAGATACGCATGGGACCTGGACGCCCCAGATTTGTTTTGGTCACGACGACAAGTTATATCCCAATTCTGCCGAGGTCGCTCGTTCGATCTTGAATGCTCGGCCATCACTGTGTTGACGCTGTCGCATACGTGCCGGTTGTTGCCGCTTCCTCCGTTCGGGATATGGAAAATATGGAAACCTCGGTCACCGTGTACTTTGGCACCAATCGTCAGCCACAAATGAATAGCTCGGGTGACCAGATCGTCGACTTCGGCTCCGACCCCGGGCCGATCAGCGGGTATGCCGTACGCTTTGGGCAGGCAACCGTAGCGGTTGACTTGCTACAGAACACGAACTCGCTCGTGCCCGGCAGTCTTTTCGTGGCGCCCGAGGTTCTGACGCCAGCGCCGGGCGCGGCGCCACAATTCGGCAGCCGCACGATCTTCGACGCACTGCGACAGTCGATGGCGGACAAGGCCCGTCCGACACTTGTGTTCATCCATGGCTTCAGCAATTCCTTCAAGGATGCAATCGAGCGCGCAGGTTGGATTTCCGCGTTCTACGCAGCCGGCGGCCTTGCCGCAGACATCTTCGTCTTCACCTGGCCGTCCCGCGGCGGGTTGCTCGGGTCGGTTCCGCTGCCTTATGCGGACTATGAGCATGATCGCAGCACCGCGGCGGCGTCCGGTCCCGCTGTCGGACGCACGCTGCGATTGCTCTATGATTTCGTCGACAGGCTCGACCGCAGGGATTGGTGCCGCCATGAGCTGCATTTGCTGTGCCACAGTATGGGCAACTATGTCCTGAGGAATGGTGTCCAGGCTTGGCTGAAGCTACCAGATCCTGCTGACATCCTGACGGGTTCCCCGATGCGGTCATTGACTTATGTTGACCGTGCCGTCCGCGACCCGATTACGGTCCGCAGAACCTTCGATCAGGTTATTCTCGCCGCGGCGGACGAAGATGACGATTCGTTCGATGATCCTAACAAACTTGATATGCTGCCGCGCTTCGGTAATGCGGTCACCGTCTATCACACTCGGAAGGATTGGGTGTTGAATACGTTGAGCTCCAAAACGAAGTTCAACGGACCCCGTCTCGGTACCAATGGGCCAGACAACATGTCCGCCATCAGCGACAAGGTGAATGCAATCGACGTGAGCGAGGTTTTTGACTACGGTGATGACGCTGAGGGGCACCAATACTATAGAAAAGTGACTCAGATACGCGACGATATCATTGCTGTCCTGTCTGGCAAGCGACCGATTGAAATCGGGAACCGATCACTTCTCTCGCCTGGGCGGTATCTCCTGAGGAGGCCATAGAATGGCCTGCTGTCGATAAGCCTCTGGCAGCGCCCGCCTAACCGCACACGTGATCATCGTCGCGCGTGTCGTCGGACTTGATGCGAGGGGTTGGCGCGACCACGCACGACTTTTGTCTTGCAACTGGACCGCGGCACCGGCGGCCTGCCAAGCTTCCCAGCCCGACCGCTCAGGAGCCATCGATGCGCACTGCCCCGCCGACCGACGATGCCTCTTCGACGGCGTGCGAGGCGTTCGGCCACTTCTGCTCGGGCCTGCGGTATGACGCCTTGCCGGCACTTGCCGTCGAGCGGGTGAAGCACTTCTTCATCGACTACATCGGCATCGCACTCCATGCGTCGACGCTGGATTCCAGCCAGCCGGTCCGCAAGCTGGCCACGGAACGGCCGGTTCCCGGCGGCGCGACCCTGTTCGGCCGGCCCGATCCGGTCAGCGCGCACTGGGCAGCCTTCGCCAATGGCATGGCCGCCCACAGCATGGAGCTGGACGACACCTACCTGCCCGGTTCGATCCACAACGAGTCCTTCCTCTTCTCGCCCTGCCTGGCGCTGGCCGAAGAGCGCGGCATGAGCGGCGAGCGCTTCATTGCCGCGATCGTCGCAGGCTTCGAGGTCGCCTGCCGCGTCGCAGCGGCCTTGCAGCCGGCGGCGACGAACGCGCGTGGCTTCCATCCAACGGGGACCACCGGCGCGCTCGGAGCGGCCGCGGCGGCGGCCACGCTGCTGGGCCTCAATGCCGAGCAGACAGGCGTCGCCATCGGGGTTGCTTGCAGCCAGGCGGCCGGACTGTTGGAATTTGTCACCGACGGCGCCTGGACGAAGCGCTTCCACGGCGGCTGGGCGGCGCACGCCGGCATCATCGCGGCGGAACTCGCGCATTTCGGGATGACGGCGCCGCGCACGGCGATCGAGGGCAAGTTCGGCCTGCTGCACGCATACTCCGGTTCGGCCAGGCCCGAACTCCTGTCGGTCGGGGCAGGCGAAGGCCTCGCGGTCGTCCAGACGGCCCTGAAGTATTACCCCTGCAACTACTACATCCAAGCCGTCAACGACGCGGTCCTCCAGCTTGTGGAGCGCGACGGTGTGCGGCCCGAGGCGGTGAGGGCCGTCGTCGTACATACAGTGCAAGCCGCGATGGCGCTGGTGTGCGAGCCGATCGAGCGGAAACGCCGGCCGCAGGTGATGATCGATGCCCAGTTCAGCGTGCCCTTCAACGTCGCCCTCGGCCTGCTGAAGAAGCGGGTGTCGTTCGTGGATTTTACCCCGCAGGAATTCGGTTCGCCGGAGATCCGTCGCCTCATGGATCGGACGACGTGCCGCATGGATCCCGCACTGGATGCTCAGTATCCCGCGGCATGGCCGGCGCGTGTGGACATCACCCTGGATGACGGACGCACGCTGTCTGCCTCCGTGCAGCACGCAAGAGGCGACCCGCGTAATCCGTTGTCGGCAGACGAGGTAATCGCCAAGCATCGGAGCATCGTTGCTGGCATCGTCGATGAACGAACCGATGACGCCATCCTGGACTTCATCCTCCACCTGGAGACG
>DATJJM010000263.1:0-2650 GCA_035492535.1 Acetobacteraceae bacterium | reverse complement strand
TTCCATGGCCATGACTTAGCTGCCTGTGTCGAAGAGGGTGCCGGCGTGCATCGCGAAGTTCTCGACGACCGGCCCGAGCGCTACCGCGGGGAAGTAGATCAGGCCGCCGGTGATCGCGATGACACCCACCACGAGGCCGACAAACAGCGGACTGTCGGTGGGGAATGTGCCGGCTGATACCGGCACGATCTTCTTGCGCACCAGAGAGCCTGCGATTGCCAGCATCGGGATGATCATCAGGAAGCGTCCGATGAACATCGCGAAGCCGAGCGTGTCGTTCCAGAACGGCACGTTTGCGGACAGGCCGGCGAAGGCGCTGCCGTTGTTGCCGGTTGCGGAGGTGTAGGCATAGAGCGCCTCGGAGAAGCCGTGCGGGCCAGCGTTCGCCAGCGCGCCGGTGCCGACGGGCAGGACCACGGCGAGGGCGGTGAAGCCGAGGATGGAAAGCGGCAGGATCAGGATGGCGAGCATTGCCATCTTGACCTCTTTGGCTTCCAGCTTCTTGCCGAGGTATTCCGGCGTGCGGCCGACCATCAGCCCGGCGACGAACATCGCGACGACGACGAACAGCAGCATGCCGTAGAGGCCGGAGCCGACGCCGCCGAAGATGATCTCGCCCAGCATGATGTTGACCATCGGCACCATGCCGGCGATCGGCAGCAGGCTGTCGTGCGTGTTGTTGATGGCACCGCAGGATGCATCCGTGGTGACGGTGGTGAACAATGCGGAGTTGGCGATGCCGAAGCGGACTTCCTTGCCTTCCATGTTGCCACCGGGCTGCAGCGCGCTGGCGGTCTGGTTGACGTTGAACGCGGCGAAGGCCGGGTTGCCCTGGGCTTCCGCGGAATAGCAGACCAGGACGCCGGCGAGGAACAGCACGCCCATGACCGAGAAGATCGCCCAGCCCTGACGCTGGCTGCCGACCATGCGGCCGAACACATTGGTCAGCGCGGCACCGATCGAGAAGATCAGCAGCATCTGGATGAGGTTGGTGAGGGCTGACGGATTCTCGAACGGATGTGCCGAGTTGGCGTTGAAGAAGCCACCGCCGTTGGTGCCCATCATCTTGATGACCTCCTGCGAGGCCACCGGTCCCTGGGCGATCACCTGCCTGGCGCCTTCCAGCGTGGTGACGTCTGTGTAGGCGCCGAGATTCTCCGGCGTGCCGAGGGCGATGAGAACAAGTCCGACGACGATCGAGATCGGCAGCAGGATGTAGACGACGCAGCGGGTGAGATCGACCCAGAAACATCCGAGCGTCTGGGCCGAGCGTCGCGCGAAGCCGCGGATCAGCACGATGGCGAGCGCAATCCCGGTCGCTGCCGAGACGAAGTTGTGCACCGTCAACGCCATCATCTGCGTGAGGTAGCTCGTCGTCGTCTCTGGCACGTACGATTGCCAGTTGGTGTTGGTCACGAAGCTGACCGAGGTATTGAACGCGAGGTCGGGGGACACCGCACTCTGGCCGGCCGGGTTCAGCGGCAGCAGGTTCTGCAGGCGCTGGATCGCGTACATGGTGACGAAGCCGACGAAGCTGAAAGCCAGCATCGCGACGGCGTAGGTCATCCAATGCTGCTCCTCGTCCTCGCGGACGCCGCAGACCTTGTAGATACCGACTTCGAGCCAGCGTAGAACGGGGCGAAGGAAGGTGCGTTCGCCGTTGAACACACGCGTCATGTAGCCGCCGAACGGCCTGGTGATCAGGACTACCAGAACGGAGTAAATCGTGATCTGCAGCCAACCGTTGAAGGTCATCAGAATTTCTCCGGCCGGATCAGGGCGTAGACCAGATAGACAAGCAGGCCGACCGTCACGATCGCGCCGAGCACATAGTCGATGGTCATGGCACTGGCCTCAGAGGTTGTCGCAGGCGATGGCGTAGAGCACGCAGCCGCCAAGGAAGGCGGCGCCTATCAGGATGTAGAGCACGTCGAGCATTGATTTTCCCCGGTCAGCAACAGGGCCACTGCATGCGGCCGGCATGTTGCGCTGCACACGAAACTAAGCGGCTGGGCATATAGTTTCGATGGTCCCGCGATCGCAGCGGCATATAAATCCCATATACGCGTGGGTGATTCGGCCCGGTTTGCGTAATTCGACTGCATTGCTCCGGATAGACTGCCGCGCAGCCCTACAGGCCGGGCGGTGGCGGAATCAGCAGTTGTACCAACAGCGCCAGACCAAGGCAGATCGCGATCACGCCAGCGATTTTTGCCAGCACGGCGCCGGGTGTCGGATAGGGATTGGCCTGCCGCTCGTGCGCGGTATCGGCTGCGTCATCGGACAGCCCGGCATGCTGGCCGAACTGGACTTCTTGCGCGGCTGAACTCCAGCAACTGCATGGGAAGCCCAGGAATATTGAACGTGGGCATATAAAATCCATGCCGGTTGCGCGGTCTTTATACCGACGGCTTGCTGTCCCAATCGAATTTATATGCGGCATTGCGCATGTTCCGCAGCGTTATGAACAACTGGATGTTCGATTACCAATATGTCTGGCTGATCTGTCTGGTCGGCCTGGTGCTGTTGCTGTGCATGTGGTTCGTGCTGCAACGGCTTGGCCGTCAGCTCTGGCACACTGGCAGCCGCCTGGTGCGGCACCTGCTGCAAGGGATTCCGATATGTCGGCATCAGAAACCGTGAGCCTGGC
>DATJJM010000262.1:0-13111 GCA_035492535.1 Acetobacteraceae bacterium | reverse complement strand
ATGGACCTCGCCGGATGTCGGTTGCAGGATGCCGGCCAGTATGCGGATGAGCGTCGATTTACCCGCGCCATTCCGGCCAAGAAGCGCCATACGCTCACCGCGCCGGACACGGAAACTGATGCCATCCAGGACGCGGCGCCTCCCGGTCGTCGATTCGTATTCCTGGACGATATCGCGCGCCTCGATGCAGGGGACACCACCAAGTTCGGCGGGGCCGTTCCCCCATGAGGACAGCCAGTTCATTGTGCAGAGCGCCGAGGTCTGTGGCCGATCAGGGGCATGAACAGTGCGAACAGCAGCAAGGCGGCGACTGAGACGATCAGCGTATTCAGAATCCGCCACGGATAGCGGGCCTCGTCTGGCGAGGCCGGCGCAGCGATACGATCGAGATAGACATGCTTCCGCTCGGCAACCTCGCGGGCCTGCTCCTGCGCTGCAAGGGCGGCCAGCAGTGCGCGATTGGTGAACTCCTCGTCGAGGGCAAGACGCTCGTATTCGGCAATCTGTGGCGCCAGGGCCGCATTGCCATGACTAATCCCTGCCTTCTGGCTGTCGATCTCCTGTTGAATGGATGCTGCTTTCGCCTGAAGCGGCGATATCTGCGGGCTGCGAGGCGCGGTGTTGCGCAGGATGTCGATCTGGGCTCGCGTGTCGATGAGTTGGCCCAGCAGTGTGACGAGGACTTTCGACAGGACATTGGCTGAGCCGTTCGGATCCACGACGTTTTCGCGCACCCGGAAGTCCATCATGCGATCGATCGCCTGCCGGGCGGCGTCGCGGGCCTTGGCGACGTCCTCATCCGCCGCGCGTATTGCGTCCTGCTGGCCGCGCTCATTGAGGCGATTGACGAGGTCCTCTGACAGGTTCAGCAGGGCCGTCGCGATGCGCTGCGCATCATCGGCGGAGAATGCCTGAACAGTCAGGGTGCTGATATTCGTATTGAAGTCGTAGTGCACGCCCACGTGCCGCAGATACGTGCGGTAGAGGGCCTCGTCGGTGTCACTGCCCGCGAGCCACGGGAAATGCCACAGTACATCGCCGACCGGCCCAGCCAGCATGCGCCGAAGATCGAGCTGCTGAGTCGCCAGGCGCATCGCATCACGTGACAGGATGAACTCCTGCACGGCGAATGAGTCGTTCGATACCAAGGGCAGGCCGGCACGCGCAAACACATTGCTGGCGGCCTGTCCGTTGGTGCCGATGGCCGAGGCGCCACCATCGCCTGGATTCCGCACCACGTAGACAGATCCACTTTCGAATCTATCGGCAGCCAGACCGAACTCGTAGGCGGCAGTCACGGCGACCGGCAATGCGACAAGCAGCAGAAAGAGAACGATGCGCCTGACAGGACGATGAAGCGGCTGCGGGCGCCGCGTGGTGCGGCTCGGACGAAGCCTGCCGTCCGCCACCGGTTCCAGGACAGCGAAACTATCGGTGACCGAAGGAGGAGAAAGATCGTTCATCGTAGAGCCCTTGGAACAGTATGCTCCAAATCCTGTCGATGTGCTATCCTAATCGCTACTAAGGCGGCACGAGAGGGCGGATTGACCGGTTGCCGAAATCTGTCTCGAGGCGTGGCATGCGAAGGCTGATCCGCAGTCTTTCCCTGCGATGGCTGCCACGGCCGGCGTATCATGGCGACCTCGCCACGCTGCCGCCTTACAGCCTGGGGACCAGGCACCTGCCACGGCGACGCACGAGGCTGCGGCGGCTCGCGATGTTTCTTCTGGTGTTCGCGCCGTCATTGCTTGCCACGATCTATTACGGACTGATCGCCACAGACCGCTACGTTTCGCAGGCAGTCTATGTCGTGCGCAGTGGCAACGATGCGACCAGCGCCACCGGGCTCAGTTCGCTGCTCACCATGCTGGGTGTCGGACGCTCTGAAAGCGATGGGCATGAGGTGGAGGCATACCTGACCTCACGCGAGGCGGTGCAGAGCCTCGCGGCGGGGTTGCCGTTGGCGTCCATCTTCGAAGTGACCTCGGCGGACCGGTTGTCGCGCTTCCCCAACCTGCTGTTCTCCGACACGCGGGAAGGATTGTACCAGTATCTCCAGAACCGCATCACGGTGCGGATGGATGACGTCAGTGCCGTGCAGACGCTGCGTGTCGAGGCCTTTCGTCCGGAGGACGCGCACCGGATCGCCTCGGACCTGCTGGACCTTGCGGAACGCAAGGTTAACAGGCTGAACGAGCGAAGCGAGCGAGACGCCATCGGCCACGCGGAACAGGATCTGGATGTCGCTCAACGGCGTCTTGTAGATGCCCAGGTCGCGCTGACTGCTTTCCGCGATCGTGAGCTGATGATCAACGCCGGACAGAGCGCCACGGCCCTGGTCGAACTGATCGCGAAGCTCGAAACCCAGCTTGCGGATACGCGTGTAGAGATCACCCAGATCCTGTCGGTCTCTTCCAACAGCCCGCAACTGCCCCCGTTGCGGGCGCGGGCGCAGGCGCTGATGGATCAGATCGCGCACGAGAAATCCCAGGTTGCTCCCGGTGAGGGCGATCTCGCAGCCAAGCTGGCCGAATACGAGCGGCTTGAACTTCAGCAAACCTTTGCCGACAAATCGGCTCAGGCCGCCATGGCCGCACTGGAGGTGGCGCGGTCGGAAGCGCGGCGGCAGCACGTCTTCCTCGATCGGGTAGTGGAGCCGAACCTGCCCGACGAACCAACCGAGCCGAGGCGGCTTGAGACGATCGTGACTGTCTGGGGGCTCAATGCCATCGCCTGCGGTGTCACCTGGCTGTTGGTCACTGGTTTGCGCGAACACGCACGCGCGGCGTCGCCTGGCTGACCTGGGCGGCAAGCATTTGCAAGGACAACGATGAGCAAACTCAACTGGCGGCGAGGCTGGCCACTGACGCCGCAGCGCTTGCGCGACAAGTGGAATGATCTCGCCACACCTGAGGCCGTCCTACGCAACCTCGAGATGGTCAACAGCGGGCTCGAGGAGATCAAGAGCAGGCTGGACCGGATCGATACCAAGTTGGATCGGATGTGGCGCCACATCGACCTGATCCGCACGCACACGGCAGCCTATATCGGCAACGGCGTGACGTTGACCTACCTGCCAGACCAGACCCCCATTCTTGTGAACTCGGACGATTATTATGGCCCGCTGAACCTGATCAATGGCGGACGCTACGAAGAGGAGAACATCGAACTGCTGTTCAGCTTCGTGGGCGACGAAGCGCTGACCTTCGTGGACGTTGGGGCGAATCTCGGCTTCTTCTCGCTGACGCTTGGGAAGCGGATGCGGCAGTACGGCAAGGTGGTGGCCTTCGAGCCGCATCCGAGCCTGGTCGAACTGATACGCTATAACGCCATCATCAACGGGCTCGAGCCTGTCGTCACCATCCATCCACATGGGTTGTCGGATTCGGACGAGGCGTGCGACTTCAGGTTTCCCAAGGGCCACCTGGGTGGTGGGGTCATGGGAGATGCCGGCGGCGATGAAGGATTCGAGATTGTCCGATCGCACGTGAGACGGCTGGACGACGTGCTCGGTTCAGATGCCACGGTGGACCTGATGAAGATCGACGTCGAGGGCCGTGAGCCAGCCGTGTTGCGTGGCATGCAGCAGATCATGGCACGGTCGCCGAAACTCAAGATCCTGTTCGAGAAGCTCGGCACTCATGTCGGACACGAGGCAGAGATCGAATCCCTGCTGCGGCCGTTCGGCTTCCAGCTTTACGGCGTCAGCGGCATGGCGCAACTGTCGCCGCTTGCGGAAGGCGAGCTGGCAGGTTTCTCTGGGTGCGCGTTCGCAGCGCACGCCGAACAGATCGATGCGCTCGACCGGCGCCGCTTCAGCGTCTATCCGTCGCAGCTATCCGTTCCCGATCGCCCGCCGCCGCAGCCGGGCGAGGTACTGATTGCCGAAGGGCAACCTGGGCAAACCCTGTTCTACGGACCATATTGGTTTCTCCGCCGCGGCACATGGATGCTCACTGTCCATGGCAAGATCGAAGGCGATATCGTGATGCACGTGGCGGAGCGTTTTGGCTATGTCCTGCACACACAGCGAATGTCCGCCTCGAGGATGCAATGGCAATTCGAGTGCGATCGGGATGTGCTGGACTTCGAGCTGGTGGCCCGTCCCATCGACCGCAATGCGCGCGTCGAGATCGAGCGACTTGAGATGGTGCGCCTTTAGAATACCCGAAACCGGCCCCGCTGGAGGAACATCTGTCCAATGGATGAGATTCTCAGGAAGCTCGAGGCCATCGAGGCGAAACTCGATCAGATGTCGCGCCACATCAATTTCATCCGTACTCACTCGGGGACATACCTTGGTGATGGCGTCGCGCTGACGCACCTGGTGGACGAGCGGCCGATGCTCGTCAACTCGAATGACTATGGTGGCCCGTTGCTGTTCATTTCCGGCGGCCGCTATGAGGACGACAATGTCGAGGTGCTGCACAGCTTCATAGACGAGCATACGACGACGTTTGTCGACGCGGGTGCCAATCTCGGGTATTTCTCGCTGTTGATTGGGTCGCGGCTTCTCCCATCCGGCAGGGTCTTCGCATTCGAGCCGCATCCCCGCCTGGCGGAGCTGGCACGACGCAATGCGTTCATCAATGGGCTGGAGTCCGTCGTCACTGTCCACCCGTTCGGCCTGTCGGACGCGGAAGTCGAAACCGACTTCAGTTTTCCCAAGGGCCATCTGGGAGGAGGTCTGATCGGCGGCATCGATCGTCCCGAACAGTTCGATGTGGTTCGCTCCCGGGTCAGACGCCTGGATGACGTGCTCGATCCGGATGTCACAGTCGATCTGATGAAGATCGACGTCGAAGGACACGAACCGGAGGTTATGCGTGGCATGCAGCAAATCGCGGCACGGTCGCCGCAACTCAAGATCCTGTTCGAGCGGCTGGGCACGCACGTTCCTCGCTCGCTACAGATCGAGGCGGCATTGCAGCCGCTCGGCTTCCGCCTCTATGGCATCGGCGTTGATGCCCAATTGTCTCTGCTCGCCCCCGGCGAGCTGGCGGGCTTCTCGGGCTATGTCCTTGCCGCGCGCGCCGGGCAGGTGGACACACTGGATCGGCGCCGCTTCAGTATATACCCGTCGCGGCTGGTCGTTCCCGGTACCGCGACGCTTCGCGCTGGGGAGGGGCTGGTCAGCGAAGGCACCGCTGGGCAGATCCTGTTCCATGGTCCTTACTGGTTTCTGCGCAGCGGCATTTGGGTGCTGCACATCCACGGCAGGATTGAGGGGGAGATCGATGTGCTCCTGACAGAACGCTTCGGTCACGTCACTCAATCACAGCGCTTATCGGCCGCGCAGCTGCAATGGCAGTTCCACAACACGCAGGACCTGGTCCGCTTCGAGATCGTTGGGCGAGCTGCCAGTCAGAACGCCCGGGTCGAGATCGAGCGTCTCGAATTGGTGCGCCTCGCGTAGGAAGGGTCAGGGGAGCGCTGCTCCCCTGAAACCCCTTGCCAAAGGCGGAGCCTTTGGAAACCGATTGTTTGGGTCCTAAGGGCTCCGCCCTTCGCGGGGATTGGGCCGCGACGCGGACCAATGCCGCGAAGCGGACCAATGGGGCAGAGCCCCTTGGCCTACACCTCGATATGGCGTCGGCTCACGCGGACGAATGAGAGGCCAACCACCAGCATCGCGAGCGTGACCAGGACCACGTAGCCAATGTCGTAATGCGTGGCGACCACAGGACCAATGACGCCGGCGCGCAGTATCTCGATGCAATCCACCGAAGGCACCCAAAGCACGGCCTGCTGTGCCCAGCTTGGCAGCCAGTCAACCATGAAGAACACGCCGGAGAACGGCAGCGCAAAGTAGTTGATCGGCTGGACGAACTTCTCGGCTTTTTCCCAGACCTGGGTGAGGCCGGCGATCACCATGCCCATGCCACCGAAATACGCGCAGGTCAGGGTCCATCCAAGCATGGCCAGACTCCAATCGGAGACAGGCCGCATCAGACCTGTTGATATCAGGACGAACCCGACAACCAGCAACGCGGTGGTGGC
Organism: Acetobacteraceae bacterium; assembly: GCA_035492535.1. GTDB lineage: Bacteria > Pseudomonadota > Alphaproteobacteria > Acetobacterales > Acetobacteraceae > JAMXLO01. The sequence goes on along the minus strand of DATJJM010000262.1, from coordinate 7,111 downwards.
CGAAAGCAATTCGAGCGACAGGCGGGCGAAGACAATATCGAATGGCGTGATCGGGCGATGATACAGGAGCGACGACTGGTTCTGCATGACACGTGTCATGGACCCCGTCGTATGGCGCCAGACCGTCAGTGGCATGTAGCCGGTCACGATGAAGCTGAGCACCGGCACGCCGCGCACGTCGTGGCCGTGCAGCACGCTCCAGACCCCTAGAACGCCGCAGACCAGAATCATCGGTTCCAGGATCGCCCAGACGAAACCGAGATCCTGCCGCCCGAAACGCACCATCAGGTCACGGACGATCAACGCTTCGATGGTTGCGACATGTTGGCGCAGCATTGCCGTGTTCTAACGCGAGGTGAGCAGGCGGATCACATCAGCCAGCGGGATTTGCTCCGCTTTCGCCGCAGCCACGGCTTCGGCGGTCAGGCGTACCGCTTCGCGTATCTGCTCCGGCGAGTGCTGAGAGGACAGGAAGAACCGCAGCCGTGCCGCCCGTTCGGGCACTGCTGGATGAATGATCGGCTGGACATTCACGCCCCGCTCGAACAATTGCCCGGCGGCACGCGCGGCGCGGATCGAGCTGCCGATGACGACGGGCACGATCGCCGCACCGATAGAGTAACCTGTGTCGAGCGAGCGCGCCTTTGCCTCGGCAAGGAACAGCGCGCCGTTCGCCTGCAATCTTGCCACGCGCTCCGGCTCTGCGTGCAGTGCCTGCAAGGCGGCCAGCGCCGCTGCAGCCAGGGGCGGCGACATTCCCACCGAATAGACGAAGCCAGGCGCGGTATGTCGAAGGTAATCGATCATGGCCGCATTGCCGGCGATATAGCCGCCACACCCGGCCAGCGTCTTGCTGAGTGTACCCATCCAGATATCGATCTCGGAGGGATCGACGCCGCAATGCTCGAAGCTGCCTCGTCCGGTGGCGCCCAGCACGCCCAGGCTATGCGCTTCATCGACCATGATGTGTGCGTCATGGCGCCGCGCCAGCGCGACCAGGCCGGCGAGGTCGGGCACGTCGCCGTCCATGCTGTAGTGGCCCTCGACGACGATGAGTGCCTGACGTGCCATCGGTCGTGCCCGCTCCAGCAACCGTTCGAGCGCGTGCAGGTCGTTGTGCGGAAACGGCACACGGCGTGCGCCGGACAGGATGCAGCCCTGTACAATGCTATTGTGCGCCAGCGCGTCATGCAGCACGAGGTCGCCGCCCGACAGCAGATGTCCGATGACCGTGACATTGGTGGCATGACCGCTGACCATCACGACACAGTCCTCGGCAGCGTAGTGCGCTGCCAGCGCCTGCTCCAGTTCTGCATGCAACGGCCGCTCGCCCGCGACCAGACGGCTGGCGCCGGCGGAGGTGCCGAACGTCACCATGGCCGAGATCGCCGCCTGCTGCACGCGCGGATCGCCATTGAGGCCGCAGTAGTTGTAGGAGGCGAAGTTCATGTATTGGCGATTGCCAATACACGCCGTGGCACCGGCGGTCCCTTCGTGCACCTTGAAATACGGGTTGGCGAGGTCGAGATGCGCAGCGGCCGCGCGCATCAGGCGGATTTCCTCGTAGCGTTGCGGATCACCGAGCGGCGCGCGCGTGACCTGCTGGCTCGCAAGCGTGGCGGGGGACGTCGGCGATGGGCGGCGCGCAAGCATCCCGCTGATCAGCTTGCGCTTGGTGTCCTCCGATATGCCGAATATGCCTGCCACTGTCCCTCTCACACGATTACTCGGCTGCGTCGCTCTCCTGCGTCTGCGTCAGCCACGTGCCGTCTCCCTCATTGCGCAGCGCGAGCTGCATGGCCAGGTTCTGGGCTTCCTGCGTGCCGACGCCGATGGCCCGGAGCACGGATTCCGCCATATCACCCAGCGTGGTCTCATCGGAGATGGCGACCATCGGCAGGTTGGTGCCGAAACGCTGCTCGATGGCCAGCCGGACCTCGACATTGATCAGTGAGTCGATGCCGATGTCGGCGAGGCGGGCATCCGGCTGCAAGCGCCCCGCCGGCAGGCGAAGCACCTCACCGATGAGGTCGGCCAGCACGGCTCGCACCATGGCACGCGCTTCATCCGGTGACTTCTGCAACAGCAGTTCGCGGAGGGCGACGCCGGTTTCCACGGCTGATTCGCGCGGGCGCAGTGCGATCTCGGAGAAGCGTGGCGACGCAAGACCAGGCAAGGTCTGCCGCGCCTGTCCCCAGTTCACGGCGACCGGCGCGATGACGCCGAGCGGCATCGCCAGCATCGCATCCAACTGATCAAGGGCCGCGCGCGCCGTGGTCTTCTGATGGCCGAACCGCCGGGCCAGCAACTCGGCCGCACCGGTTTCACGCGCAAGCACACCGACATCGGCGATCGGTCCCCAGGCGACGGCGAGCGCTGGCAAGCCATCTGCGCGGCGACGTTCGGCGATGGCCTCGATCGCGGCGTTGGCTGCGACGTAGCTGGCCTGACCCGGATTGGCGAGCACGGTGGTCACCGAGGAAAACAGCAGGAACAACGAAACCGGATCGCCCCGGGTCAACCGGTCCAACGCGGCGGCACCGGCAAGCTTCGGAGCCATCACCTCCTCGAAGCCGGCCGAATCCATGCCCACCATCAGGCCGTCGTGCAGCACCATCGCGGCATGCAGGATGCCGACGATGGGCGCCTGGCGCGCACGGACCGAAGCAAGGACGGCGGTGAGTGCCGTCGTGTCGGCGACATCGCACGTGTAGGCCCTGGCCTCGCAGCCGGCATCGCGCAACGCGGCGAGTGCTATCGCGGCACCCGGCGTCTCTGCGCCGCGCCGTCCCAGCAAGGCCAGATGCCTGGCGCCGCGCTCTGCCAGCCAGCGTGCGGCTTCGAGGCCAAAACCGCTCAGTCCACCTGTCACCACGTAGGTTCCGGCTGCTTCCGCGACGAACCGCGGCGGGTTCACCCGGATGCGGGGAGCGGCACGTTCGATTGTCAGCACCAGCTTGCCGATATGCTCGGCGGACTGCATCACGCGGAACGCATCGACCACATCGGCGTAGCCCATGACCCGATGCGGCAACGGGCGCAGCGCGCCGCTGGCCATCAGCGTGGACAGCTGCTCGAACAGCGCGGCCGCGCGGTCGGGACGCAGGTGCGCCAGGTGATCCGTATCTACGCCGAAATAGGCGGCGTTGCGCCGCAGAGGGCGGACGCCAATCGCCGTGTCAGCGATGAAGTCGCGTTTGCCCAGCTCGATGAAGCGGCCGAACGGCGCCAGCAGTGCCATGCTGCGGCGCATCGCCTCGCCGTGCAGCGAATTCAGCACCACGTCCACACCCCGACCGCCGGTGACCGCCATGACCTCGTCGGCGAACCGCAGGCGGCGGGAATCGAACACATGGCTCACACCGAGCATGCGAAGGAAGGTGCGCTTCACCTCGGATCCGGCGGTGACGATGACCTTGGCGCCCCGGTGCGTCGCATACTGGATGGCAGCCAGACCGACACCGCCCGCGGCGGCATGAATCAGCACGGTCTCACCTTCCGCGAGGCGCGCCAGGTCACCGAGCGCGTGGCATACCGTCATGAACGCGACAGGCATGGTCGCCGCGGCAGCGAAGTCCATGCCGGCAGGGAGCGGCAGGCAGGCTGCCGCGCGGGTGGTCGTGTGCGTCGCCAGCGCGGCCGGGGCCAGCGCCATGACCCGATCGCCGGGCCGCAGCGCCGTCACGTCCGGGCCGACCTCGAGCACCGTGCCGGCGCATTCCATCCCGAGTGTCGCGCCGGCAAAGCCGTCGAGCAGGGCTTCGTCGGGCAGGACACCGAGCGACCACATCAGGTCGCGGAAGTTGATGCCGGCGGCAGACACCTCCAGCGTCACCTCGCCGGCATTGGGCGGCACGGGAGCGAGCGGACGCCATTGCAGCGTATCGAGATTGCCCGGCTGCCTGATTGCCAGTTGCGCAACGCCGCCCTGCTCGACTGGCAGCGCCAGCCGACGGAGCCGCGGCGCCAGACGGGCGTTGGCGGACAGGACGATCTCGGGTTCGTCCGCGCCTGACATGTACTCCTGGGCGATGCGGGCGGCCGCCGTTTCCGGCAAGAGGCCTCGGGGGACGCGGATACTCCGACAACTCAGGGCGCTGGTCTCATTGGCGAGCACACGCAATGCCGCTTCCAGCGCTGCGGCGACCGGTTCCCCGGCGGCCTCCCCGCGGGTCACCAGGCACAGTGAGGTCGATGCGGCCGCAAGCTGATTGGCGGCAGCCGCGAGATCGCCCAGCAATGGCGGCGCGGTTGCCGGATCTCCGGCCAGGACGATGACGTGTCTGGCTGGCTGGCCGGCTGCGATGGCCAGCTCGATGATGCGGCAACGCCGCACGGTTCCGCCAAGCGTCGCCCATTGCTGCGCCAGGGCCTCGGCGAGCGGATCGTCGGGCTCAGCGGCCAACAGGATTTCGGCGGCTAGCGATGGGGCGGGGTGTGCGACAGGCTCATCGGGCTGGGCTGCCTCTGCCTCGAGCAGCGATACCGGCCAAAGCATCCCGCTGATCTGTTCAGCGTGGGCATGGCGGAGCCCGGCGCCGTCCATCAGGGCCAGCCAGCTTGCACCGCTCAGCAGATGCTGCCCGGCCGCGCCGGTCTGCTGCAAGTCGGCGTCCAGGGCGAGCTGCCACAGCCGGTTCGGCCAGGGTTCGGCCAGGATGATGCGCCCTTCCGGCGCCAGCAGTGGCGCGAGCAAGGCCGGCAGGGTCCGGCCCGCCGGACCGAGACTGCCGGCATAGGCGCCGACGATAAGGTCGAACCCGCCGGGCACGATCTCGGGTGGCGGGTCGCTCAACTGGTCCCAGGCAACGATGCGGCCCGGAAGGCCGTGCAGCGCGGTATCGGCGAGGTCGATGGCTTCCGGCGAGACCGTGGCTGCGACATAGGTGAGCCCCGGCACGGGCTGGCTCAGCTGGCGGGCAATGGCGGCGGCCAGCAGGGTATCGCGCACGCCGACTTCCAGGATGCGAAGCGGCCGGTCCGGGAGACAGGCTGCGGCAACGCCGGCAACGCGGTCCGCGACGGCAGCGACGGTAGCCGCACCATCGGGCCCGTCCTCGAGCATCTGCTGCAGCATCGCCGGCGACAGGTCCGCGGCGGCACGCGGGCCGTCCGCCAGGGCACGCGGCAGTCCCTCGATCGCGGACCCCAGCAGCGCGAGTTCGCCGGAGATCTGCGGCAGATCCCCCAGCAGCGATCGCCAGATATCCGGCGCGGCGGGCAGATCGCACTGCCCGGAGAGCCGCCATGCGCCTGCGCGACGAGAGGCCAGCCCGTCGGCCTCAAGCCATTCCAGCATGTGTTGAAGCAGACGCTTCGCCGCCGGGTGAATGTCGCCTGTGCCGACCAGAGCGTCGGGATGCAGGTCACTTTCGACACCGAACGGCGCGAGCGCGGCGTAGGCGGCGGAGGCGATGCAGGCGTCCAGCAGGAGTGCGGCATCCTGCAGTGCTGTCTCGGGGATCGCCGGCCCGGTCAGCGGAGCACGCAGCCGGGCCATCGGCTGATGCAGCGGCGGCAGCGGGCGCCATTGCGTCGTCCACAACGAGGGCGATTCCCGCTGGCCGCGCATCGGCACGCGCACGAGCCAGACGCCCGCGAAATCGGCGATGCAGTCGCCGTTCGCATCCAGCAACTGGATGGCGGCCTCGACGGCGCGCGGACCGTTCCGCACCAGCGTCAGGCGTGCCGAATGCGGCATGGCATCGGGTTGACCGAAGTGCCGGACCTTTGCGAACCGGCGGGGCATCATCATCGCCGGTTCGGTGCCCGCCTGGCTTGCCAGGAGGCCGATGAGGCCGTGCAAGGATCCGTCGGCCCAGGCCGGATCGAGGATCGAACCTGCCTTCACCCGCGCAGCATGATCCGCATCCGGTGCACGAAAAGTCACGGTGGCGGAGCGCGCATCGTGCAGGAGCAGCCCGGCAACCGTCCGGAACGCCGGACCATAGCTGAATCCGGCTGTGGACGCCTGCTGGTACAGGGCGTCTGGCGTGATGGGGGCGGCGTTCGGCGGCGCGTTACCCGCTTCGACCGGCATCCGCTCGCCCACCGCCAGGCGTCCGGTGACGTGAACGCTCCAGGGTGAACCGGACAGCCGTGGGCGGCTGATAATCTCGAACGTGTTGCGCTCGGCACCGATCTGCAGCCCGAGTTCGATCATCTGGCCGGGTTCGAGCAGCACGGGCTGGCGCAGCTCGACATCGAGCAGGTCGAGCACGGGACTGTCGGCGAAGCGTACGCGCGCGGCTGCCAGCGCCATGTCGAGCAGCGCCATCGCCGGAACGACCACATCGCCATCGACGACATGGTCGTTGAGCCAGGGGAAGAGCGTCGTGTCGATCTGCGCGCGCCAGGTCAGCCCACTGTCGCCGACCGGGAAGCCGAGCAGCGGATGCGTTCGGGCGATGCCGGAAATGTCCAGGCCCTCGCGGGAGGCCGGCAATGCGATGGTCTGGCGCTGGAATGGATAAAGAGGGAGGCCACGCGCCCGCCGCTCACCATCAAACAGGGGGCCCGCGGCGATGTCGTGGCCCGCGACATGGCAGGCGGCGACGATCGCCCACACCGGATCGCCATGGGTCTGGCCGCGCGTGAGACTGGCGAGCACGCGTACCGGGCGTCCTGAGGTCCGCTGCCCTTCGCGCAGGAAGGACTGCAGTACGGGGTGCGGGCCGATCTCAAGCAATGTGCCGATGCCGAGGGCATCCATGGTGTCGAGCGCGGCATCGAGGCGCACCGGTTCGCGGATGTTGCGCCACCAATAGCCGGCTCCGAGCTCCGGCTTCGGTTCGGCTGTTCCGGTCACGGTCGAGACGAACGGCAGATGCGGCACGCGGCTGGGGAGCGTGGCCAGCCGCCGCCGAAGTTCGGGCTCGATCGGATCGAGCAGACGGCTGTGGAACGCATAGTCCAGGTCGAGTTCGCTGAAGAATGCGCCGGTGGCACGGATCACCGCTCCGAGCCGCGCGATGTCGCCGGCGGGGCCGGCAACGGTGACCGCGCGCGGCGCATTCACGGCCGCAACCTCGAGCGCCAGATCGTGCTCGGCGAAGATCGCCCGGACGGTCGCGGCATCCACGCCGCAGACCGCCATGCGGCCCAGGCCGTG
>DATJJM010000261.1:0-2812 GCA_035492535.1 Acetobacteraceae bacterium | reverse complement strand
AGTGATTTCAGGAAGATGATCGGCTCCTTCGGCACCGGCATGCCGGCTTCCGCCGCATGATCCGCATAATTGAGACCAATACAGATGTAGTTCATCGGCCGAGCCACGCACGCGCCGAGACGCGCGCCCGGATCGACCTTCGGCAGCGTCGTCGTATCGAGACCGGCCAGCATTTTCAACGCCGCATCGGACAGCGCGAAGCCGTCGATATCGCGAACCACCGACGACAGGCATCGGATGCTGCCATCACGATCGAGCAGCGCGGGCTTCTCGGCGCCGACTGGGCCATAGCGAAGCAGCTTCATATGCGTTTCTCCCTATAAGGTAAGGCCGCCGTCGATCACGACAGCCTGGCCGGTGACGAACTGTGCGGCGTCGGATGCCAGATAAACCGCGAGCTCGGCAATCTCTTCCGGCGTGCCCAGGCGCCCCATCGGCTGGCGGTTGATGAAGGCCGCGCGCGCCGCATCGACGGAGCCAGCCTGTGCAGCGTTGGCCTCGATCCGTTCGTCGAGGCTTGGCGTGTGCACCGTGCCGGGGCAGAGGCAATTGCAGCGGATGCCCTTCGTCACGTAGTCGGTGGCGACCGATCGGGTCATGCCGATCACCGCAGCCTTTGTCGCGCTGTAGATGAAGCGGTTGGGCACGCCCTTCACGCTGCTCGAGACGGACGCCATGTTCAGGATCACGCCATGGCCGCGTTCCAGCATGCCGGGCAGGAACGCCTTCATGGTGCGGAACATCGAGCGTGCGTTGAGCTCGAACGCCAGCTCCCATTCGCCCTCGGTCGCGTCCAGCAATGTGCCCTGATGCACCAGGCCGGCGCAGTTGAACAGGATATCGGTGGGTCCCGCGTCGGCTGCGGCCTGCGCAATGTCCGCCGCGTGAAGCACATTCAGCTTCGCCGTGTGGATCGCAGCCGAGGCGATCTGGTACACTTTCGCCTCATCCACATCCGTCGCGATGACACGCGCACCGGCTGCGGCGAACGCGAGAGCGGTGGCGCGGCCAATTCCCTGGCCGGCAGCAGTGACGAAGGCGGTCTTGCCGTCGAGGCGACCCGACATGATGCAATCTCCTCAGCCGAAGGCGCGACGGATGCGGCCCCAATCCTCGACAGCATGCTCCTGCCCGGGTGGGATCGAAAAGACCACCTGGGTGAAACCGGCATCCGCAAGCGTGCCAATACGCTGCGTGAGGTCGCGCTCGGTGCCGATGAAGCTGGTGTGCCGGATCATGTCGGCAGTGATGTAGGGGCGTTCGTCGGGACGCACGAACATCAGATGCCCACGGTGGTTGGACAGGTAGTAGGCGTCCTTCGGTTCGAAGCTGCGCGCGTGAGCGATGTAGCCCTCTGCCGCCGCGGCGAATTCGGGACGCATGGCCAGCGGCGAGGGATAGCCGGCCAGCGCGGTATCGGCCGCGCGATGCAGCAGCATGGACGCCCGTGGCGCGGCGAGCGCCATGCCGCGCGGACCATCGACCGGCTCGCCCTCTGCCAGCACCGCCCCGCCGATCCACGCCACAGCCTGGAGATCATCGCGCGCATGGCCGGCTTCCTGCCAGGCAGTGCGCATCTGCTCCAGCGTCGCAGCACCACGCTCCGCATCGGCGACGTTGTCGATCCACGCAGCACCGAGCTTCGCGGTCAGCGTGCGCGCTCGCGGGCCTGATGCGGCGATGTAAACCGGGATTGGGTCCTCGACGTTGATCTGCCCAAGCTCAAGGTTCATGAAGCGGATCGGCCGGCGCTTGCCCTCCAGCTCCATCTCGACTGTTTCGCCGCGCCATAGCGCCTGCACGATGCGTATATATTCCTGCATATCCGCCAGTTTCACCGCGCCAAGGCCCATCGTGCGTCGGCCGGTAAAGCCGGTACTGACACCGAATACGATGCGCCCCGGCGCCAGCTTGTTGAGCGAGGCAAAGGCATTGGCGGCAACCGGTGCGATGCGGTTCGACGGGATCAGTACACCGGTGCCGAGTTTGATCTTCGTCGTCTTCATCGCCGCCGCAGCCATCGCGACGAACGGATCGGCGTTGAGCATCTGCGTGTCGAAGAACCAGGCATTGGAGAAGCCGAGTTCCTCTGCCCGGCGCACCAGCCGCCACGAGTCAGCGGCGGTGGGAATAGCGATACCGAATTGCATCAGTGGTTGTTCCGTGATTCACCGCGTGTCTCGGTGACGTTGAGGTAGAGCGTCGCCGGTTCCAGACAGGCGCCGTGGCCAAGCTGGCCAACCATGGACCGGTAAATCTCTTCCCATGGCGTCATGTTGTTGAGTTTCGGCGGCTGCCACGCGGCTCGGCGCGCATCCAATTCGCCCGCTGGCAGCAGCACATCCACCTTGCGTGTGTTGAGATCGATGCGGATGCGATCGCCAGTCTTCAGCAGCGCCAGCCCTCCGCCCACCGCTGCTTCCGGCGAGACGTTCAGGATCGACGGCGAGCCCGACGTCCCGGACTGCCGTCCATCGCCCATCGTCGGCAACGTCATGACACCGCGCTTCAGCATGGATGCAGGTGGCTGCATATTCACCACCTCCGCACTGCCGGGATAGCCGACCGGACCGCAGTTGCGGATGATCAGCACAGACTGATCTTCCACGCCAAGCTCCGCATCGTCGATCCGATGGTGATAATCCTCCGGGCCTTCGAACACGATCGCCTTGCCTTCGAAAACATTCGGCTGCGCGGGATTCGACAGGAAGCGCTTGCGGAAATCCTGGTCGATCACGCTGATCTTCATCACCGCGCTCTCGAACAGATTGCCGGACATCACCACATAGCCGGCCGCCTCCTTCAGCGGATT